>DASSDP010000099.1:0-5430 GCA_035697085.1 Actinomycetota bacterium
GGGTCGAATGTCCCCGGGCAGAGGGCGGTCAGGCTCATGAGTCCTCCCGACAGACCAAAACGAGGGTATCTCCGTAGATCAGGCGCCGTACGACGTCAAAGTCTACCGGAATGACATCGATGGAACTCCGGGATGGCCTGGTCAGGACGAATAGTGCATCTGTTTCTAATCTGGACACGAGGGCGGCCAGAGTCGATCGCAGCCGTTCCTTCGGGAGATCGTACGGTGGGTCGACGAATGCGAGATCGAACGGACCGGAGGGGCGTGCGAGGAACCTCCTCGCGTCCGCCCTGTGAACCGCGGAACGCTCCGTGAACCCGGTCCGTGACAGATTCTCTCGGATCGTCCGGATAGCTGGGGCGCTGGAGTCCACGAACACGCAATGGCCGGCCCCTCGGGAGAGTGCCTCGATCCCCACCGCTCCGGTTCCGGCATAGAGATCCAGGCACCGGGCGTCCACGACCAGGTCTCCCAGCGCGGCGAACAACCCCTCCCGGGCCCGATCGGAGACCGGACGAGTCCCTCCCGGGGGCCGCGCCAGCCGGGTGCCCTTGGCCTCGCCGGCGATGACCCTCATCTCGGGTCAGGAGTGGAAGAGCCAGTCGATGGAGTCCGCGAACCTCCGCTGCATCTCGGCTCGCAGCTTCTGATGGCCGGAGAGATCGGGATCCGACTCGATCAGCGAGAACGCTTCGGTACGTGCCAGCCTGACCAGGTCCGTGTCGTACGCAAGGCGAGCGAGCCGGAGGTCTGGCATCCCCGACTGGCGGATGTCGAAGAGCGTTCCCTCCCCGCGCAGCCGGAGGTCCTCGTCGGCGAGCTCGAACCCGTCCGAGGTTTTTGCCACCGCCTCGATCCGGCCCCTGGCTTCCTCGTTCTCCGGACTGGATTCGTCGAAGAGCACGCACCACGACGGATGACCGCTCCGCCCGATCCGTCCTCTGAGCTGATGCAACTGGGCCAGGCCGAACCGCTCCGCGTTCTCCACCAGCATCACGGTTGCGTTGGGAACGTCGACCCCGACCTCGATGACCGTCGTGGAGATGAGCAGATGGGCTTCACCCGCGCGGAACGATTCCATCACCCGATCCTTCTCCTTCGGGCGCATCCTCCCGTGGAGCAGGGCGATGCGGAGGTCAGGAAACACCTCGGTGGCCAACCGATCGGCCTCCTTCTCGGCGGCCTTCACCTCGAGGCGGTTCTCCTCGTCGATGGCCGCGCACACGACGAAGGCCTGCCGGCCTTCTCCGACCTGCTCGCGCACCAGGTCGTAGGCCTTCTGTCTCTGCTCATCAGTGCGGGCCACACGGGTCGTGGCCGGCTGGCGGCCGGGAGGCATCTCATCCAGCACCGAGACGTCCAGATCGCCGTAGTAGGTGAGCGCCAGGGTCCTGGGTATCGGCGTGGCGGTCATGATGAGGACATCCGGATGAGGCCCCTTCTCCTTCAGGGCGATGCGTTGGTGGAGCCCGAATCGGTGCTGTTCGTCGATGACGGCGAGGGACAGGTCTTTGAACGCCACCGTCTGCTGGACGAGAGCATGGGTTCCGACGAGAAGGTCGACGTCTCCGGAGCCGACACCCTCGTTGACCCGCTCCCGTTCCTTTCCGGTGACGGACGCCGTCAGGAGGGCGTATGTCGGAGCGCCGTGAGCCTCGGATTCAGAGAACAGGTTTGCCTGGTTCCGGCTCCCTTCGTCTCCCGACCTCCCGTAGCGCCGGGCTCCCAACGGTCCCAGCAACTCCTCGGCCTTGCGCAGGTGTTGCCCGGCCAGCACCTCGGTCGGGGCCATGATGGCCGCCTGATGACCCGACTGGATCGCGATGAGACACGCGTGCAGGGCGATCACCGTCTTTCCCGATCCGACGTCGCCCTGGAGAAGTCTGTTCATCGGCCTCGGAGCGGCCATGTCTTTCGCCACCTCGTCAATGGCCCGCCGCTGGGCCGACGTGAGCTCGAACGGAAGCACGGCGACGAACCGTTCGGCGAGCTCGCCGGTGGGGTCGTGGGGCACTCCCCTCGTCTCCGCCTCGACTCGGTGCTTGCGGAACGCCACGCCCAGCTCAAGAAAGAAGAGTTCGTCGAACTTGAGTCGCTCCCGCGCCCGGTGGATGTCGCCTGGATGGTCGGGAAAATGGATGTGCGACAGCGCCTCGGACAGGGGGAGGAGATCGTGGCGCTTCCGAACATCGGCCGGGACGGAATCCGGGACGCTGCGAACCCTCCGCAATGCATCGTGGACGAGCCGACGAATGGTCCCGGTGCTCACGCCTTCCGCCGCTGGGTGGACCGGCACGATGCGGCCCGTGTGCACCTGATCCGCCTCGCCACCCTTGAGGATCTCGACCGCGGGATTCTGGACCCGGAGCCGGCCCCGGAACGCGCCCGTCTTTCCGGAGACGGCCACCTCCTGTCCCTCCCTGAATCGCGTGGCCGGCCAGGCCTGGTTGAACCACGACAGGTCGATGTAGCCCGTCCCATCCCACACCGTCACGGTGACGATGACCTGCCGCCGTCGAGTGAAGGCACGACGGACCTTCCTCACCGTGGCGATGAACGTGGCCTCCTGACCGATGCGCAGATCCCCGATCTTCGCCACGTCCGAACGGTCGATATACCGGCGAGGGTAGTGATGGAGGAGGTCCGCCACCGTGGTCACTCCAAGAGCTCTGAGTGCCGGCAGCGAACGCTTCGCCCAACCGCCGAATTCACTCAGAGCCGAGGTGAGAGAGAGCGCTTTCCGTCCAGGGGGATCCGGCACGAGTGATCGGCGGGATTATACGCAGGGTTCGTCACGCCACCGCCAGGGCAATCCATCGCAGTAGCATTGAAGGGATGCGAAAGCCGGTCGCGCTCCTTTTCACGGCCGTGGCGGTCCTCACCGCCTGTGGGCAGGAAGCCGGCGAACTGGGCGAAGGGAGCCGTCCGGACCGTGCGAGCGAGTCGCTCCTCCCCTCGGATCGACTGGCGCTTCCGCAATACGACCTGGCGACGTTCCGGTCGCTGCTCACAGAACTCCGGGGCACACCCGTGGTGGTGAACGTGTGGGGCTCGTGGTGTCCGCCGTGTATGGAGGAAGCCCCCGATCTCGCCGAGGTGTCCCAGGAGTTCGAAGGCCGGGTGCAGTTCCTCGGGATCGACATCCTGGACGAGCGGGAAGCAGCCCGGGAATTCATCCTTCAATACGACTGGAGATACCCGCACGTCTTCGACCCGCGTGGCGAGATCCGCGACGGCCTGGGCTACATCGGCCAGCCGATCACCGTCATCTACGATCGAAGCGGCTCGCTGGCGTTCGAATGGAACGGCGTGATCAGCGCCAACCGACTTCGCCGAGGCATCCGCAGGGTCGTCTAACCCGTCTGGTACGGTTGGAAGGGATGTCCCCTCGCGTGTCTTCTTCCATCCTCGTGGTCGCCGCGGTGGCCGGCATGCTCTTGACCCCGATCGACGCAGAGCGGGCCCTGGCCGGACCCAAGCGGCAGTTCCGGTTCACGGCCCCGCCGGGCCAGTCGCTCCTCGTGCACGGTGAGTACCCCGAGGTGGAATCAAGCTGCGTGAACGCGGTCCAGCCGGTCCTTCACGCCAGATTCCGCGGGACGATTGAAGTGGCTCGATCTGGCGACGGCAGTCTGTACCTCATCGGCGAGCTGGGATTCGAGGACTACGTCAAGGGAATCGCAGAGGTTCCCCGCGCGTGGCCTCTGGAAGCACTGAAGGCGCAGGTGGTCGCGGCGCGGACGTACGCGATGAACCGGCTCGAGGCGGGCTCGTCTGAGGGACGAGCTCTCGGCTACGACCTCTGCGCTTCCCAGGCCTGCCAGGTGTATCTGGGCATGGGGGTGGAAGCCGGAGCATGGGGGAGTCGTTGGGTGAAGGCGGTGGAGGAGACCGAGGGTCAGGTCCTGCTCCACGGAGGACGCCCCGCCATCACGTTCTACTCCTCCACATCGAACGGCCGGACGTATCCGAACGAGGAGGTGTTCGGAGGTGAGGCGCTTCCCTACCTTCGGGGGATCGTCGAGGAGGACGACGGCGAGTCCCCCCTGGCTCGCTGGAGCGTCCGACTGCCGTTCGACGATCTGGCTCGGTTCCTCAAGGCGGCGGGAGCATGGGGCGGAGGCCCCATCAAGAAGGTGTCGGGAAAGGGAGAAGCCGTCGTCATTCAGGGCGGAGCGACGACGATCTCGCTGGCGAGAGAAGACCTCCGCGACGAGCTCAACGGCATTGCCTCCTGCCTTGATCAGGATTACCCGACCAGCGAGGCGGACGGATACCGGCTTCCTCAGACCGTCCCGTCCGACTGGTACGAGGCCAGCCAGGATGGATCGGCCCTCGTGCTCGACGGACGAGGGTGGGGGCACGGCGTGGGAATGGTCCAGTGGGGTGCGAAGGGCAAGGCGGACCGAGGACTTTCCTATTCCGACATCCTCGCCGCGTATTACGGCGGCCTTCGACCCACATCGATCGACGTTCCGAGCACCATTCGAGTGCTCATCGCCGAAGATCTGAAGTCGATCACCGTGGTGCCGTCCAACACTGCCGATGTCTCCGGCGCGAAGACCGTTCCGTCGGCGCCCTGGCTGGTCACCGGGGAGCGCCGCATTCGCTTGTCGAACGGCACCGAGCCGGAGCCGGTACTCCTGGTGACGGCTGAGGCGACAAAGGTAGCCGATGGCCGAGTTCGGGCTCGCGTCGAGATCTCGAAGAACGCTGCAATCCGACTGGAGTTTGTGCAGGGGGGGGTCGTGGTTGCGTCGACGCATTGGCGGCCGAAGGAGAAAGGCCCGGTCGGTGTGCGCGAACGGATCCCGGCCATCGCCGCGGGAACGTATAGCCTTCAGATCACGGCGACGGACGGAGTGGATCGGGTGACGGTACCCGCGGGCGACATCCAGGTTTCGGGTCAGATCACCTCGCCGACGGCACCTCCGTCCGCGCCCACGACGACGGTACCGTCGGAAGACTCGCCCGTAGCAACGCCCGCAGATCGAGCCGACGGTCCGCCCATGGGCCTGCTGATCGGGATATTCGTGGCCCTGGTCGCGGCCCTGTTGACCCTGGGCACCACCCGCCGCCGCGGCGCCCATCGACGTTGATGCCGGGCGGTTCCGGCTCCGGCGGCGTCGACATCGGCGAGTGGTTCCTCGACCGAATCCCGATCCTGGTCGTGTTGGTGGCCGCGATCACCCTGTCCATGGTCGCAAGGGTTGCTGTACGACGGATGCAGCGGCGCATCGAAGGCGAGGGGCCGGTCACCGAGGAGCAGCGCAACCTCCAGCGCGCCGCCACGCTCACCCAGGCGCTCTCGTACACGGTGCAGGTGAGCATCTGGACGATCGCCCTCCTCCTGGTGCTCGGCAACGTGGGTGTCAATCTCGGACCGCTCCTTGCGGGGGCCGGCATCGCCGGGGTGGCGCTCGGCTTCGG
>DASSDP010000100.1:0-2457 GCA_035697085.1 Actinomycetota bacterium
GTGCCACCGGTGTGACCCAGCCCGCGTCCGGAGAGCTTCGCCACGGCGAGGCCGAGCGACGCGGCCAGCGGCGCGAACACCAGGGTGACGCCGTCGGCCACGCCTCCAGTGGAATGCTTGTCGACCTTGGGCCGCGCCACGCTTCGAAGCGGCAGGGTCGCTCCCGACTCGACCATCGCCGACGTGAGCGCAAGCGTCTCCTTCGAGTCCATTCCCCTGATGAACACGGCCATGAGGAAGGCCGCCGCGAGGTGCTCGGGGATCTCCCCTCGGGCGAACGCCAGAACGAACGCCCGGATGTCCTCCTCGGAAAGCGCGGCGCCGTCGCGTTTCGCCGCCACCACGTCGCGGAAATCCATGATCAGGTCAGACCGAGCTCACGGAGAAAGCTCGAACCCTCCAGGCCGTACCCATCGACGCCGAGAGCCTCGGCGACGGTCGCACCGAGGTCGGCGAACGTCTCGCGGACGCCGAGATCCACGGCCTCGCGACCTCCGAGTGCTCCTCCCGCGACTAACGCCGGCACGTATTCGCGGGTGTGATCGGTCGACACATCCGTGGGATCGCAGCCGTGATCACCGGTGAGGAACAGAAGACCCTCCCCCACCGCAGTGACCAGCTCGGGCAGGCGGCGATCGAAGGCTTCCACACACCGCGCGTATCCTTCGGGGTCGTTTCGATGCCCGTACTTGGTGTCGAAGTCCACGAGGTTCGTCATCACCAGGATCGGCTCATCGCCGGAGAGATACGAGAGCGTCAGATCGATCCCGTGCTCGTTGGACTCGGAGTGGCGAGCGTCCTTCAGGCCGCGGCCGGCGAAGATGTCGGGGATCTTCCCCACGCCGTGGACGGGGATGCCCTCCGACAGCGCCCGGTCGAGATATGTGGGCCCCGGCGGTTCCACCGAGAAGTCTCGCCGCTCGTGCGTCCGGACGAACGCGCCCGGCTCGCCCTCGAACGGCCGGGCGATCACCCGTCCGACCAGATGCTCCCCCTGAAGGAGGGCTCGAGCGGCGCGACACCATTCGTACAGCGTTTCCAGAGGGACCACATCCTTGTTCGCGGCGATCTGAAACACGGAGTCCGCGCTGGTGTACACGATGGGCCGTCCGGTGCGTAGGTGCTCCTCACCGAGCTCCTCGATGATCTCCGTCCCGGAGGCCGCCCGGTTTCCGAGCACGGGACGCCCGATCGCACGCTCGAACGCCTCGATGACCTCGCTCGGGAACCCCTCGGGGTACGTGGGGAAGGGTCGTTCCAGGATCAGCCCGCACAGCTCCCAGTGGCCGGTGGTGGTGTCTTTCCCCGCGGAGCGCTCGGCCATCTTTCCGTGCGCCGTCCCCGGACGGGCCATCGGCTCGATCCCCGGGGCGGTCGTGAGCCGTCCCAAGCCGAGCTCCGCCAGGTTCGGCGCATCGATCCCACCGACGACCCGCGCGGTGTTGCCGATCGTGTCGGATCCCTCGTCTCCGTAGGCCGCCGCATCGGGGGCTTCCCCCACGCCGAACGAGTCGCACACGAGGATCAGGACCTTCACCGACGCTCCTGCTTGCAGGAGATGCACAGCCGGGCCCACGGGAGGGCCTCCAGCCGCTCCCTGCCGATGTCGTTCCCGCATCGCTCGCACACGCCGTACCCGGATCCCTTGTCCATCTTCTCCAGCGCGTGGTCGACATCGGCCAGCGTCTGTCGCAGGTTGTCGATCACCGACAGGAGCCGGTCTCGCTCCGCGGTCGTCTGGGCGCTGTCGGCGAAACCTCGTTCGAAGTCGAGCCCCAGCGAGCTCGGCCGGTCGGGGTCGGCGCCGTGCTCCACGAGCTGCGCACGCAGCAGGCGCCGCTCCTGTTCGAGCGTCTCTCGAAATCGGGCGATGTCTTCCGGATCCACGTGACTCCTCTCGGACGCCTTCTATTGGCCGCCTGAGGCCTTGGGACCGGCGGCACGATGGGCTCGGGGATGCGACGTTAGATACACCTCCCGGAGCATCTTTCCCGTGACCAGGGTGTACACCTGTGTCGTGGCCACGCTCGCGTGGCCGAGAAGCTCCTGAACCACGCGCACGTCGGCCCCGCCCTCGAGAAGGTGCGTGGCGAACGAGTGCCGGAGCATGTGGGGCGTGACGCGCTTTCGGAGGCCGGCTCTCTTGGCCATCTTCTTCACGATGTTGGTGCACCCCTGACGGGTGAGGCGTCCTCCCCGCTGGTTGAGGAAGAGCGCGGCCCGGGATCGTTGGGCGGCCATCGCTGGACGGCTGCGAGTCAGGTACCGCTTCAGTGCCTTGACCGCGTAGCGCCCCAGCGGGACGACTCGCTCCTTCGATCCTTTCCCGAACGCCCGGAGGCTTCCCTCCTCGAGATCGATGTCGTCCACGTCCAGAGCCACGAGCTCGGAGATGCGGAGCCCGGCGCCGTACAGCGTCTCCAGGATCGCCGCATCCCGGATCGCCGCCGGCCCGTC
>DASSDP010000101.1:0-3854 GCA_035697085.1 Actinomycetota bacterium
ATGGCTTCGGGGCGGATCCGCGACAGGATGTTCCGGTACCGGCTCATCCCTGTGCCCGCGGGGATCACCTTCCCGATGATGACGTTCTCCTTCAGCCCGAGCAGCGGATCCGACTTGGCGCTGATGGCGGCGTCGGTCAGGACCCGGGTGGTCTCCTGGAACGACGCAGCCGAAAGCCAGGAGTCGGTCGCCAGGGACGCCTTGGTGATGCCCATCAGGATGGGACGGGCGGACGCCGGGTCTCCCCCGGCCTCAACGACCTCGGCGTTCTTCTCTTCGAACCGCCTCCGATCCACCAGCTCCCCGGGAAGGAACTCCGTGTCCCCGGGCTCCAGGATGTGCACCTTCCGCAGCATCTGCCGAATGATCAGCTCGATGTGCTTGTCGTGGATGGTCACGCCCTGGCTCCGGTAGACCCCCTGGACCTCATCCACCAGGTGCAGCTGGACCGCCTGGACCCCCTCGACCCGCAGCTTCTCGTGAGGATTGACCGAACCCTCGGTGAGCTGCTGGCCGACGGAAACGGTCTCGCCGTCGTCCACCGCCACGCGAGCCCGGAGCGAGACCGCGTACTGGACCTGCTCCGCGTCATCAGCGGTGACGGTGATGCGGCGAACCTTCTTCTCGTCGTCCTCTTCGATCTGGACGCTTCCCGAGAGCTCGGTGATCTGAGCTTCACCCTTGGGCCGGCGGGCCTCGAACACCTCGACCACGCGGGGCAGGCCGTGGGTGATGTCCTCTCCGGCCACGCCTCCCGTGTGGAACGTCCGCATGGTCAGCTGCGTCCCGGGCTCTCCGATCGACTGTGCGGCGATGATTCCGACCGCCTCACCGATGTCCACGAGACGGCCCGACGCCATGCTTCGGCCGTAGCAGGCCTGGCAGACGCCGTAGATCGCGTCGCACGTGAGCACGGAGCGAACGTAGACCACGTCGGCGCCCGCCTCGACCAGGGCATCGCGAACCAGGTCGGTGATCTCGGTTCCGGCCGAAGCGACCTTCGCCCGGTTGACCCTGACGTCCTCGGCCAGGACCCGTCCGAACACGCGTGTGTCGACGAACGGGGATGCCGCTCGCTCGCCGGAGGGAGTTTCCACTGTCACCTGGACGGGGATGCCCTTGTCGGTGCCGCAGTCCTCTTCCCGGATGATGACCTCCTGGGAGACATCCACGAGGCGACGGGTGAGGTATCCCGAGTCCGCCGTTCGCAGAGCGGTATCGGCCAGTCCCTTCCGGGCGCCGTGCGTGGAGATGAAGTACTCCAGCACGGACAGACCCTCGCGGAAGTTCGCCTTGATCGGCCGGGGGATGATCTCCCCCTTGGGGTTCGCCACCAGCCCGCGCATCCCGGCGATCTGCCTGATCTGCATGATGTTTCCTCGGGCACCCGAGTTCGCCATCATGTAGATCGGGTTGCGGATGGTGAACTCGCTCTCCATGGCCTCCTTGACCTTGTCGGTGGCCTCGGTCCAGATCTCGATCAGCTCCTGACGGCGCTCGTCGTCGGTGATGATGCCCCGGTGGTACTGGTTCTCCACCTTCAGGGCCCGCTTCTCGTAGTCATCGAGGATCTTCCTCTTGGCCTGGGGAGTGTTGACGTCGTCCACGCCGATGGTCACTCCTGCCCGGGTGGCGTAGTGGAAGCCCAGGTGCTTGAGGTTGTCCAGGATCGTTCCGACCTGGGAGCGCGGGAACTGATGGACGCAGATGTCCACGAGCGCGCTCAGCTCACCCTTCATCACGTGGTGGTTCACGTACGGGAACTCGGGCGGAAATGCCTCGTTGAGGATGACCCTTCCCACCGTGGTGAGAAGAAGCGATCCGGCGCCGTTGCCGTCCGCTGCCGCGGCCGCATCCTCCTCTGAGAGGGCCTTTCCGGGCAGCCGGATCCTGATCCAGTCGTGGAGCTTCACGGCGCCCGAATCGAGGGCCATCAGGGTCTCGGCCGGACTCACGAACCGCGGAACGCCTTCATTGGACTCGGGCGGAGCGTCCGCCAGCGTCAGGTAGTAGATGCCGAGCACCATGTCCTGGGTCGGCGTGGCGATGGGGCGGCCGTGCGCCGGCGACAGGATGTTGTTGGTGGACAGCATCAGGATCCTGGCCTCGGCCTGAGCCTCCGCAGACAGCGGCAGGTGCACGGCCATCTGGTCGCCGTCGAAGTCCGCGTTGAACGCGGTGCACACGAGCGGGTGGATCTGGATGGCCTTCCCCTCAACCAGCACCGGCTCGAACGCCTGGATACCCAGTCGGTGCAGGGTCGGGGCCCGGTTCAGGAGCACAGGGTGGTCCTTGATGACTTCCTCGAGGACGTCCCACACCTCGCGGCGAGCCCGTTCGACCATCCGCTTGGCGCTCTTGATGTTCTGAGCCAGGTTCTGGTCCACGAGCCGCTTCATCACGAAGGGCTTGAAGAGCTCCAGGGCCATCTGCTTCGGAAGACCGCACTGATGCAGGCGGAGGTTCGGACCCACGACGATCACAGAACGGCCCGAGTAGTCCACTCGCTTGCCCAGGAGGTTCTGGCGGAACCGGCCCTGCTTGCCCTTGAGCATGTCGGAGAGCGACTTCAGCGGCCGGTTCCCCGGGCCCGTCACCGGTCGCCCGCGGCGTCCGTTGTCGAACAGCGCGTCCACGGCCTCCTGAAGCATCCGCTTCTCGTTGTTCACGATGATCTCCGGAGCCTGGAGGTCGATCAGGCGCTTCAGCCGGTTGTTCCGGTTGATAACCCGGCGGTACAGGTCGTTGAGGTCGGACGTGGCGAACCGCCCCCCGTCGAGCTGGACCATCGGCCGAAGGTCAGGAGGGATCACCGGAATGGCCTTCAGGACCATCCCGAGGGGCGAGTTCTTGGTGCCGATGAAGTTCGAGGCCACCTTCAGACGCTTGATGGCCTTCTGGCGGCGAGTCCCCTTGGCCGTGCGGATCGTCTCCCGCAGGTCCTCGGCCTCCTTCTCCAGATCGAGGTCGTCCAGAAGATCCTTGATGGCCTCTGCGCCCATCCCGCCCCGGAAGTAGTCCTCGAACCGCTCCCGGAGGCTCCGGTACACGGCGTCGTCCGCAACCAGCTGCTTCACCGAGAGGCCCTTGAACGCCGAGAGGACCTCGTCGATGTGCTCGGTCTCGCGCCGAGCCGCCTCGGTGATCTTGTCGATCTCCTTCTGGGCTTCCTTGTGGGCCGCGGTGAGCTGGGCTTTCTTGGCCTTCTCTTCCTCGAGCTCCTTCAGCCGGGCCTCGAGGTCGTTCAGGCGTGCCTGGATCTGCTCGTCGCGGCGACCCTCGATCTCGCCGCGCTCGTCGGCGAACTCCTTCTCTATCTTGGGGAGATCCTTGTGGCGCCGATCCTCGTCGATGCGCGTGATGATGTACGCCGCGAAGTAGATGACCTTTTCCAGGTCCTTCGGGGCGATGTCCAGGAGGTATCCGAGACGTGAGGGAACGCCCTTGAAGTACCAGATGTGTGTGACGTGGGCGGCGAGGTCGATGTGGCCCATCCGGTCCCGGCGAACCTTGGCCCGGGTGATCTCGACACCGCACCGCTCGCAGATGATGCCCTTGAACCGCACGCGCTTGTACTTCCCGCAGTGGCACTCCCAGTCTCGGGTGGGCCCGAAGATGCGCTCGCAGAACAGCCCGTCCTTCTCCGGCTTCAGCGTCCGATAGTTGATGGTCTCCGGCTTCTTGACCTCGCCGTTCGACCATGCCCGGATCTGATCGTCGGTCGCCAGCCCGATCCTCAGCTCATCGAAGTAATTCACATCAAGCACTCGCGGACTCCTCTCGCACGTCTCTCGCTATCTCGTCACTCATCCACTGCGACTCTCTTAGAACCCCCATCAGTCGAACTCCGCGCC
>DASSDP010000102.1:0-3483 GCA_035697085.1 Actinomycetota bacterium
ACTCGGAACTCCGCTGGCCGCGGCGTCGGTGAGGGACGGGGTTCCGGAGCCCTTCGAACCGGGTCGGTGACAAGGAGAAAGGCTAACGGGGAAAGGATCAGCAGGAAGAGTCCGAGTCGGGGAATGCGCTTCATCGTTCAATCAATTGTGCCACGGTACTCCGTCGAGACTGGCTGATGGTCGTACAGTAGACTCGAGCCCCGATCGGACAAAGGGAGTCATTGTGAGCGGAAATGCGTGGGAGCAGGCCCTGGCCCAGCTGGATCAAGCTGCCAAGATCATGAACCTGGATCCGAACGTCCACGAGGTGCTCCGAAACCCCAAGCGCGCGCTGGCGGTCTCCATTCCGGTTCGCCGAGATGATGGAAGCGTCAAGGTCTTCACGGGCTACCGGGTGCACCACAACACGGCACGCGGACCCTCGAAGGGGGGTATCCGCTACCACCCTGACGTCACCCTTGACGAGGTCAAGGCTCTGGCGATGTGGATGACGTGGAAGTGCGCCGTGGTGGGCATCCCGTATGGAGGAGCGAAGGGGGGTGTGGTCGTCGATCCGAAAGAGCTCTCGATGGGCGAGCTCGAACGCCTGACCCGTCGGTACGCCATCGAGATCATCCCTCTTATCGGCCCCGAAAAAGACATTCCCGCGCCCGACGTGGGCACGGGCGAGCAGGCCATGGCCTGGATCATGGACACGTACTCCATGAACAAGGGGTACTCGGTCCCGGGAGTGGTGACCGGCAAGCCCCTTTCGGTGGGTGGATCGGCGGGGCGAGCGGCGGCAACGTCGCGGGGCGTCATGTACGTGACGATCGCCACCCTCAAGAATCTGGCCATGCCGGTGGACGAGGCCCGGATCGTGGTCCAGGGATACGGGAACGTGGGCTCGCATGCCGTCGAGCTACTGGCCGACCAAGGATGCAGGATCGTCGCGGTGAGTGACCACCACGGAGGCGTCTACAACGAGCGTGGCCTCTCCCCCGTCGGTCTCTCGGCGCACAAGGCCGAGACGGGGACGGTCGCCGACTTCGAAGGCGGGCAGCGGATCACCAATGAGGAGCTGCTCGAGCTCGAGTGTGACGTCTTGGTCCCTGCCGCTCTCGAGGGCGTGATCACAGCCGAGAACGCCGACCGGCTCAAGTGCAAGGTCGTGGTCGAGGGCGCGAACGGCCCCACGGATCTGGATGCCGACGAGATCCTCCTTGAGAAGGGAGTCCAGGTGGTTCCGGACATCCTGGCCAACGCCGGCGGGGTGACGGTTTCGTACTTCGAGTGGGTGCAGGACATCCAGGCGTATTTCTGGAGCGAGGACGAGGTCAACGATCGGCTGCGCACCATCATGGAGAGGTCCTACGTCGATGTTCTGGAGCTCGCGCAGGATCGGAAGGTGACCATGCGCCAGGCCGCCACCATCCTCGGCGTCTCCAGGGTGGCCGAGGCGCACAAAACTCGTGGCCTGTTTCCATAGACCGATTTCCTTGACCCTCCCATATGTTGTGCATATGCTCGTGTCGAGCCGCAACATGTTGAAGGTTCGGCCACGAGGGGGGTATGGAGGAGTCGGGCAGACTCGACGAGCGCTCCAAGCGGATCCTCGACTTCGAGCGAACCTGGTGGATGCAGAACGGCCCGAAGGAGCGGGCCGTCCGTGACCAGTTCGGGTGGTCCGCAGCACGGTATTATCAGCTGCTGAACCGACTGATCGACACTCCCGAAGCGATGGGGTACGACCCAATGTTGGTGAAGAGGCTTCGTCGGCTTCGGGCGGCCCGCAGAAGGCAGCGATTTGCCAGGCATCTCGGGCTGCAGAACTGAGCCGGAGGAGGGGTGAGCGGGAGCCATGAGCCAGAGTCTCGTTCGGGCTTCTATTTCTCCGTGACCACAGCGGTCCTGAGAGCGGGGCTGGTCATCGCAGCGGTCGTCCTCGGGGTGTTCGTCCTCACCAAGGCCTTCCCGGAGGAGGGAACGGACGCTCAGACCCAGATACCGGTCACGTCAAGCCCATCTCCGGACGTGACGTCCTCGCCCACGACCGTGAGCCCGACGACGTCTCCGGGACAGGCGCAGTCTCCGGCGGCCCCCATCAGCCTGGAAGGTGTGACCGTGCAGGTTCTGAATGGGACCAACGAGGACGGCCTCGCAGCCGCCACTGCCCAGAACCTGGAGCAGCTGGGCGTGAAGATCAGCGGTGTGGGAAACGCGGCCCGAACGTACCCGATCACCACGCTGTTCTTCCGGCCCTCGGACTCCCAGCCGATCGCTGAGGCCCTGGCGACGGCAGAGTTCCCCGGCGCCAAGCTTGAGCCGGCCACCAATAACCTGGAACCCGATGTCCAGGTGACGGTGGTGCTCGGCGAGGACTACGCGGCGGAGCACTAGACGCCCGCAACCTGAGGCAGCAGCCTCATCTCCGTGTGGAGCCGCACATGGATCCGCCCGCGCACGGGAGCCACCCCGACCTCACCCCCGGGGGGACGAAACACAACCCGATACCGTCCGACCGAGTCACCGGACGCGCGTACCAGGAATCCATCGAGAGCGAACCACGCTTCCTGCGTCCCGACGTCTCTTCCTTCGATGTCGGCTACCGCGTTGGCGAAGATCTCCCTGCGCTCCACGGGTGACGTGTAGGTCGTGCGCAGCAATGCGGAGGCGTGACCGCGCGACCTGCCGAGTGCTGCCAGGCGGGAACGAAGGGCCAACGAGAATCTGCCGCTCACGTCCTCCAACGCCGACTCCGAGCTCCACGTGTCGCCGGGGCCGACGGCCCTTCCCGGCAGGACCGGCTGCAGCCGGGGGAGCAATCGTTCGATCCCGACCGGGGCCAGCGCCTCCGTCGTCTCGCCGCCTCCTTCCTCGATCGCCACCACGCTGCCATCGGCACGGGTAATGACGACGAACTCCTGATTCCGCCCCACCCGGCGCCCCGTTCCGTTCACCCGGAGCGAGTGAGGACGAAGCGTGATCCGGATCCTGGTGCGTCCCCCCGGCAAAGCGTCGAGCACCTCCTGCTGGATCCGAAAGGCCGCCTTCACGATCTCGTGCCTCGTCTGCCCGGATAGCGTTCGCTCGATCTCTGCGTCCAGTTCGAGTTCGTACGAGAGGAGGTCGCCGTCCTCGGTGTGATACGAGAGCGTGACCTGATGAGGGGCACATGCCGTAACTGCCAGCAGGGAGAGGGAAGCGAGAAAGCGGCGCAACCTGCGGCGAGTGTACCAGGCCAGGTAGGCTTTCGGTCGTGCCTCGGGACCGGCTGCGGGACATCGCCTCCCATCGCCGGGAGGCGGGGATCCTTCTCGACTTCGATGGAACGCTCTCCGAGATCGCCCCGTCACCCGAAGAGGCGCGGCCCGTGCAGGACGCCGCTTCGACGCTGGAAGGGCTCGCGGCGGCGTTTCGAGTGGTGGCAGTGGTGTCCGGCCGTCGAGCCCGCGACGTGGCGTCCGTCCTCGGAGCGAACATCAGGTACATCGGGCTGTACGG
>DASSDP010000103.1:0-2897 GCA_035697085.1 Actinomycetota bacterium
TTTCGGCACTGCGAGTGACACGATGAGCATCGCGCCGATCGCGCCGAACACCACGAGCCGCACGGCCCCCTCTTCGGGGTTGAGGGTGTTCGTCAGCCAGGCGTAGGCGGCCCAGGCCCACCAGAGCGCGCCGAGCAGCAGGAGGCCCCGGAAAAGGCCACCCCACGTTGGGTCGCCGGAGAGGTACCCCGTGACCTGGGTGATGGCGAAGACGACGACGAGATCGAAGAACAGCTCGAGGGGCGTCACCCGTTGCTCGCGGTCGACGTCTGGATCACTCATCACGAACAACCTCGCGTCTCGGATTGGCAAGATACCGGAGCTGAGCTGTCTCTGACTGAAGGGGAGGGATCGCAGGCAAGGTGGGCTTACTTGTGAACGCCTACGCCTTCCTTTCTAGATATCACGGGCGGCGGCGATCTCGTCCACGGCGATGATGATTTCCTTGTCGCCTCCGGAGGAGCCCCCCGTGTAGAAGGAGAGGATGTTGACGCCGGCGTCGGCGAGCCGGCGGGCGTAGCGGCCGAGTTCCCCGGGCTGGTCGTCCAGGGAGACCGAGAGCACCTCCCGGACCGTGATGATCTTGCAGCCTGACTCCTTGAGGAGGCCCACAGCGGGGTCGGCGTCGTCCACAACGAAATGGATGTACCCCTTCCCGCCGTAGGTGAAGGCGGCGGCGGCGGTGATGTTGATGTCGCGTTTTCCGAACAGCTCGCCGATGTCGGCGAGGACGCCAGGGCGGTCCTCCACCTCAGTGACGATTTCAGTCGGCATGGCAGAATCCTACTTCGGGGAAGCTTTCCGGGAGGTGCCTCTATCCCAGGAACGCGTCGACCTCGGACTGGTTGTCGCTCGAGATCCAGAACTCCGAGATCTTCCCGTCGCGGAAGTGACAAACGAAGACGTCGTTCGAGTCGAGGATTTCATCGCCGCGCTTGTAGTGCGACCGCTGAAGGAGGATCCCGTGCTCATCGTCCGCCAGGTAGGCGTGCGGCTCGAACGAATACTCCGGCGTGCGCTCCAGAAAGCGATTGAACAGCCCGACAAACTGATCCTTGCCCTTGTGGTCTCCCGCAAAGGAGCTGTTGCCCGCGATGTGGACGATCACATCGTCGGTATAGAAGGAGGCGAACGCCTCAAAGTCCCCTTGGATCTGCGCCTGATCCGCGTCGCGCATGACTTTCTCGTTCGGATGCATTCCCGATCTCCTTTCCACTCTCGGGTCGAGGCTACGCTCGGGGATGCGTTGCTTGCAAGCCGCTCTCGAGATCGTGGCGAGGATCCACCCGGGGTACGGCTTGTTACGAGCGCGCTTCGACAAGTAGGCCCTGCATGCTGCGGCCGATCCTGCCCTTCTCGTCGTACAGGGCACCTTCCGCGAAACCCGAGCCGTGCGGCTGAAGCCATGTGCGCGCGTCCACCATCACCCACTCGCCGAGCGGCAACCGATGCACGTAAACGGTGACGTCGGGATTGACGTAGCTGATCTTGCGGGGGTCGACAACGTAGCTGATGCCGTTGGGAAAATCGGCCGCGGCGCAGACGCGTACGAGTCCGCTGGGCGCCTCGCCCGGGACGAGCGGGAGCTTGAGCCGGACCCAACCCCAGCCCGGCGCAGCCTCGCCGCGGTGTTCGCGGGCCGTCCGAATCTCCACGCCGTCCGCGTGATAGGCCGGACCCGAGCGATAGGAGCCGGTCCACACGCCCATTGCTTCCGG
The DNA here is from genome assembly GCA_035697085.1 of Actinomycetota bacterium. Classification (GTDB taxonomy): domain Bacteria; phylum Actinomycetota; class UBA4738; order UBA4738; family CALAEC01; genus DASQUW01. Next base: position 1,719 of record DASSDP010000103.1, read on the forward strand.
CAGAAGGTGCGGAGGCTGTTCAGCGCTTTCCGGCACGGCAACGTCGGCACGTCGAATGCGCAGCGCGGTCGCTCGCGCCACTTCGTTTTCGTCGCTCCAGAGAGAGGCCTCGACAAGCTGAACCTTGCGACCAGGACGGACCAATCTGCACCGGATCGCTAGGTGAGTTCTGCCGACCGGTCGAAGAAGCTCCACTGTGAGGCGCGTGACAAACATGTTCTCGTCGGGTTGGAAGCGTTCCACCTCTCGGGCCATCAACATCGTCGGGGGACCGCCGTGCAACGCCGTGTCCGTCCACGGCCCGAGCGCTGCCTCGGTCGGCACGAAGAGGTCGTTACCAGCTGCTTCGAAGATGGACTCGCTCACTTCTCATGCCGGTGATTGGGGCTCCCTGATCGGGAGCTGCGGCCTTCCACGAGCCGGAATGCTACCTGCTGAGCTGACCAACCCCAGCAGGCTGATCATCCCTGGCACCCACACCTGGGCCCCCAGGCCTGAGGACGCCCGTCGAGGAGGCAAGCAAGGCGACTTAAGGACCCGGGCCATTCCCCCGATTGTCCTAGTGAACATTTCGCAATGGGCGAAATAGCGAACGGCCAAGGAGGTATTCCCATGAGGATCGGACGTATCAGAAGGAGTCGGATTGGACGGCTGCGGCTAGCGGGCGCGCTGGTGCTCGGTCTGCTCGTGGCCACGGCAGTGAACGCCCTGGTGGCCAGCAACACCGTGCCCGGCACGGCGGCCGGGTCGGGGGCGGGGACGATCAGCGGCTACACGGTGAGCAACATCGCCTACACCCTGAACGGGACAAACCGCAAACATAGACGCTGTAACGTTCACGCTGAGTGCCCCGGCCACCACGGTAAAGGCAAAGCTGGTCTCGAGCAGCAGCACCTACTACTCGTGCACGAACACGCCTCCAAACGACTGGAGCTGCGCGACGACGTCCCCACCGGCGACCGTCTCGGCGGCGAATGAGCTCTCCGTGGTCTCGGTAGCGTAGCGAGGGGGCCGAAGGGAGTGTCCCGTGGACGGGCGCTCCGCCTCACCGCGGCGGCGATCGGCATTGCTCTGGGGGTCGCGGGCTGGTTTCTGCTGGCCCCCCGAGCGTTGGGTGGTCGCCTCTCGTACGTGGTGGTCGCTCGGGGGACGAGCATGGAGCCGGCCTTCCACACCGGC
>DASSDP010000104.1:0-4034 GCA_035697085.1 Actinomycetota bacterium
CCATCCCGCATCGCTCCGGCTGCGGGGAGGTCGGCCGGAAGCGCTTCCCGGCTTCCGCGAGGGGTGGTTCGCCGTTCAGGACGAGGCGTCGTCCTGGGTCGTCGATGTCCTCGATCCACAACCGGGGGAGCGCATCGTCGATGTGTGTTCGGCCCCGGGAGGGAAGGCCGCCGATATCGCCTGCCGTGCAGGGTCCGTTGTGGCGGCCGACGTGTCCGTCCAACGCCTCGGGCGGGTGGCGGAGACGGCGTCGCGCCTCGGGGTTCGGATGCTCCTTGTGGCCCAGGACGCGGCCCGGCCCGCACTTCGGGGAGGTGTGGACGGAGTCTTGGTCGATGCTCCGTGTTCGGGGATCGGGGCCGCCCGGAGGCGCCCGGAGCTCCTGTGGCGCCCGCAGCGAAGCGACCTGGCGTCCCTCGCTCGGCTCCAGGTCCGGATCGCGGCCGGGGCGGCGTCGCTCCTTCGCCCCGGCGGGGTTCTCGTCTACTCCGTGTGCACGTTTCCGTCGTCCGAGACGGAGCGCGTCTGCACCACGCTCGTCAAGCGTGTCCCGGACCTCGAACCGGCCCCGTTCCGGGACCCCGACGGGAGCGAGGACTTCCGGGCACGCCTGTGGCCCCATCGCCACGGGACGGACGCGATGTTCGCAGCCAGGTTTCGCCGGAAATGAGCCGCTAGAATCCGCCTCGATGGCCCGGGCAAAGCTCGCCGCGTCGATCCTCTCCGCCGATTTCGCCCATCTTGGCGATCAGGTCAAGTTGGTCGAGCCCTATGCCGACATGGTTCATGTCGACGTGATGGACGCGCATTTCGTGCCTCCGCTCACCATCGGGCCTGTGGTGGTTGAATCCCTTCGCCCGATGTCCGCACTCCCGCTCCATTGCCACCTGATGATCGAGCGCCCGGAGGCCCTTTTCGACGACTTCGCCAAGGCCGGCACCGACATGGTCACATTCCACCTGGAAGCCGCTCCCGATCCGGAGGCGGTGATCGCCGAGGCCAGAGCCAGGGGGATGCGGGCGGGCATGGCCGTCAATCCGGACACTCCGGTCGAGAATGTGTTCGCCTATCTCGACCGTATCGATAACCTGATCGTGATGAGTGTGCGTCCGGGATGGGCTGGGCAAGACTTCATGGAGGAGGTGCTGCCCAAGGTGGAGGCCGCTCGAGAGGAGATCGATCGGCGCGGCGTCACCGTCGACGTGGAGGTCGACGGCGGCATCAACGAGGAGTCGGGTCGCCGCTGCCTGGAGGCGGGGGCCACCGTGCTCGCCGTGGCCTCCTCGATCTTCAAGGCCTCGGATCCTGCCGACGCCGCTCGCCGCCTCTCGGTGCTCACCAGGGAAAGCGGAGGGGAACGCTAGATGGAGGAGAAGATCCTCGTCGTCGACGACGATCCGGACATCGCCCGGTTCGTGGAACTGAACCTCCGAACGCACGGGTTTCAGACGCACGTGGCCGCCGATGGAGTGGAGGCGCTCGACAAGGCCTTCGAGGTCTTGCCCGATCTGGTTCTGCTCGACGTGACGATGCCGAAGATGGACGGCTTCGAGGTGGCCCAGCGACTCCGCGCTGATCAGCGAACGTCGAACGTCAGCATCATCATGCTGACCGCTCGGGCGCTCTCGGTGGACAAGGTGCTCGGCCTCACCGCCGGTGCGGACGACTACGTGATCAAGCCCTGCGACCCCATCGAGCTTGTCGCCCGGGTGAAGGGGACCCTCCGCCGGGCCCGGGAGATGAAGGCGTTGTCGCCGCTCACCGGCCTCCCGGGGAACGTCCGCATCCAGGAGGAGCTGCAACTCCTGATCCGGGAGGGGAAGCCGTTCGCCCTGCTCTACGCGGACCTGGACAACTTCAAGGCCTACAACGACCACTATGGTTTTCTCAGAGGCGACGAAGCTCTCCGGTTCACCGCACGAGCCCTGCAGGAGTCCGCGATGGAGATCGCGGGAGAGGGCGCCTTCGTCGGACACGTCGGCGGCGATGACTTCGTGATCATCTGCCCTCCCGAGCACGCCGAGCCGATCTGCGAGATGACCGTCGACAGGTTCGATCGAGCCGTCCCCGACCTGTACGAGAAGGAGGATCGAGAGCGGGGCTACATCGAGATCGAGAACCGGCGGAAAGAGGTCGAGCAGTTCCCGTTGATGTCGATCTCCATCGGGGTGGCCACGACCGACCGTCGGACGTTCACCCACCACGGAGAGGCCGTGACCGTGGCCGGCGAGCTGAAGGAATTCGCCAAGAAGACGAAGGGCTCCGCCTTCGCCGTCGACCGCCGCGGCTAGCCTTCCGGCCTATACTTGGTCCGAATCGAATAGATCGTCTTCGGGGCGGGGTGAAATTCCCCACCGGCGGTGAGAGTCCGCGACCCCCTGGAAGCCATTCAGGGGTTGACCCGGTGAAATTCCGGGACCGACGGTGAGAGTCCGGATGGGAGGAGACGAGGAACCGGACGGCCCCTGTCGGCCGTCTTGCCTCTCGTTTGCCCCGCCCCTGGAAGGATGTCGTGGACGACGTCTACATGCGCAGGGCGCTGGAGCTGGCAGAACGGGGACGGGGCCTGGTGTCGCCGAACCCTCTGGTCGGCGCCGTCGTGGTCAGGGATGGCGAGATCGTGGGGGAGGGATGGCACGAGGGGCCCGGCCGCCCCCACGCCGAGATCGTGGCCCTGGACGCCGCGGGTGATTCCGCTCGAGGCGCGGACCTCTACGTGAGCCTGGAGCCCTGCTCCCACTTCGGCCGCACGCCACCCTGCGCTCCGCGTGTCGCCGCTTCGGGCGTGGCCAGAGTGATGGCGGCGCTTGAGGACCCCAACCCATTGGTGAACGGGGAGGGCTTCGCTCACCTCCGCCAGGCGGGGGTCCACATTCAAGTAGGTGCGCTGGCCGACGTGGCGCGACAACAGAACGAGGCTTTCCTCAAGCATGTCAGAACCCGCCTGCCCTTCGTCACGTTGAAGATGGCGGCATCCCTGGATGGCAAGGCCGCAGCGCGAGACGGCTCCTCCAGATGGATCACCGGGGAGGAAGCCAGGGCCGAGGTCCACAGGATGCGGTCGGCGGCCGACGCCATTCTGGTCGGGGCCGGCACGGCCCTTCGAGACGACCCGTCTCTCACCGTCCGGGACCCCGACTATCGGGGACGCCCGAAACTGCGCGTCATCGTCGACGGGCGGGGGATCGTTCCCGAGACCCACAGGATCTTCTCGGACGGACTGGCGCCGTCGTTGGTGGCCACAAGTGAGGGAGCTCCCCGAGAGCGGCGGGACGCCTGGCGAAGGACCGGAGCAGAAGTGCTGGTGCTGGACGATGCCGGATCCGCTCTGATCCCCCTGGAAGACCTTCTGGCCGAACTGGGGAAGCGCGACGTGCAGCACGTCCTGATGGAGGGCGGACCCACGATCGCATGGGAGGCCGTACAGCGGAACCTCGTGGACAAGGTCGTGCTGTTCTTCGCCCCGGTTCTGGTCGGCGGCGAGACGGCTCCCTCGGTGCTGATGGGGGGAGGCACCGCGACCATCGGTGACGCGGTTCCTCTCGAGCTCTTCGAGGTGACCCGTGTGGGTCGTGACTTCAAGGTGGTGGCGTATGTTCACCGGGATCGTTGAGGAACGCGGCCGGGTTCGGTCGGTCGGACCGGGCCCGGCGGGAACGCGGCTGACCGTGGAGTGCCGGACGGTCGCCGACGATGCCACGGCGGGTGCGTCGGTCGCGGTGAACGGCGTCTGTCTCACCGTCGTCGAGTGCCATGAATCCGATCTTGCCTTCGACCTCGTCTCCGAGACGCTGGCTCGCTCCGCGCTCGGCGATCTCCGGCCCGGTGACCCGGTCAATCTGGAACGCCCCGTGACGTTGATGACCCGTCTGGGAGGCCATCTCGTTCAGGGACACGTCGACGGCGTGGGAACCGTCGAGTCCCTGGCGCGTGACGACGGCGCCGCAACGATGACCGTGCGCCTTCCGGACGGGCTCGGTCGGTACCTCATCGAGAAGGGTTCCATCGCCGTGGACGGCGTGAGCCTCACCGTG
>DASSDP010000105.1:0-5549 GCA_035697085.1 Actinomycetota bacterium
CACATGGGTTAAAAGCCCCCCTGTCCACTCGTGCTGACCTGCGGAAACAGTGCTCGTGCTGACCTTGGTGACACGGTTGCGACGCACGCTGGAAAGGACAATCCGGTCGCCAACTCGAGAAGAGAACACATTCCCACCTCGGAAGCTCGATCGGTCAATATTCGGGGGGGGCGCATGGCCGAACCGTCGAGTCGTCTCGGTCGACGGGCCATGGGTCTGCTTGGATCACTTTTGACGATTCGCAGATTTCTTAAGTCAGATTACGTATGACTTGTCCAGGTAATGCTGGGCACAATTTCGGGTGCGGGCCTAGACCCGGCGGAGGATGAGCGCTCCCCACCAAGACGATGAATTGCTCCACCAGGCCGTCGGTGTCGATGTCCGGCCGGGAGCGATATCGTCAGGCAGCGCCGAACCAAACAAGGTCGCCGGGTCCCGGCGTTCCCCGCGCGAAGGAGGGGATGCATGGACTTGACGAAGGTACCGGCGCGTTTCCTCGCCCCAGTAAAAGTTGTTTGGAAGACAAGCTCGGTCTCAGAGCAATGGAGGTGGCCGCGATGAATCCAGGCCTTCTTAGGCTTTCTCGTATTGCTGCAGTAACTTCGGTCTTTGCACTCCAATCATTGGTGATGGCCTCCGCACATGCCGACCCACCAATCTGCGCCGGGGCCCCCGCCACCATCACCGGGACCCCCGGCAACGACGTTCTGCGCGGTACCAACGGATCCGACGTAATCCACGGTCTCGCGGGAGATGACACCATCATTGGTCTCAACGGTGACGATCTGCTCTGCGGAGGGGAAGGCAACGATCGGCTAGGCGGGGGCAATGGGGACGACGTCCTGTTCGGCGACTACCTGTTCGGAACCGGGGCGGATAACGTGATCGTGGGAGGCAACGACCAGCTCGACGGAGGCGCCGACGACGATGTGCTCCGTGGGGATCTCCTGTTTGGACTGGGAGGCAACGACTCCTTGGTCGGCGGCGACAACGCGATCAGCGGCGGCTCCGGCGACGACTTCATCCGCGCGAACACTCTGTTTGGAGGTGCGGGAGACGACACCCTCGCCGGCGGTGATGACCTCGTGGACGGCGGGAGAGGCGACGATAACGCCGCCGGCGATTCGCTTATCGGGGAAAGCGGAAATGACACGGCGTTCGGAGGTAACGACGAAATTGATGGCAGCCAGGACGGCGACTTCGTCGCGGGAGATCTTGTCTTCGGCGATTCCGGCGACGATCACCTGACTGGAGGAGTCGATGTCGTGCACGGGTCCGACGGCGCCGACTTTGTAACCGGCGACACCTTGGAGGGCTCCGAGGGTAACGATGTACTCACCGGTGCCTCTGACGTCGTCGACGGAGGCGACGGTGACGAGGAGGCCGTCGTCGGCGATGGCCTATTTGGTGAGGACGGGGTCGCCACGGCCTGCAACACGACCTGCGACGACACGATGACCGGCGGCGACGACACCCTCGAAAGCGGAGACGGGTCCGACTACGCGATCGGAGACGGGATCTTCGGAGGCCCCGGTACCGATTCCGAGGATCTTGGCGACGACACGATCAATGGAGCCGAGGGAAATGATGAGCTCCAGGGCGACGACGACAATCCGTTCAACTTTCCCGCTCAGGAAGGCGCGGAGATTAGCAGCGGCGGAGATGACCTTCTGAACTGTGGGGAAGGCGAAGATTTCGCCAACGGAGGACCCGGGACCGACACCGCCGACGCCTGCGAATCGACCGAAAACGTGGAGATCTTCATCTAGCGAGCCGCCGGAGGTGACGATGTCGGCCCGCGGGCGGGCCTCTACTCAGGCTCAGTCCGTCAATAGGTCCTTCGCCTCTCTGCTCGCTCAACGAGCCTCGGTTCACACAAGAGCAGAATTGTGGTCGCAGCCGGACACTATTCGAACTCCCACGTGTCGCGAACTCTCCGGGAACTGGCCCTAAGCTGCTATTGATCAAGTAGCCTGCGCGCAGGCGTCCACAACTTACCTTGCGGCGAGATTCAGGGCTCCGCCTCGAGTGGCGCGCGGAGCGATAATGGTCCTCCGAGACAGGAGCCCGTGTGACGGATGCGTCTGGCCTCCCGACCGGAACGGTCACGTTCCTTTTCAGCGACATCGAGGGGAGCACGCGGCTGCTCCAACACCTCGGCGATCGCTATACGGAGGTCCTTGAGAGCCACCAGGCACTGTTGCGGGAGGCCTTCACCGGCTCGGGCGGCATCGTCTTCGGGATGGAGGGTGATTCCTTCTTCGTGGTCTTCCGAGCGGCACCCGAGGCTCTGGCCGCCGCACTCGAGGCCCAACGGGCGCTGGCGGAACACTCATGGCCCGACAACGGAGAAGTCCGGGTCCGTATTGGGCTCCATACCGGTGAGGGCACCCTGGGCGGGGGCTCGTACGTCGGCGTGGACGTCCACCGAGCTGCCCGGATCGCCGCCGCCGGACACGGCGGCCAGGTGCTCGTCTCCGACAGCACCCGGGCAGTGATCGAGCGGGACCTCGCCGACGAGGTGACCCTGCGAGATCTCGGAGAGCACCGGCTCAAGGACCTCTTGAAGCCCGAGCGAATCTTCCAGGTGATGCATCCCCGGCTCGCGAGCGACTTCCCTCCGTTGGCAACGCTCACCCGTCTGAACAATCTGCCGACGCAGGCATCGGAGTTCCTCGGCCGTGAGGCGGAGCTCGGCGCGATCCGCGAGCTTCTTGAGGCCACAGGCGTGCGGCTCCTGACACTCACCGGCCCGGGCGGGATCGGAAAGACGAGACTGGCCCTCCAGGCAGCGGCCGATCAGACCGCTCGCTTCGAGGACGGCCTGTACTTCGTGGACCTCTCACCCATGCGTGACCGGCATGCAGCCTTCGACGCCATCGTGCGAGCCGTCGGTCTGGCCGGAACGAACGGCCACGCGCCGCTCGATCTGCTGAAGCAACAGTTGGGGACCCGCCACATGCTGCTGCTTCTCGACAATTTCGAGCAGGTCATGGATGCGGCCGACGGTGTGGCGGAGCTGCTCCAATGGTGCCCCCAAGTCGGCGTTCTGGTGACCAGCCGTGAGGCGCTGAGGGTGCGCGGGGAGCACCTGTTCTCGGTTCCCCCGCTGTCTCTTCCACCACGCGAGTCCACGAAGCTGTCGGCCGATATGGTCGCTGGGTTCGAAGCCGTCCGCCTGTTCGTCGAGCGAGCCCAGAGAGCTCGGCCCGGCTTCGAGCTGACCGATGAGAACGCAGGGGCTGTCGCAGAGATCTGCGCACGGCTGGACGGCCTGCCACTTGCCATCGAGCTCGCCGCCGCACGCGTGAAGTTGTTCTCACCGCATGACTTGACCGATCGGTTGCGGAACCGACTCGATCTGCTCCGCAGCGGAGCACGGGATCTCCCCGCTCGGCAGCAGACACTCACCAGCACGATCGAGTGGAGCTATGACCTTCTCGACACCGAGGAGCAGGCGATCTTTTGCATGCTCTCTGTGTTCTCGACTGCACGGGTCGAAGCGGTCGAAAGCGTCGCGATGCAGATCGAAGGACTCCGAGATGTCGACGTTGTCGATCGGCTCGCGTCCCTGGTGGACAAGAGCCTCGTTCGGAGCATCGAGGACTCGGGTACGCCCCGGCTGTCGATGCTCGAAACCATCCGAGAATTCGCCACCGAGCGGCTGGAGGGGGAGGCCGGGCTCAGCAGGTCGGCGAGACGGGCGCATGCGGAATACTTCTCCGGGTTGGCGCTGCGCACTCGGGGTCGGCTCGAAGGAGCGGACCGGGACGAGGCGCTCGACGAGCTGGCAGCCGAGATCGGCAACCTCCAATCAGCGTGGCAGTACTGGGTCGGCGCCGGCAACCTCGAACGTCTCGACCAGCTCCTCGACACGCTCTGGGTGCTGCACGATGCTCGCGGCTGGTACAGCTCGGCCGTCGGAATCGCACGCGACCTGCTTGGCGTGCTGTCCGCCGTTCCTTCCACGCCGGATCGCGTTCAGGAGAAGATCACGCTCGGCACAAGTCTGGCCAGAGGCCTCATGGCGATCGGCGGTTACACCGAGGAGGTTGACGAGGCGTATCGCCGTGCGCTCGAGTTGTTGGAGGAAGCGGGCGGACCGCCGAAGCTGTTCCCAGTGCTGCGCAGTCTCGCCAGCTTCTACCTCTACCGAGCCGAGTTCGACAAGGCGGCAGCCGTCGGGCGGCAGCTCCTCGACCTCGCGGAGCAGCATCACGACGTGGGTGTTCAGGTGGAGGGGCATCTCGTGCTGGGAGCGAACCTCGCGGCTTCGGGCGACGCTCGGGCTGGACTGGATCACCTGGAGCAGGCCATCAATCTCTTCGACCCCGAGCGGCACACAACCGGTCGCCTTCGCCTTGGTCCCAGCCCCGGCGTGGTGCCGTACACCGCGTCGGCGTTGTACCTGTGGCACTTGGGCCTTCCCGACCGAGCCGTCGAACGGGCCTCGAATGGCTTGGCCATGGCGCGACAGCTGAATCATCCCTTCACGCAGGCGTACGCACTGTTTCACGTCGGCTTTCTCGACATCTTGAGGCGTGAGTGGCACATGGTTTACGAGCGGGCCACCAGCGTGCTGGAGATCGCCGAGGAATACGGGTACGAGGTCTGGCGGGCCCTCGCGCTCATTCTCCAGGGCGTGGCGATGGCAGGCCTGGGCAGTCCCGAACCAGGCCTCGCGCTCAGCGATCGGGGCATCGCCCAGTATCAGGGGCTGACGACGCCGCCGGTCTTCTGGCCGCTTCTGCTCTCGGTCAGAGCCAGAGGGTTCGCTCTTGGAGGTCGGCCGGTGGACGGACTCGCCCCGATCGACGAGGCCATCGAGGCGTTTGGAGGGCGGGTCAACATCCTGTACCCGGAGTTGCCGTTGATCAAAGGAGACCTGCTCCTGGCCCTGTCGGGCGCGGACGAAGCAGAGCCATGGTTCCAAAACGCATTCGATGTCTCGGGGGATGTGGAGGCTCGGATGTCGCAGCTACGAGCCGCCACGAGGCTGACACGCCTGTGGCGAACAGAGGGGAAACGAGCCGACGGGACCGACATGTTGCGCGGCGTCTACGAGAGGTTTACTGAAGGCTTCGACACTCCCGATCTCGTGGAGGCCAGGACTGAGCTTGGCGACGGATGAGAATCGAGGATCGACGCGCCGTCGAGGCCGCCGTGGAGAACTGGATGAACGCCTGGGAGCGCAGAGACCCGGACCTAGCCGTATGCGACTACGCCGAGAAGACGGACTGGACGAACGTGTTCGGAGTGAGCTGCACCAGCCGGGCCGAGCTTCGAACCGTCGTCGCTGACATGTTCTCCCAGCCGCATGTCATGGCCGGACATGACACCGTTATCGGCCAGGACATCCGTTTCATCGGGGCAGACGTGGCCCTCGCGAAAACGGGCGAGTCGAGCGGCACGGCCAACTGCTCGGCACCGGGGAGCCGATGGGAACGAGGCACACGACGCACCTCCGTGTCCTCGTGCGAGGCGACGACGGCTGGAAGATCGTCAGCCATCTGATCTCAGACGCCAGGCCGGAAGGCTGACCTCAGGGC
>DASSDP010000106.1:0-26652 GCA_035697085.1 Actinomycetota bacterium
GACCGTTCGCGACCACAAGGGCGAGATCTCGTTTCCCGGAGGCGCCCGCCACCCGGAGGATCCCGACCTTCTGTCCACGGCCCTCCGAGAGACTCGGGAGGAGCTTGGCATCGCTCCCGACGCGTTTGAGGTTCTGGGGGCACTACCTCCCACCCACACCATGGTGAGCGGCTACGTGATCGCCCCGTTCGTCGGCCGGCTCCGAGAGCGCCCGCTGATCGATCCGAGTCCGGTGGAGATCGCCGAGGTCCTGGAGCTCCCGATATCGAGGCTGTTCGAGGTGGAGCGCGAGGTCGAGGCCGTCGGCGGCCTGCATCCAACGATGTTCGTCTACGACGTCGACGGCCACGTTGTCTGGGGAGCGACGGGGCGAATCGTCCACGGCTTCCTGGAGATCCTGCGCCGTCACGGATGGGAACGAGACCCAGCTCAGGGGAAGGAGTGACGCATGCAGAAATGGGAATTCGCCACGGTTCCGCTGATCGAGCACGCGACCCAGGAGATCCTGAACAACTGGGGAGAGGATGGGTGGGACCTTGTCACGGTCCTCCAGGGACCGCAGGGAATCGTTGCCTACATGAAGCGACCCAAGTAAGGCGAACGCCCCTATCGTCCCAAGCCGGCGAGCGCCTGGTCGAGATCGGCGATGAGGTCGTCCGGGTGTTCGATGCCCACCGACAGTCGCAGCAACGTCGAGGGGACCTCCAGGGGAGAGCCGGCAACGCTCGCATGCGTCATCCGACCGGGGTGCTCGATCAGGGATTCCACGCCCCCGAGCGACTCTCCGAGGAAAAAGAGCCGGGTCCTCCCGGCTACCTCCAGCGCCTCCTCCTCGGTGCCCATCTCGAACGAGACCATCCCCCCGAAGTCCTTCATCTGCCGACGGGCGATCTCATGACCCGGGTGATCGGGCAGCCCGGGGAAGTACACCCTCGGGACGTTCGAGTGGCCCCTGAGGAACTCGGCCACCGCCCGGGCCCCCCTGCAGTGAGCGTCCATCCGAACCGCCAGCGTCTTCACCCCTCGTAGTACGAGGAAGCAGTCGAACGGTCCGGGGACCGCGCCGGCTGCGTTCTGCAGGAACTTCAATCGCTCGTAGGCCTCGGTGTCGTTCAGCGCCAGTGCTCCACCGACCACGTCGGAGTGCCCGCCCAGGTACTTGGTCGTTGAGTGGAGCACGAAGTCGGCCCCCAGGGAGAGCGGAGTCTGCAGATACGGCGTTGCGAAGGTGTTGTCCACGACGACTCGGGCGTTCCCTTCGTGGACCAGTGTCGCCAGCGCCTCGATGTCCACGATCTTGAGCAGCGGGTTGGTGGGGGTCTCGACCCACAGCATCCTGGTTTCTTCTCGGATGGCCTTTCGAACGGCGTCGAGGTCGGTCAGGTCGACGGCGTCGAACGCCACGTCCCAGTCCGCGAGCACCTGGGCCAGGAGGCGATACGTGCCGCCGTACACGTCGTCCGGGATCACCACGTGGTCGCCGGGACGGAGGAGGTAGAAGAGCGTCGCCGTCGCTCCCATTCCCGAGGAGAACGCCAGGCCGTGCTGGGCCCCCTCCAGCGACGCCAGTAACTCCTGCAGGGCGGTGCGCGTGGGGTTGTCGGTCCGGGAGTACTCGTATCCCTTGTGAGTCCCCACCGATTGCTGGGCGAAGGTGGACGTCTGATAGATGGGGACGGTCACGGCGCCGTAGGCCGGCTCGGGAGCCTGCCCGACGTGGATGGCTCTGGTCTCGAACTTCATCGGATCGCCTCCGGACGCCACCTATGACCCCGCGCTGCCGGCCCGTTCTCGGTGGGCCAGAAACTCGAGGAGATCCGAGCGGGTCAGGACACCGAGCGCCCGGCCGTCCTTGGTGACCACCACGGCGGGGCCCGTCTGGAGCCGTTCGAAGGCCACCTCGATCAGGTCGTTGGTTTCCACGAGTGGAAGGGGAGGGCCCATGACCTCGGCCACGTCGCCCTGCAACGAGTCGGGATCCCTGAAGATGCGGTCGAGCAGCGTCCGCTCCCGGATGCTGCCCACCAGCGAGCTCACCTCGCCGGACTCGTCGCGAGCCACGGGTGCCTGTGAGATCCCGTGCTCCTGGAGTGCGTCGACGGCCTGGCGTACCTTCGCGTGAGCTCCCACCGAGACGATCGGAGGAAGCTCGCCGGCCTTCGCGTCGAGGACTTCCTCGACCCGCACGGCCTCCGGCCGTTCGATGAAGCCGTACTGCAGCATCCACGTGTCGGAGTACAGCTTCGACAGATAGTTTCGGCCGGTGTCAGGGAAGACCACCACGAAGGTGGCGCTCTCATCCATGTCCCTGGCAACCTGGATCGCGGCGAACAGGGCCGTTCCCGACGACCCGCCCACGAGGATGCCCTCCTGCCGGGTGATCGCCCTGGCGGTGATGAACGAGTCGCGGTCGGTTACGCGGATGTACCGATCGACGAGAGAGGGGTCCAGTGTTTCCGGCCAGAAGTCCTCCCCGATCCCCTCCACGAGATAGGGGCGCGCCTCGTCGCCCGAGAAGAGGGAACCCTCGGGGTCTGCCCCGACGATCTTGAGATCCGGTTTGCGTTCCTTCAGGTACCGGCCGGTACCGGTCACGGTGCCCCCGGTCCCGATGCCCAGCACCAGCACATCGATCCTTCCCTCGGTCTGTTCCCATATCTCCGGGCCGGTGGTCTCGTAGTGCGCCGCGGGGTTCTCCTGGTTGAAGTACTGGTTCGGCTGGAACGCCCCGGGGATCTCCTCGGTCAGGCGGTCGGCCACGCGGTAGTAGGACTCCGGTGACTCCGGAGCGACGGCTGTGGGCGTGATGATGACCTCCGCACCGTACGCCCGGAGAAGGGCCACCTTCTCCTGGCTCATCTTGTCGGGCATCACGAAGATGCACCGGTATCCTTTGATCGCTGCAGCGATGGCCAGGCCGTGACCGGTGTTGCCCGACGTCGGCTCGACGATCGTCCCTCCGGGTCGAAGGGCGCCGGCTCGCTCGGCGGATTCGATCATCCTCAGGCCGATCCGGTCCTTGACGCTCCCACCCGGATTGAGCATCTCCAGCTTCGCCAGGATGGTGGGACGGACGCCCCTGGTGACCTTGCGAAGACGAACCAGCGGGGTGTTCCCCATGGCGTCCAGGAACGTCTCCATCACCTTCATGACTCCGCCCTTTCCCGTGTCGTCTGGGGTCCATTGTCCGTCACTGGCCGACCCGCCGTCGACGCGGAGCGCGGAGACGCTAGCCTCGGGTCAAGCGGTAGATCCCGTTCTCGTCGCTGAAGTACACGGTGCCGTCCGGTGCAGCTTCCACAGCAAGAATGCCCGACGCGTTCTGATAGAAGAAGCTCTGGGCCACGATCCCCTGGCGATTGGCCGTGAGCGTGAGCCGGCGGATCCACCCGTCCCCGTGGCTTCCGAACAGGAGGGTGTCTTCGGTCTTGGCCCCGAGGCTGCAGTTGTCGCAGAACGCCGCCCCTGTGGGGACGATGACGGGGTTGAACGTGAGGCGGGGCGCGACCGGAGCGGCTCCAGACTGGTTCGTGTTGGGGCAGCCGGACGCCGGGCCCCACCCATAGTTCTTTCCTTCGCGGATCATGTTCAACTCGTCGTTGCACTGCGGCCCGTTCTCCGTCTGCCACACCCTGCCGGTCTTGTGGTCGAAGGTGAACCCGAATGAGTTTCGATGCCCGATCGAGAAGGCCCGACTTCCGGGGAAGGGGTTCCCGCCGGGAACATCGCCGGCCCTGGACATCCGAAGGACCTTCCCGCTGGGGCTGTTCGGGTCCTGGGCCCGTCCGGGCGATCCCGCGTCCCCGGTCACGGCGTACAGCATTCCGTCCGGTCCGAAGTGAATCGGCCCGCCGTTGTGGAACTGCGCCGCGGGGATCGAGAGGAGTCGCTGGGTCAGGACCGAGCCGTCGCTTCGCTTCCGGAGGCGAACGATCCGATTCTGAAGCGGGCTCCGCCGCGTGTAGTACAGGTACACCCAGTCCTCGGTGGGCCAGTCGGGGTCGACGGCCAGGCCGAGCAGTCCTTGCTCGCCGCTCTTGCCCACGCCACCGATCCTTGCCCACACCCGATCCTTCTTCGGTGAGCGGTCGAACAGCCGTATCTGGCCGGTGTACCGCTCGACGTAGAAGATCGATCCTCCGTCCGGAGTGAACGCGAACGCGGTCGGCCAGCACGTCTGGTTCGAGGCCCTGCACTTGATGACCGAGGCTCTCCGAACGGCCGCCGACGCCGGGGTGCCGCCCAGGGGTGAGACCGTGAGAAGCAGAAGGACCGATCCGACCAGCGAGATCAGCCTGCACATTCGAGCGACCGTATCACTCATTACCGGCAACACGCCTGCCGCCCACGAATACGCTCCTCACGGGATTGTGGCCGGGGCGGTACGGAACCATCTCGAATCCATCGTCCTCCAGAACCAGGAGGTCGGCGCGCTTCCCCGGCTCAAGCGTCCCGATCTGATCGTGACGTCCGAGCACCCAGGCGGGGTTGGCCGTGGCCGCCACCAGGGCCGTGCCGGGTGGAAGGCCATAGACCGCGGAGGCAAGGGCGATGGCTTCGGGCATCGACAGGACCGGCGAGGTCCCGGGGTTGAAGTCGGTGGCCACGGCAACAGCCGCTCCGGCTTCGAGCAACGCACCGGCCGGCGCCGGGTGGGCTCGGAGCATCAAGGTGGAGGCGGGAAGAAGGACCGCCACCGTGTCGTTCGCGGCCAGCGCCTGCACGCCCTCGTCACTGACATGGTTGAGATGGTCGGCGCTCCGGGCGCGGATGCCCACTGCTGCCTCGGCCGCCCCCGAGCGACCGAGTTGATCCGCGTGACATCGAACCGGAAGGCCGACCTCACCTGCTGCCGTCGCGATCCGTCGGAGGTCGTCAACGGAGAACGCGATGTCTTCCACGTACACGTCGACCGCATCGACCAGTTGCTCAGAAGCAGCACGGGGGATGAGCTCGGCGCATGCGGTCTCGACCCACTCCTCGCGGGTCATGTCCTCGGGAACCGCGTGACACGCAAGCAGCGTGACCGTCGCTGTTTGGGGAATCTCCGACGCGAGCTGCCGGGCCAGTCGCGCCTGGCGCAGCTCTTCCTCGACCGAGAGGCCGTACCCCGTCTTCAGCTCCAGCGTGGTCGTGCCGTGAACGAGCATCTCGGCCAGCAGGGGTCGGCAGAATCCCAGGACCTCTCCATCCGTCGCGTCGCGAAGCATTCGTGCCGACCGACGGATCCCGCCCTCGCCGTGCAGTTCGCGATACGAGACGCCCCGGAGGCGAGCCTCGTACTCGTCGGCACGCCACCCGACGAAGGGGAGATGTGTGTGGCAGTCGACGAAGCCCGGGATAACGGTGCGGCCCTCGTGGACCTCGTCGATCCGACCCTCGAATTCGTTACGAGGACCGGCGTACGTGAGGGTCTCCCCCACCCAGGCTACGACGCCGTCTTTGACTATTTCCGATTCTGCCCACCGGGCCGGAAGATCCCCGATCGCACAGGTCAGAAGGGTTGAGCACCGGATCGCCCTGGAAGAACTAGTCATACCAGGCCAGATGGAAATGACCATTTATGGGCTTCACTTTTGGTGCCCTTCTGCCGACAAAATAGGGGAAGCAGCGTCACGAGAGGGCGCTCGGGCGCTGCATGTGCCAGGAGGGGGATTCGCGGGCAGTCCCCCTCTTGGCTTTTTCTTGGGCTCTCCGGGCCCGTATACACTCCCGGCCATGGTGGAACCCTTCGTCGATGACATCGTCCGGCCTCTCGAGCCCCTCGGATTCAAGCGGTTCCGAGTCTACGTGCTCGTCAGCATCTCCTAGTCGAAGCGGAGCCTGCCTCGCGCACTCAGCCTGCCACGGGATCCTTCAGGGATGTGATGTCGGAGCCGGCCGTCCGGGTCGGCGTCGGCGTCACGCTGGTCATCATGCTCGGATACGGACTGATCGTCCCGGTGCTCCCGCTGTACGCTCGGTCGTTCGGCGTGGGGCGCACCGAAGTGGGCGTGCTGATGATGGCCTTCGGCCTGACCCGCCTGCTGTTCGATCTCGTGGCCGGGCCGATGGTCGATCGCGTCGGAGAGCGATTCACGGCGACCACGGGGGCGGTCGTCGTCGGTGTGTCGGCGGCCCTCTCGGCGGTTGCTCCGAGCTTCACGGCGCTGGTGTTCTTCCGGGCGCTTGGCGGCGCCGGTTCGTCTCTTCTGTTCGCGGCGATCATGAATCACCTGGTGCGCGCGATCCCGCCGCACCGGATGGCTCGGACGATGAGCTTCTTCTATTCCTCGTTTCTCCTGGGCACGGTGTTGGGACAGCCGCTCGGCGGCGCCATCGCCGAAGTCCTCGGGCTGGCCGCCCCCCTGTGGTTCTACGCGGCGAGCTGCTTCATCTGCGCGGGGCTGACGCTCGCGAAGCTCACCGATCGACCGGCTCGCGTGGGGGGTCCGGACGAGGTTTCGGCTGCTGAGGTGCTGGCCGAATCGGAGACGCGATTGCCCACCGCGTGGGGGCGCATCCGGGGCATGTTGTCCGACAGGGCATTCGTTGCGGCGCTTGCCGCGAACGCGGCGCTCTTCTGGGTGCTGGGATCCGTCCGGATGACGCTCGCTCCGCTCTTCGCCGAGGAGCGACTCGGCCTTTCCGAGGCAGGGATCGGCGCGGTTCTAGGGGTCGCTTCGGTCGCTCAATTCGTGATGATGTGGAGGGCGGGTGCACTGGCGGATTCGCGCGGCCGGAGGATCGTCCTGATCCCGGCCCTGGCCACGCTCACGGTGGCCACCGCTCTCATGGGATGGGCGGATTCGGCGCTGAGTTTGATCGCCGTGATGGTCGCCCTCGGCGTGGCCACGGGGTTCGCCGCGGTTGTTCCAGCCGCGGTGGTGGCCGATGTCGCCCCCAAAGCGGCCTCGGGGACGGCGGTCGGGGCCTACCGGTTCGCCGGCGACGTGGGCTTTGTGCTCGGTCCGCTCATCGGTGGTGTGGTCGCCGACACGGCGGGCTTCGCTTCCGCGTTCGTCGTTACAGCGGTGCCCGTCGCGGCCGCTCTCATTCTGGCTCTCGGGATGCCGGAGACGCTCCGGCGGGCTCGCATGGCCGGGGGTCAGTGAGTGGTGTTGGCGTCGGTGTCGACCGTGGGCGGCAGCGCCACGAGCCGGCCGGAGCCGGCGAGCCAGCTCGTGAGGTCCTCGGCAGGGATCGGCCTGCTCAGGTAGTACCCCTGAGCCAGGTCGCACCCGAGGTCTGCCAGCAGACTCCACATCTCCTGAGTCTCCACCCCTTCGGCGACGACCTGGAGCCCCAGGTTCCGGGCCAGCTCGATGGTGGATCGCACGATCACCGCGTCGTTGTCGTCCAGGGCCATGTTGATGATGAAGGACTTGTCGATCTTGATCTCCCGCACCGGGAGCCGCTTCAGGTACGCGAGCGATGAGTAGCCGGTCCCGAAATCATCCAGCGAGAGTCCCACCCCCATCACCCCGAGCCGTCCGAGGACTCCGAGGGCGCGGATCGGATCGACCACGATGGCGCTTTCGGTGATCTCCAGCTCCAACCACGATGGGTCGACCTCGTGCTCCTCGAGCAGTCGAGCGACCTCTTCGGGGAACTCTTCATCCTGGAGGCTTCGCACCGAAAGGTTCACGGCCACCGAGAGCTCCAGTCCGGCCTGGTGCCAGGTCCTGCACTGGCGGAGGGCCTGGTTCAGCACGAAACGGGTGAGCGGCTTGATGAGCCCCGTGTGCTCCGCCAGCGGGATGAACTCGTCGGGCATCATCAGCCCGTGCCGAGGGTGCTGCCAGCGCACCAGCGCCTCCACGCCCCCAATGCTCCCGCTCTGCATGTCCGCCATCGGCTGGTAATGGAGCACGAACTGGCCGTCCTCGATGGCCTTCCTGAGCTCGCCGAGGAGAGCCAGACGCTTGGCGCTGTGGCGATCGCGTTCGATCGTGTACAGCTCGTAGCCGGTGTGCGCTTCCTTGGCCAGGTACATGGCCACGTCGGCACGCTGCATGAGCGTGTTCACGTCCTCGCCGTGTTCCGGATACAAGGCGATCCCGATGCTGGCGTCGATGTCGAGGTCCAGGCCCTCGATGACGAACGGTTCCTCGAGCGCCTTCAGGATCTTGTCGGCGACGCTGACGGCCCCCGCGGCGTCCACGACGTTCGGCAGGAGCACCGCGAACTCGTCACCACCGAGGCGAGCGATCGTGTCGCTCTCGCGAAGGAGCGCCTGCAGCCGGGGCCCGATCATCTGCAGGAGCAGGTCCCCAATGTGATGGCCGAGCGTGTCGTTGATGTCCTTGAAGCGGTCGAGGTCGATGATGAGCACACCTACGGGTTGACTGCCCCGACGTCCACCGAGAAGGGCCTGCCGGATCCGGTCCTGGTACAGGCGGCGGTTGGGAAGAGCGGTGAGCGCGTCGTGCATCGCCTGATGTTCCTTGTACTGCTTCTCCAGCCAGACGCTGGTGAATCGGTAGGCCCCAACCATCGGCAGGGCCAGGAGGGGAACCAGGAAGAGGCTTCGCTCGGCGGAGACGACAACGATCGGAGAGAGCGCCAGCATCACGAACGTGATGGAGGCGTGGAATCTGAACTCGCTGAAGATCGAAGGAACGACGTTGAGGTCCTGGGCCAGGGCGATGGCGGTCCTGGTGAGGGTGTGGTTCACGACCAGGAACACGAGCGCCCCGACGAGGATGGCGGGCAGGTCGATGGACAGGAAGGCGGGCGGCGCACCGGGCCTGGGGATGTCGGTCAGGAGGTTCACAGCGGAACCGGCCGCGGCAACAGCGAGTGCGTAGGTCCCTGCGTTGAACCCCGCCTTCCACCATTCCTTGCGCCTGATGAGGTCGGCGATCAGCGTCGCGGTGGCATGGACCAGGACGGCTGCCGGCAATCCGAAACTGATCATGAGTGCGTACGCGAACGTGCCGGATGTGGTGATCTCTTCGTCCTCGTCGCGCCGAGGGATCTTCACCGGCCACAGCTCGCCGATGATCAGAAGCACGGCGAACAACCAGAACTCGGGGGACAGGTAGGGGATGTGGGCGATCTCTCCGGTGACGCCAAGGCTGACGAGCAGCGAGAGGCCGGCGCCCAAGACGGCGGCCACGTACCAGTTGATCGGGCGGATTCCGAGAAACCGCATACGAGTCCTCGTCTTAAGCAATCGGAAGGGCGCCCCGGACCTTTACCCGAGGCGCCCTATCCGGTTAGCTGGGTCTTAGCCCCACTTTTGCTGGGCGCCGAGGACCGCGACCAGCATCGTGAGGGTGAAGACTGCCACACCGAGCCTGAAAAGGCGTGCCTTCATCTTCCAACCTCCTTCACTGCAGGCCCCCGGATGGGGGACTCGTCGTTGGTGTTATCGGACCAGACGGCGTAGGACTTTAGGTCTAAGGAGAATTGGCTAGGGCGCTTGGAAGGGGTCGGGCGTTCGGGCCTCGAAAGGGAGCGGAAACGCTGGCGCCCCGGCAACTTGCCGGGGCGCCTTCACATTCAGCGATCGGTTAGCCCCACTTCTGAGGAGCTCCGAGAACTGCGACCAGCATGGCCAGCGTGAAAACCGAAACACCGAGTCTGTAAAGACGGCCCTTCATCCTGCACCTCCCCTCGCGCTTCCGGTGATCCCCCGTCCGGAGGACCATCGCCGACTTGTATCGGGCGGGATGCACTAGGGCTTTAGGGCTACTTCGAAAATAGTTCAACTCAAGGCGCCCCCGAGGCATGCCGATATCAGCGAGGACCCGATCGCCGCGGAGGGGCGATGCTGCTCATCGCGTTCACTGGTTTGGCCGTCCTCACCGTTCCGCTTGCCGGCGGTCGACTTTCGAAGCTAGCCGACCTGCGATTCCGTAGGTTCTGGGCGCTTGCGGCGGCTCTCGTGACCCAGGTCGTGATCATCTCCGTGCTCCCGGAGGGGTCGCCCGGGCTCCACAGCGGCGCGCACATGTTCTCGTATCTGCTGGCCGGGTACTTCGTGTTCGCGAACTGGCGAGTTCCGGGGATCTGGCTGATCGCCCTCGGCGGTGCGGCTAACCTCGCCGCCATCGCCGCCAACAACGGGATCATGCCGGCGTCGGCGTCCGCTCTAGCTGCCGCGGGTCGTTCGGTCAACCCCGGCGAGTTCACAAACTCGGGCGTCGTGGCCGATCCAAACCTGGCGTTCCTCGGGGACATCTTCGCCATCCCCGAGGGCTGGCCGTTGCACAACGTTTTCAGCATCGGGGACCTGTGCATCGCCCTCGGCGCCATCATCGCCCTCCACAGACTGTGCGATTCGCGACTGTTTCCTTCGGGGAAAGGCCAGTTCGCGGCGCTTCGCAGCCACCCGGGGTTCATGTGGGCCTGGGGGGCCCAGGCGGTGTCGAACATGGGGGACTGGGTCTACGCCCTGGCCGTGGCCGCAAGCCTCGCCCGTCGCGGGGGCAGCCCTCACCACTTCTCCCTGCTCCTGATCGCCCAGGTGGGCCCCGCCGCCGTCGCCGGAGTGCTCGTGGGGCCGCTCATCGACAGGTTCTCGAGGAAGAAGCTGATGATCGGGGCGGACGTCCTTCGCGGGGTGGCGGTGGGCTCGCTGCTCTTCTCCGATCAACCGGGGTTCCCTCATCTCTACGGTGTAGCCGCGGCGCTGGGGCTCTTGGGGTCGGTGTTCAGACCGAGCCTGGGGGCCTCGCTGCCGAACCTGGTGCCCAAGCAACACCTCGTGGCGGCCAACGCGCTTATGGAGGCGACGTACAACTTCGCCGTGATGGCCGGTCCTGTCATCGGCGGGCTGCTCGTTGCGCAGCTGGGAGCGAAACCGGCCTTCGCCGTGAACGGGTTGACGTTCCTCTTGTCGGCCGCATTCCTCAGTGGAGTCCGGCTGCCGAAGCGAGTTCCAACGGAGTCCCAGCGTCGGCCCATCCGGGCCCTGGCCGAGGGTGTTCGCTACGCGATCGGCAGCCCGTTGGTGCGCGTGGCGCTTGGTGTCATCGGACTGGTCATGTTCGCTTCGACCATCCGGACCCCGCTCGAACCGATCTTCGTGGTCGACACGCTCGGCGGCGGCCCCGCGAGCTTGGGGCTGATCGGGGGAGCCTGGGGTCTCGGGATGCTCCTCGGCTCGGTGGCCGCCCCGGCCGCGGCCCGCCGATGGGCTCTGGAGCGGCTACTGGGAATGATGATCGCCATCCTGGGGATCGTCGTGCTGATCGCATCGAGAGCCACCGACGTGCCACCGGTCCTGCTTCTGTGGGTGTTCTCGGGCATGGCCAACGGAATCGGATCGGTCGCATTCGAGACGCTGTTGCAGCAGCGTGTCCCGGATGATCTCCGGGGCAGGATCATGGCGGCCACGGAGTCCGTCATGAACGGTTGCGCGGTGCTGGGCCTCGTTCTGTCCAGCGCCGTGGCGAGCCTGCTCGGGATCCGGGGGGCCTTCGCGCTCTCCGGTGCCATCCTCGCTGTGACCGCCCTGCTGTGCATCGCGTTCTTGGGGCGCGTACCGGGAGAACGCCCCGCCCGAAAGCGTCTGGCCTTCGCGTCGGCAAACGGGGCGCGACCCCAGGAAAACGGGGACCGGTCGCTGACTCCTTCGCGGACGGAACGCTAGCCGAGCACCGTGTTCCACCAGGGGTGCCGATCCCGGCCCCCGGCCAGGTCCACGTGGATGTGCTTCGCCTCGCGATATTCGTTGTAGCCGAGCATCCCGTGCTCGCGTCCGACCCCCGACTGCTTGTAGCCGCCGAATGGATAGCGGGGATTGATCATGTGGTAGTCGTTGATCCAGACGGTCCCCGTCCGGAGGCGCTCGGCCACCTGCAAGGCTCGAGGAACGTTCCGCGACCACACCGCTCCCGCGAGGCCGTAGATGGACTCGTTCGCCAGACGGATGGCGTCGTCGTCGTCCTCGAAGGCGATCACCGCGAGAACGGGGCCAAAGATCTCCTCCTGAGCGACTCGCATCGAGTTGTTCACGCCGCCGAGGATCGTCGGCCGGTAGTAGAAGCCTCCCTGATGCCCGGGGACCGTGGCTCGCTCGCCGCCCGCAGCCACCTCAGCGCCTTCCGCCCGGCCGATCTCCACGTACCGTTCCACCGTCTCCAGCTGGGTGTTAGCCACGAGCGGGCCCTGATCGGATCCGGGATCGAGCGCCGGACCGACCTTCAGCTCCTCGGCCCGCTTCACCAGGGCGCTGAAGAAATCGTCGTGGATGCCCCGGTGCAGGAACAGGCGCGTGCCTGCCGAGCAGATCTGTCCCTGGTGGAAGAACACGCCCCACAGGGCGCCGTCTACGGCGTAGTCGAGGTCTGCGTCGTCGAGCACGATCGACGGGGATTTCCCGCCCAGTTCCAGCGTGACCTTCTTCACCGTTCCCGATGCGATCTGCATAATCCGCATGCCGACCTCGGTGGACCCGGTGAAGGCGACCTTGTCCACGAGGGGGGATGCCACGAGCGCCTCACCGGCGGCGGCGCCGGGCCCGGGGAGAACGTTGACCACGCCCTCGGGGATGCCGGCCTCGAGGCAGATCTTTCCCACCTCGATGGAGGTCAGCGGGGTGAACGAGGCGGGCTTCAGGATCATCGTGTTGCCGGCCGCGATGGCCGGCGCGATCTTCCACGACGCCATCTGCAGGGGAGCGTTCCACGGAGTGATCGCGGCGCACACCCCGATGGGTTCCCGGCGCAGGTAGTTGTAGGACATCGGCGATCGGGGGAGCAGGGCCTCCTCGTCGTCCTCCTTGGACGCGAGCTCCGCGTAGAACCGGAACGTCGAGATGGCCATGCCGATGTCCGCGTTCTGGGCCTTGCGGATGGTTCCACCGGAATCCCGGGACTCGAGCTCCGCGAGATCCGGCGCATGCTTCTTGATGCCGTCGGCCACCGCGAGAAGCGCCTTGGCTCGGTCCCGCCCCCGCATCCTGGGCCAGGGTCCCTCGTCGAAGGCCTTCCGGGCGGCCGTGGTGGCACGCTTCACGTCCTCGGCTCCGGCCTTCGCCACCCGGGCGAACGCCTGTCCGGTGGACGGATCGATGCTCTCGAAGGTCTCCCCCGAGGCGGAATCGGAGAGCTGGCCGTCGATCACGAGTTGGTTCAGATCGGTCATCGTGGACTCCTCCCTGGAACGATGGCGCCGGTGCGGGCCGGGCAGCCATGATACTCCGCGACTTGGGGGGCCTCGGCCGGGCTAACGGCCCGCCTCCTCCTGCAGGGCGCTCCGTTGACCAAATGAGCGTTTGTTTGGTAGCGTAACAGCCTGCCGTGAAGACACTCACCGCCCTGGGCGCCGCGCGAAGGGATCAGATCCTGGAGAAAGCCGCCCAGCTTTTCAGCCAGCGCGGTTACCACGCGACCACGATGCGTGACCTCGGCGAGGTCACGGGACTCCTGCCGGGAAGCCTCTACGCCCACTTCTCCGGCAAGGAAGAGATCCTGTACCAGATCGTGATCGAGGCTGCCCGGCAGTTCCTCGGGGGGATGGAGGCGTTGCGGGCCCGGCCCGCTCCTCCCGATGAGAAGCTGCGCGCAGCGATGCGTGCCCACATCGAAGTGGTTGCCCGTGATCTGGAGGGAGCTCGGGTCTTTCTCCATGAGTGGCGGGCCCTTCGAGGCGGGCGGCGGGCGGAGATCAGGAGGCTGCGCCGCCGGTACGAAGAGCTTTGGGACGAGATCATCCAGGACGTGGCTCCCGCGGATCCCAAGTTGGCCAGACTTCTGGTGCTCTCCGCGGCGAACTGGACCTACGTCTGGTACGACCCGCGCGGACCGCTCGGTCCCGAGGAGATCGCCGATCGATACTCGGAGCTCCTTCTTACGGGCCTGGGTGGCAACGGGTAGGGAAAGACGTCGAGGAGACGGGGGGAGCGATCATGACGTACGAGGAGCGAACGACGGAGTTCAAGGCCCGGATCGATGCGGGCGAGAAGATCGAGGCCGGCGACTGGATGCCCGACGAATTCCGGCAGGCCACGCTCAAGTTCATCGAGATGCACGCCAACTCGGAGGTCATGGGATGCCTGCCGGAGCGGGAGTGGGTGCCTCGAGCGCCCAGCCTCCGGCGGAAGCTCTCGCTGACCGCGAAGGTGCAGGACGAGGCGGGCCACGCCCAGATCCTGTACCGGGTCGCCGAGGACCTCGGCAAGAGCAGGACGCAGATGTTCGACGACCTGGTCAACGGGCGGACCAAGTTCCACAACGTCTTCCACTATCCCGCGGAGACCTGGGGCGACGTCGCGGTGATCGGCTGGCTCATCGACGGAGCCGCGCTCGTCACCCAGAAGGCGTTGCTGGATTCCTCCTACGGCCCGTACATCCGGGCCATGCGGCGGATCTGCGCCGAGGAGTCGGTGCACCTTCGGCATGGAGAGGACCTCACGCTCGAGCTCGTCTCCGGCGCTCCGGAGCAGCGAGAGATGTTCCAGGACGCGGTGAACCGGTGGTGGCGGCCCATCATGCACTTCTTCGGCCCGCCGTCGAAGCCCGACAAGGACATCCTCCTGTACTGGGGGATCAAGACCCGATCGAACGAGGATCTTCGGCAGGAGTTCTTCACCACCTACGTCCCCAAGCTGTGGGACATCGGCATCTCGGTCCCCGACCCCGATCTCCGCTTCGACCAGGAACGCGGCGAGTGGATCTGGGGGGATCCCAACTGGGACGAGTTCTGGCAGGTGGTCCGGGGCAACGGGCCAAGGACCAAGGACCGGCTGTCCCGACGGAAGTCGATCTGGGACCACCACGCCTGGGTCCGGGAGACTCTCGAGCGCGCTCCATCGTCGGCAGCATCCTGATGCTCGTCTGGGACGTGCTCTCGAGGCGGCGCCCGAAGGAGGAGTGGCAGACCGTGGGCGCGGTGAACGCACCCGACCTCGAGATGGCCATGCTCCTCACCCGGGAGACGCATTTCCGGCACGGCGAGGCGCGAGAGTACGCGCTCCGTCGTCGCGGCGAAAAGGAGATCCACCCGTGTCCCGACGCCACCGGCATCGGCGGAGTCATCGATCGTGCGTATCGACGGTCGGAGGGATACGTCGGCGTCGGTGCGAAGCTGAAGCGGGTCCATCGAGAGATGGCGTCCCGGGGCATGGTGATCGAGGGAGACCGGCCGGGCCCGCGACACGATCAGGAGGAGGCGGCCCATGGCTGAGGATCCCCGCCTGATCCTGCTCCTGGCACTCGCCGACGACGAGCTCGTGATCGGCCATCGCCATTCGGAATGGACGGGATGGGCCCCGTACATCGAAGAGGATCTGGCGTTCTCGTCGATCGCACAGGACGAGATGGCCCACGCCCGGTTGCTCTACGAGATCGCCAGCGAACTCACCGGGGAGGACCCGGACGCGCTGGCTCTCGGCCGAAAGCCGCCCGAGTATCGAAACGCGGTTCTTTGCGAGCGCCCCAACGGCGATTGGGGCTTCACGGTGGCCCGTCAGTACCTGTACGACAGCGCGGACGAGGGGCGGTTGGCCGCGCTCGCCGGCTCCTCGTTCAAGGATCTGGCCGACGCGGTCCGGACGATTCAACTGGAGGAGCGGTATCACCTGGAGCACGGTCGGCTTTGGTTTCGCCGATTGGCCGAGGGACCGGTTCAGGCGAGGGAGCACCTGGCGGACGGCCTGTCCCAAGCGCTGCCGGAGGCGATGGCCCTGTTCGAAACGCTGCCGGGAGAAGAGGCGCTGCTCGACGACGGCGTCATCACGCGGAGTAGCGAGGACCTCCTGGGGGAGTGGCTGGAACGGGTGGGCCTCGACCTCGAGTCCGTGTCTCTGGACTGGGTGCTCACCGAGCATGCTGCTCAGGTCGGGGAGCTCGTCCCCACGTCGTCGGGAGCTCTCGAGGAGGAGAGCACGCCAACCCTGGCCGTCCCCGGGATCGAGCGTCGTGAAGGTCGATGGGTCCATGTCGGCGAGTTCGCGGGTGCGGGGGGTCGCCAGGGCCGGCATACGGAGGACTTCACTCCTCTGTGGGAGGAGATGACGGGCCTGTACCGCCAGGTGCCGGGAGCGTCGTGGTGAAGACCGATATGGGAGTCCTCGAGGGTCGCGTCCGAGAGGCTCTCGCCGCTGTCCCCGACCCGGAGATCCCGGCGTGCTCCATCGTTGATCTCGGCATGGTGGAGCGGGTGGATGCAACGACGGATCACATCGACGTGGATCTCCTGCCCACGTTCATCGGATGCCCGGCCAAGGACATCATCGGCGAGGAAGTGAAGAAGGCCGTCCGAACCGTGGCGGAAGAGCGAGAGGTCCGGGTGAGGTTCGTGTACGACCCTCCGTGGACGACGGACCGCATCACCGAGCGCGGGAAGGAAGCGCTGCGGTCGTTCGGCATCTCGCCTCACTGGGAGACTGAGGGGCCCGTTGCGATCCCTTTGCTTACAGGTTCGGGCGTGGCATGCCCTTACTGTGGCTCGGCGGATACGGTCACCGAGTCGGCGTTCGGCCCAACGCCCTGCCGCTCAGTGCATTTCTGCCGGTCCTGCCGCAATCCCTTCGAGGGCTTCAAGGCAAAGCAGCCATCCGGAGGTTGACAGAAGCGTAACCATCTGGTTACGCTTAACCCCTGGAATGAGTGTCGATCTGGCGTTCGCTGCGCTCGCAGATCCCACGCGACGGAAGGTGGTCGGGTTCCTCGGGTCCCGTCCTATGCGCGCGGGCGAAGTTGCATCGTTGTTCCCCGTAAGCCGACCGGCTGTATCGAAGCATCTTCGGGTGCTGCTCGAGGCAGGACTGGTCCAGGTGGAGAAGGTTGGTCGGACGCAGGTCTACCGCCTTCGGCCGGGGGGGATCTCGGAGGCTCGAAGGTGGATGGAGGAATCCGGCCGGCTCTGGGATACGGCTCTGGAGGCGTTTCGCCGGCACGTCGAGAAGGAGGTGGAGGGATGATCGTGAAAAAGTCGGTGACGGTGAACGTTCCGGCCGAGCGAGCTTTTGCCGCGTTCACCGATGAGATCGGGAAATGGTGGCCGCTGGAAAAGGGGTTCTCCTTCGGGGGTGACTTGGCCAAGGACATGTTCATGGAGGGCAGAGAGGGAGGCCGCCTGTACGAGCGGTTCTCGGACGGGAACGAGTACCTCTACGGAAACGTCCTGACCTACGAGCCGCCGAGCCGTGTCGTCTTCACTTGGCCCCACGACGGCGAGCAACTCACTGAGGTGGAGGTGCGATTCACACAAGAAGGTGAAATGACTCGGGTCGACCTCGAGCATCGCGGATTCGAGCGCCTTGGTGACCAGGCCGAGAAGGCATTCGGCGAGTACGACCAGGGGTGGGTGGAGGTCCTCGGGCACTTCGAGAAGTACGCCGCCTGAGAGACCAGAACGCATCGGCCCCCGGGACACTGTCTCGGGGGCCGTTGCGCGTCCGGTTGGAACTAGCCGATCTGCCCTCGGATCTCTCCGCCGGGGAAATCGCCCGGTCCGGTGTTCGGCGGAGCCACATTGTCGTTGGTGTGCACGTTGGCGTAAGTGACCCCTGCCCGCAACGCGGCGATCAATTCACCGAGTTCCCCAGGGGCGATCCCCTGTCCCGCTGGGCCGATGACGTCGTCCGCGTCGATCGTTCCGGTGACTGTCCCCTCACTTGTCGGGCAGGCCGGCTTGTCTCCCCCACCGCACAGGAAAACTGAGACGCCTCCGTTCACGGCCTTCTGCCCAAAGTGGATGTGGGCGGCGAAGGCGTTCTGAAGGCCCGAATAGCTCAGCACGTAGTTGATCGCTGCTCCATCGGTGGTGACCTTCGCCTGGAATTCCCCGCTTCCTGACGTGGAGATGGCCGGGACCTCTTCGTACCCGGTAAGGTTGGCCTTCAGGTTCCCTCCCTCGGTGGCCAGCGTGGGCACCGCAAGCAGCGCCAGCAGCCCGATGGCCCCCAGAAGTGTGATCACGGTTCCCTTCTTCATCCCATACCTCCTCGCTCTGTCGACACCAGGTCCACACCCGAAGTCGAATCCGGATCCGTCAGATGTGCCGGAGGTACCACCTCCTTCCCGACCCGATAGGCGGCGGTTACGTGACCGCGTTCGCTGGAGGTAATACGACGTACGCCGTATTTTGGTTCGGTGCCCTGAATCCGAGATTTCGGTGGGTACCGTATTAAGAGCGTCCGGACGTCCGACGGAAGGAAGGGGGAAACATGAAGAGGCGATTCATCGCGATGGTGGCGATCGCCGCGCTCGTGGCCGTCGCTGGCTCGTTCGCCGTTGCCGTCGCCGATGATGACGACGACGACGAGGGTTTCAAGGCGCGTTTGCGCGGATTCAGCGAGGTCCCTGCGGTTTCGACGGCCGCGAGCGGCCGGTTCGAGGCAGACATCAATGAGGCAACCGGCGTGATCTCTTTCACGCTTCAGTACTCAGGGCTGGAAGGGGCCGTCTCTGCGGCCCACATCCACCTGGGGCAGAAGGGTGTCAACGGAGCCGTCATCGCGTTCCTGTGTGGTGGCAACGGCAAGCCGGCATGCCCGGGACCGAATGCCGGAACCGTGACCGGGACGATCGTCGCGGCCAACATCGGCGCGGGAGCAGCGGCCCAGGGGATCGCCGCGGGCGAGTTCGCCGAGACCGTTCGGGCGATCAAGGCGGGCGTCGTGTACGCAAACGTTCACTCGAGCAAGTTCCCGGGAGGAGAGATCAGGGGACAGGTCGACGACGATTAGCCTGGGCGCCTAGCGTCCTTCGAATCGGGGCTGGCGCTTCTCCACGAAGGCGTTCACGCCCTCGACGTGATCGTTTGTCTGGCCCATCCGCGCCTGCGCGACAGCCTCCTGATTCAGGGCTTCCTCCAACGTGAGGTTGAGGGATCGCTGGAGCAGTTCCTTCGTCGCCGCGATGGCAAGCGTGGGCATCGAAGCCAGCCCGTTCGCCAGGGCCGCCACCTCGTCTCGGAACGATGCGGCAGGCAGAACCTGGCTCACCAAGCCAACGTCCAGGGCCGTCTTCGCATCGATGAGATCCCCGGTGATCGACAGCTCCAACGCCTTCGAATAACCGACCGCCCGAGAGAGCAGGTAGCTCCCTCCCGAGTCCGGGATCAGACCGATCTTGACGAAGGCCTGCGTGAACTTGGCGTCCTCGCTGGCAACTCGAAGATCACACGCCAGGGCGAGCGAGAGTCCCGCTCCGGCCGCGACGCCGTTGATCGCGGCGATGACCGGTTTCGGCGTATGAACGACGACCGGGATCATCCGGTGGTACGACGTCCGAAGGTGTTCAGCGATGTCGGGGCGCTTACCCGCGCTGTAGGCGGCCTCGAACTCGGTCAGATCCTGTCCAGCACAGAATCCGCGGCCCTCACCGGTGAGCACGATGCATCGCACGCTGTCGTCGTCACCTGCTTCGCTGAACGCACCCTCGAGCTCGTGGCTCATGGTTGCGGTCAGCGCGTTCAGCCGGTCCGGGCGATTGAGGGTGACCCATGCGACCGAACCCTCCTGCGTCACCGCGATCTGCTCGTACTCCATCGTCACCGGCCCTCCTCGAACAGTCCTTCCGCGATATACCGCTGTACGAGCGTTCCGACACCGACCCGTCCGCTGGGCCCGATCACTTCGACTTCCGCTTCGCACTCCTGCTCGTCGACCCGCGTGGCCCGAGCGGAAACCGTCAGCAGGTCGCCGGGGCGGGCGGGACGCTCGTGGACGACGGAAACCGCGTACCCGGTGGCGTCCTCCCCGGCGCGGAGGTGCGGTTCGATCAGCCTGCGGCCCGCCTCCTCCATGTGGCGCACCATCCACGCGGTGGCGTACAGCGGGTGGATCCGGCGTCCTTCCAGGTTCACCAGCATCTCCTCGGTCACCGTGATCTCCAGCGACGCCTCCTCACCCACTGCCGGTCTGTCTCGCCCCACCGCCCGCCGATTGTAGCCAGCGCCCGAGGTTGCCGAAGCTCCCGGCGAGACATACAGTGCCGCGCAGCAGGGGAGCCCGGTGGCACCGGGCTGAGAGGCCGGCTCGGTAGCCGACGACCCTTCGAACCTGATCCGGGCAATGCCGGCGGAGGGATGCAAGAGGACGCCACCGGCCCGGTGGCGTTTCTCGTTTGGAGGAACCGTGGCCACGGTGACGCGACGACTGGAACGAGTACTCCAGGAGGAGGCTCCTTCCTGGGGGGTACAGCCCGTTCCACCGGACCACCGGCGCCTCTCGGGGCTGGACTTTGCGGTTCTCTGGGGCGACCTCGGACTCGGGCTCCTTGTCCTCGTCACCGGGGCGCTCCTCGTTCCCGCACTCAGCTTCAGCGAGGCCTTCCTGGCCATCATCGTTGGCTCACTGATCGGCTGTGTGCCCCTGGCGCTCGTGGGGATGGCCGGGGCCCGGGAGGGAGTGCCCGGGATGGTTCTGCTCCGTCCCACCTTGGGGATCCGCGGTTCCTACCTCCCGACGGCGCTGAACATCGCCCAACTCGTCGGGTGGACCGCGTTCGAGTTCTGGGCCATGGCCCTGGTGGCCAGCCGCATCACCGGCCCCCTGTTCGGGGTCGACTCGTTCCACATCTGGCTTGGTGTTGCGGCAGTCGTCTGCCTTCTGCTCTCGCTGGGCGGGCCCGTCCTGGTGGTTCGACGATGGATGGAGCGATTCGGAGCGTGGGTGATCGCCGCCGTGGCAGCCTGGATCACGTTCCGACTGTTTGCCCGGGCGGACATCGGCGAGCTGTGGTCACGCTCGGGAACGGGCGGATTCCCGACCTTCTGGAACGCCGTCGACCTCGTCATCGCGATGCCGGTTTCGTGGATCCCGCTGGTGGCCGATTACACGCGGTTCGCGCGCCGAGGCGTGTCGTCCGCCGGTGGAACCTACGCCGGCTACCTGCTGGCCAACGTGTGGTTCTATGCGTTGGGGGCGCTGCTCATCCTGGGGGCGGGCGCGCCGGCTCCATCGGTGGCGGGGATCGCCGATGGGATCGTCGACCTCGCTGGGGGCACCCTTCTGTTGATCGCTCTCCTCGTTGGCGAGACCGACGAGGCCTTCGCAGATATCTACTCGGCAGCGGTCTCGACGCAGAACCTGGCTCCCCGTGTCAGTCAGCGGGCCATGATCGTC
Organism: Actinomycetota bacterium; assembly: GCA_035697085.1. Classification (GTDB taxonomy): domain Bacteria; phylum Actinomycetota; class UBA4738; order UBA4738; family CALAEC01; genus DASQUW01. Next base: position 21,008 of record DASSDP010000106.1, read on the forward strand.
GCGGTTTCGGCCGCGGGCGTGGCGATCGGGGTGTGGCTCTTCCGGCAGCCCGGGGAAGGGATCTTCGCCTACGAGTCCTTTCTCTTCCTGATCGGGTCGGTGTTCATTCCACTGTTCGCGGTGTTCGTCGCGGACTACTTCGTGCTGCGGCGACAGCGATACGAACCCGGTGCGCTGTTCGACCCTCGCGGTCGATACCGATACTCGGCAGGGTTCCGGATCCACGCCATCGCCGCATGGATCCTGGGGTTCGTCGTGTACCACCTGGTCGTACCCACCGGGCCGACCGGATGGGTCGAGATCGTGAAGGACCTCACCGGCGCTCCACTGTTCGGAGGCAACGCGCCGGCGAGCATCCTGTCGTTCGTCGCCGCTTTCGGCGCGTATCTGGTGCTCGGCCTGGCTACGGGCCGCCGCTCGACGCGGGCGGGGGAGCCGTAACGAACAGGACCACGGCCGGATCGGCCGAGGCATTGGTCAACACCAACTCCGACGCGGCGGGAACGAGGACCGCCCCCCACTGTTTCAGCCGCTTTCGGCTCCGATCGACCATGACCACGGCTTCCCCGGCGATCACGGTGAGGACGCCATCGGCGCGAGGGTCGCCGATCGGCCCCAGGGACTGGTTCCGGTCCATGCAGATGACCTGGCACCAGACGTGCTCGGACTCGAAGATCGTCTCTCGTATGGGCCCGTCCGGAGAGAAGCGGACGAAGTCCGTGAGGTCGGCGGTTTCCATCTTCTAGAAGCGTAGGGGAGAGAAATGAATCGCGCCAAAGCCAGTAGACTCTGGCCCTGACAACACGAGGGAGAGCGCGCGTGCCCAAGTTCGACTACCTGACGACGTCGCCGGCCGAGCAGCAGACCGACCTACTCGTTCTACCGTTCTTCGAAGGACCCGAAGCCGGGCCGGGGCTGAAGGAGGTCGGGAAGGCCCTCGGCACCGATCTGGTGGCGACCCTTCGCGACAACGGTGTCAAGGGGAAGCTCGGAGACACGCTTACCGTCCCCACCATGGGTCGGGTGCCGGCCGGAACCGCGCTGCTGGTTGGCCTGGGTCTACCGGCCGAAGCAGGGCCGGACAAGATTCGCCGGGCCACGGGAAAGATCGCCGCTCGGGCGGATCGGTACCGGAAGGTGGCCACCACGCTTCCTCAAGCCACAAAGGGATCGTGGGAGGAGGGCGTCCAGGCATTCGTGGAGGGATTGCTCCTCGGCTCCTACCGGTTCGAGCGGTACAAGGGCGATTCCTCCGGGGACGGGGACCGCTCTCGCCTGAACAGCGTGTCCGTCCTCGGTCCTGCGCGGTGGGACAAGAGTTCGGCGCAGGAGGCCATTCGGCGAGGAGAGATCTTCGCTGAAGCCACGACCTGGGCTCGGGACATGGTCAACACGCCCGCGCAGGACGCCACGCCCGAGTTCCTGGCCGGAGAAGCCCGGAAGATGGCCAAGGACGTGGGCCTTCAGTTCAAGGTGTGGACGGCTGCCGAGCTGAAGAAGGGAGGCTTCGGCGGCATCCTCGGGGTCGGGCAGGGGAGCGAGAACCCACCCCGGCTGATCGAGCTCAAGTATCAGGGCGGTTCGGGGCCGCCCGTTGCGCTCACGGGGAAGGGCATCACGTTTGATTCCGGTGGCCTCTCCATCAAGGACGCCAAGGACATGGAGTGGATGAAGGCCGACATGGCCGGAGCGGCTTCGGTGATTGCGGCGATGAGGGCGATCGCGAAGCTGAAGCCGAAGGTGAACGTCATCGCGGCCATCCCCAGCGCCGAGAACATGCCCGGGGGCACCGCCATCCGCCCCGGGGACGTCCTTCGCCATCGGGGAGGGACGACATCGGAGGTTCTCAACACCGATGCGGAGGGACGGCTCATCCTCGCCGACGCGCTCTCGTATCTCGCGGAGCAGAAGCCGCGGGTCATCGTCGATACCGCCACGCTGACCGGCTCCTGCATGATCGCTCTTGGTGAAGACATCTGGGGAGTTCTGGGCAACGACGAGGACCTCATCAAGGACGTCCTTGCGGCCGGCGAGGAGGCGGGGGAGCCGGGGTGGGAGCTGCCACTCTGGAAGAGCTACCGACGACACATCGAGTCGGGGATCGCCGACGTGAAGAACATCGGAACCCGATGGGGCGGGGCGATCCACGCTGCGCTGTTCCTGGAGAAGTTCGTGGGCGACGTTCCGTGGGCGCACATGGATATCGCCGGGACGGCGTGGGCGGAGAGCCCCGGTGACTACTGGCCGAAGGGTGCCACCGGCAGCCCGGCGAGGACGTTCATCAGGTTCGTGGAAAGCCAGGCAGCGAAGAAGAGCCGCAAGACCGTTCGTTCCAAGAAGTAGCTCGAGGAGAGGAGGGAGCATGGCGCACCCGAACGAGGAGCTCTACCGTCGGGGATTCGAAGCGTTCCAGAAAGGAGACATGGAGACGCTCAAGGATCACTTCTCCGACGACATCGTGTGGCACGTAGCCGGACGGGGTCCGTTCGCCGGCGACTACAAGGGCTGGGGAGAGGTCCTGGGCCTGTTCGGCAGGCAGGTGGAGGCCACCGGAGGAACACTCAAGCTCGAGCTTCATGATCTCTTTGCCAACGATGAGCATGCCGTGGCGCTCGTGCGCACGACGGCCCAGAGGAACGGGAAGACGCTGGACGACCCGGGTGTCCACGTCGTTCACATCCGCGACGGGAAGCTCGCGGAGTCCTGGTTCCATGCGATGGACCAGCACGCCGTCGACGAGTTCTTCGCCTGAGTTTCGTTCGCGCATTCGGGGGCGCTCCTTCGGGAGCGCTCCTTTTGTGTCAGGGCTTGGTTCCGACCGCGAGCAGGACGTCGCTGGTGTCACCGATGGGGTCGGAGAAGCGGCCCCTGAACTCTTCGGCCACGCGCTTGCGGAACCGTTGCCACGAGTCCTCTCCCAGGATGTCGCGGAGAAACCGGCCGGCGGCGCTGGTCTCACGCCCGGCCAGGTAGTCGTTAACGCTCCACGTGAACCGGTAATCGCGCTTTTGCACGTCCACCTGACGAAGGCCGGCCTCTCGAAGGCTCTCCTGGAGCCGCTGCGGGTCAGAGAAGCGTTCCTCCCACGGCGACGCTCGGCGGATCGCGTCCTTCAGGAGGTCCTTCCCCACGAATGACTCGGCCACCTCACGCCACGTGCGACGGAACTCGTCCTCGGTTCCCCCCCAGGTGGTCACCCCCACATTCCCACCGGGACGCACCACCCTCACCATGTCGAACAACGCGGTCTCGTACCTGGTGAAGAAGAAGATGACGAAGCTGGCAATCACGGCGTCGAACGCTTCGTTCCGAAACGGGAGATCGACTGCCTGGCCGGCCACCAGGCGTCCGACGCCACGGTCTCGGGCCCGGCTGAGCATCTCCAGGGAAGGATCGAGCCCGACGACCAGACCCTCTGCCCCCACCGCCTCGATCGCCGCCAGCGCGGCGGCTCCCGTGCCGGTACCCACGTCGAGGATCCGGCCGCCCGCTGGAGGGGCCATCGCACCGAGGAGGTCGGCCGCCGGCCGCCCGTGGAACTCGGTGCGCACGCGGTCATAGATGTCGGCCACGTGATCGTAGGAGCGCCAGTCCGCTCTGGCCCGGGATGGTCCGGCGATCTTCACGTCCTTGCCCCATCTGCTTCGACGCATGACGGCCACTGTATCGTTCCTCGCCGGTAACCAGCTATGGCAGCATGGATGCGTGGAGAAGATGGAGTTCAACTACGGAGTGAGGAAGGATGGCTCCGTTGCGATCTCATGGCGAAGGCGGACGGTGAAAGTCATCACCGGGTCGAGCGCGACCCGCTTCCTCGATCGAATCTCGATGGCCTCCCCGTCGGCGGCCCAGCTGCAGATGGCCAGGGTCACGGGGAACTTCAAGCGGGGAAACGAGGGGCAGCAGAGGGAGCGGCGGGCCCGCTCCGAAGAATGAGATGAAGCGGTCCCGGCACGGAGGCAACATGCTCGCCGCCGCTCTCAAAGCCGAAGGCGTGCGGCACCTGTTCACCCTGTCCGGAGGGCACCTCGCTCCCCTGTACGACGGTTCGGTTGCCGAGGGGATCCGCATCGTGGACTTCAGGCACGAGCAGGCCGCCGTTCACGCCGCAGACGGCTGGGCCCGAGTTACGGGCGATCCCGGGGTGGCGGCCGTCACGGCCGGCCCCGGAGTGACCGGCGCGGTCACTGCGATGGCCAACGCGTTCCACGCGAACGCTCCGCTCCTCGTCATCGGTGGGAAGAGCCCTCTCGCCGAGCTCGGGATGGGCTCGTTCCAGGAGATGGACCAAGTGACGCTGGTCCGAACCGTGGCCAAATGGGCCGGGACGTGCTGGGAGACACGGCGCATCGCCGGATCCGTCGCCGAGGCGATCCGCCACGCGACGTCCGGTCGGAAGGGTCCGGCGTTCCTGGACGTTCCCGTAGATGTCCTGGCCGGGGAATGGCCCCCTGGCGTTGAGGTTCTCGAAGGGTCTCGAGGCGACGCGAGGGCGCTGGGAGACCCCGAACAGGTTGATCGCGCGGCCCGGTTGATCGGCGAGGCCGAGCATCCGGTGATCCTCGCCGGGTCGGGCGTTCGATGGTCGGGCGGGCACGAAGCGCTGGCGGCGCTCGCGGACGCGCTGAAGGCGCCCTTGTTCCTGAATTCCCTCGCTCGCGGATGCCTTTCCCCACGGCATCCGTCGTTCTTCTCGGCGGCCCGGGCTTACGCGCTGGGGAAGGCCGACGTGATCCTCGCGCTCGGCGTCGACTGGGACTATCGCCTGGGGTTCGGTCGAACGCCCTTCCGTGAAGGCGTACGGGTGATCCAGGTGGACGTCGAGGCGACGCAGATCGGCCGGAACCGGCCCGTCGAGGTTGGGATCGCCGGAGATCCGCGAGAGGTGATCGGGCAGCTCATGGCCGCGGGTGTGGGGAACGCCGTCGAGCCGTCATGGACCGGCGAGGTGCGCGACGAGGAAGAACGGCTGAAGGCCGAGGCCGAGCCCGGCATGCGATCCGACGCCGTGCCGATCCACCCGCAACGCTTGGTTCGTGAGGTCAGGGACTTCCTCGACACCGACGCCATCGTTGTCGGAGATGGTGGAGACATCGTCGGGATCGCCGCCTCGATCATCCAGCCTCATCAGCCCGGCCACTGGCTCGACCCCGGGCCATTCGGCTGCCTCGGGATCGGCCCATCGTTCGCCGTCGCCGCCAAACTGGCGAAGCCAGAGAAGCAGGTCCTGATCGCGTATGGGGACGGCTCGTTCGGGCTGAACGCCATGGAGTACGAGAGCGCCATCCGACAGCACATCCCCTTCGTCGGGGTGATCGGCAACGACGGGGCGTGGGGACAGATCAGGGTGGCCCAGGAGTCGATCTACGGGGAAGGAAACGCTCCGGCCTCGGTCCTCTCCCAGGAGACGGGCTACGACCGGATGGTGGAGGCTCTGGGAGGATACGGAGAGCGGGTGACCGAGCCGGGTGAGATCCGTGCGGCTCTCCGCCGAGCCTTCGACTCCGGAGTGCCTTCGTGCGTCAATGTGATCGTTGATCCAGCGCTCATGAAGCGGACCTCCTACCTGGGCTGAGCATGAAGGGCCCCTCCGGAGTCATGGCCCTGGTGCTGGCGGAGACCGCCGCCGGCGGCAGTGCGCTGCT
>DASSDP010000107.1:0-14936 GCA_035697085.1 Actinomycetota bacterium
CGCAGATGTTGCGGCGCGCGTGGCCGCAAGTGGTGGAGGCACTGAAGGCACGGCGGCGGATGGTGCTCTACGCCAACGCTCAGGTGGCCACCGTGGGCACGTTCGACGGCACCACGCTCGAGCTGATCTTCCCGCCGGGACGAGAATTCGGCGCTCGGAAGATCGAGCAGAAGCAGGACGATCTGCGCGAGGTTCTCCAGGAGCTGTTCGGCGTTTCGCCGACCATCCGATGCACGGTCCGAGAAGGAACGATCCCGGAGCCGGAATCGGATGAGCCGCCGGCCTCGCCGGAGGCCGCTGCCGATCTTCTTCGCAGGCAGTTCGGCGCGGAGCTCGTGGAGGAGTAGGCGTGTTCGAGGGACCGATCCAGGACCTCGTCGACGAGCTGAACCGGCTCCCGGGCATCGGTCCAAAGTCCGCTCAGCGCCTGGCGTTCTATCTGGTGAAGGCACCGGCGAGAGATGCCAAGCGGCTGGCCGAGGCGATCGTTCAGGCCAAGGAGCGCGTGCGGTTCTGCCGGGAGTGCTTCGGAGTCGCCGAGGGAGAGCTGTGCAGGTACTGCTCCGATCCAACCCGGGATCAGAGAGTTGTGTGCGTCGTGGAGGAGCCGAAGGACGTGTCCGCGGTGGAGAAGGCGTCCGTCATGCGCGGGAAGTACCACGTCCTTGGTGGAGCCATCTCGCCCATGGACGGCATCGGACCGGACGACCTCCGTGTTCGCGAGCTGCTCGAACGAGTGCGTCGGGACGGGATCGCCGAGGTCATCCTGGCCACCAACCCGAACCTCGAGGGAAATGCCACGGCAATGTACGTGGCGGGACTGCTGAAGCCGCTGGGGGTGCTGGTGACCCGGCTGGCGTCGGGGCTGCCCGTCGGTGGAGATCTTGAATACGCCGACGAGATCACGCTGGGGCAGGCTCTGGAAGGCCGCCGGGAGATGTAACCAAATCTTCGCCTCGCCGAGGTACCAAGCTGGTACCCTCGGTAAAGATCATCCCTTCGGAGAGGAACGCTCGAATGGCCGTGGTCGTCCAAAAATATGGGGGAAGCTCCGTCGCCGATATCGCCTTGATCGGCCGGGTCGCCGAGCGCGTGATCGGGGCGAAACGAGCGGGCCTCGACGTCGTCGTCGTCGTGTCTGCGATGGGGGAAACCACGGACCAGTTGATGGCCCAGGCTCACGAGCTCACGCCCATGCCCAACCCCAGGGAACTCGATCTCCTGCTCACCGCCGGCGAGCGGATCGCCATGTCTCTGCTGGCCATCGCCATCAACGCACAGGGGTATCGGGCCGCCAGCTACACGGGGTCGCAGGCCGGGATCATCACCGACACGCGGCACGGCAAGGCCGAGATCATCGACATCCGCCCCGGTCGGATCAGGGAGTCCCTGGAGCGGGGAGACGTCGTGATCGTGGCCGGGTTCCAGGGGGTGTCTACCGCTTTCGACGTGACCACGCTCGGCCGCGGCGGTTCGGACACCACAGCGGCTGCCCTCGCCGCCGCGCTCGGAGCCGACTTCTGTGAGATCTACACCGACGTGCCGGGAGTGTTCACGGCCGATCCTCGGATCGTCCGGGGCACCCGGAAGCTGCACGCCGTGTCGTACGAGGAGATGCTGGAGATGGCCGCGACGGGCGCGAGAGTCCTCGAACTACGCTCGGTGGAGTACGCTCGTAACAGCAAGATCAGGCTGCACGTCCGATCGGCGTTCTCGGACCAGGACGGAACGTGGATCGCGGAGGAAGATGAGCGCATGGAGCGGGCGATCATCGCCGGTGTCACCCACGACGAGTCCGATGCGAAGATCACGGTGCGGAACGTCCCCGACCGCCCCGGCGTGGTCGCGGCGATCTTTCAAGCTGTGGCGGCCGAAGGCGTGAACGTGGACATGATCGTGCAGAACGTCTCGAAGGACGGCAGGACGGACGTCTCGTTCACCGTGCCGAAGGCCGATCTCCTCCACGCGTGCTCGGTGATCGAGCGTGTGGGCACCGAGGTCAAGGCCGAAGGATTCAGCACCGATGATGAGATCGCAAAGGTTTCTCTGGTTGGAGCGGGGATGAGGTCGCAGCCTGGCGTTGCGGCCGACGTGTTTTCCGCCCTTGCGGATGAGGGAATCAACGTTGAGATGATCACCACTTCTCCTATACGGATCTCGTGCGTGGTCCGGGCGAGCGATGTCGCCCGGGCCGCCCAGGTCCTCCACGACAGGTTCTCCCTCGGGGAGGACGCCGTTCTGAGGGAGCACTGAGATGCTGGTATGCCCCAACTGTCGTGGAGAGAATCCCGAGGAGGCACAGTTCTGCACCGTGTGTGGGCGGAACCTGGCTCCGGACGTTGCGGGCCAGGAGCGGCCGGTCCGGCGGGAGGAACGCACCGACACGTTCGACATACCGACTCCCAAGCCGCCGAACCCGCTTCCCGGCATCATCACGCTGGCGGCCGTCGCCGTCGGCCTCGGCGTCCTCGGGACCTGGCTTCTTCTTCGACCCAATCCCTGTGAGGGGAAGTTCACCAGCGACCGGTACCCGTACTGCGTCGCGATCCCCGAGGGATGGAGGGAGAGCGCCCAGGAGATCGGTGGAGCGACCGCGGATGCGTACCGACCTCAAACGGAGGGGGCCGTGGTGCTGGTCGTGGCGGAGGAGGTCGAGGCCGGGACCAACACAGAAGCCTACGCGGAGGTGTATCGGGACAATCAGGAGCAGGGAGGGCTCTTCCCCGGACCGGCGCGGACCGTCGATATCGGCGGGTCGGAGGCCGTGGTCTGGGAGATCACCGGAACCACGGAGGAGGGAACATCGGTTCGCCAGCGCCAGCTGACGGTGGTGCGCGACGGCATGGGCTGGGTGATCACGTTCGCGGGCGCGACGGACGGGTACCGGGAACATCGAGAGCTCTTCGACGGCATGCTCCAGAGCTGGGCCTGGAAATAGCATGAGCCTCCGCGTCGCCGTGGTCGGGGCGACCGGCGCGGTGGGCCGGCAGATGGTTCGAACGCTCGAGCAACGCTCGTTTCCGGTTGGAGAACTGTTCCTCTACGCGTCCGATCGTTCCATCGGTATGCGCCTGCCGTTCGCGGGAGACGAGCTCGAGGTCCGCGGCGTGGACGACGCTTCCTGGGATGGAATCGAGCTGGCCCTGTTCTCTGCGGGCGCATCCGTGTCGAGTGAACTCGCCCCCAGGGCCGCCGGAGCAGGAACCATCGTCGTCGACAACTCCTCGGCGTTTCGCATGGCTCCGGACGTGCCGCTCGTCGTCCCGGAGATAAACCCCGAGGCGCTTCGACGGCACCGCGGCATCGTGGCCAACCCGAACTGCACGGCGATCGTCGCGGTGATGGCCGCCGCGCCGCTTCACTGGGCGGCCGGCCTCACCTCACTCGTCGTGTCCTCGTACCAGTCGGTCTCTGGGGCGGGGCAGAAAGGCATCCGAGAGCTCCTGGAGCAGGTGGAGAAACTCCGCGGCCAGGAGGAAGAGTTGAGCCATCCGGATGCCGGGGCGCTGCCCTGGGGCGATGTGTTCGGCAAGACCATCGCGTACAACGTAATCCCCCGCGGAGGTTCGTTGGAGGAAGACGGCTGGACCACGGAAGAGCGGAAGCTCGTGGAGGAGAGCCGGAAGATCCTCGATCTTCCCGACCTGCCCCTCGCGGCGACGGTCGTGCGCGTTCCCGTCATCGCGGGACACGCCGTCTCCGCGCACATGGAGTTTGGACGGGAATTCACGCCCCAGGACGCGAGGGAAGCCCTGGGATCGTTCCCGGGGGTGCGGTTGGTGGACGATCCCGGGGCCGATCTCTTCCCAACCCCGCTCGACGCCGCGGGCCGCGACGAGGTGCTGATCGGACGGATCCGCCGGGCGGGTGCCAACGGGCTCTCATTGTTCGCCGTCGGCGACAACCTCAGGAAAGGCGCCGCGCTGAACGCCGTGCAGATCGCCGAGCTGCTCTTTCCTTCCTAGATCAGCGCTCGAGCGCGCAGCCGCACGGGGTCTGGCCGCACTTCGGGCAGCCGTCGGCGTACCGGGCCACCGCCCGTTCCAGGTCCACGTCCACGAGGTTCGCCAGAGATGCCAGCCACGCCAACACGTCGGAGAACTCGTGCTCGAGTTGGGCAGGGTCCCGTTGGCGAAGCGCACGGGCGAGCTCTCCCACCTCCTCGGTGAGCCACCGAAACGTGGCGTCGGTTCCGCGGCTGCGGTCCCGTTCCGCGTAGAGCCGGCGCATGTGCTCCTGAAGCTCGCGGAGCTCCACGGTCATCGGTCCCGACGGCTGGTGAGCCACGCGCTCGAGAGGACCAGCGCCAGCCCGATCAGCTGGATGGCCTCCACCGATTCGTTCCGCACGACCACGCCGAGGATCGTGGCGACCACGGGAATGAAATAGATCGCGACCGCACCGCGGGTGGCCCCGGCCCGGCCGACGAGGGTGGCCATCGCCAGGAACGCCAGCCCCGTGCCGCCCGCACCGAGCGGAACCATGGCCAGCGCGCTCGACCATTGGAAGGTCGAGCCGGGGACGGCGGCGAGCCCGAACGGAAGGATGGCGACGAGCGCCACCATCTGGGCACGCAGGACCACGGGAAGGGCCCCGTACTTCTGCTGGAGCGGCACGGCCATGTTGGCTGCGATCCCGTACAGCACAGTGGCGACGATGACCAGGAGAGCGCCGAGCGCGGTGACGGACGCTCCTTGGACCGCCGGCCACGAGATCGCGGCGACGCCAGTAAACCCCAGCACCAACCCGACGATCTGGACCGGCCGAGGGGCCCGTCGAAGAAGGATCGTGGCGGTGATTGCGGCGAAGAGCGGCATCGCCCCGTTGAGCATCCCCGCAAGCGACGAATTGATCCACTGCTGGGCGATGGGGAACAGGAGGAGCGGCGTGGCCATCCACACGATCCCCAGCACCGCGATCCGGCCCCAATCCTCACGAGCAACCGGCCGACGAGACCGGCGAGCCAGGGCGACCGTTGCCGTGCCGAGGGCGATCCGGAGCAGGGTCACCAGCGCCGGCTCGAACGATTCCAGACCCTCGGCGATGAAGATGAAGGAGGAGCCCCACATCAGTCCGATCGAGGCAAGAAGGCTCCACTCCACCGGACCGAACGCCTCGGCGCGGGTGCCCGGAGCGGTGGTGATCACGCGAGCCGTGCGCATCACAATCAGCGTACAACCTCGGTACGCTTCGGCCGTGCGCCGGGTCGAAAACGTGATTCGGTTCGTTCGCGACCTCGAGGAATCCGTGGCCTTCTACCGTGACGTGCTCGGCGTGCCGGTGAAGCTCGTCGGGCACGGGTATGTGGAGTTCGACACCGAGAACGTGAAGCTCGGCCTGTACGAACGAAGGAAGCTCCCCGAGCTTCTCGGAACGGCGCCCGAGCCCGCCGGTCCCGATGGCGAAGTGGTGTTCGTCGTGGACGACGTGGATGCCTGGGCGGAGCGGCTCGACCGGGCAGGGATCGCACGTCTATCGGGTCCGACCGATCGGCCCTGGGGGCACAGGACGATACACCTCGCCGACCCGGACGGGCTGATCGTGGAATTGGCCCAGGAGATTCCTCGAGGAAACCGCTCCGATTGATCGACGCCGGGACGCCTTCGCACCAGGCTCCCGGCTCAGTTTGGTCGGGACGGCGGGATTTGAACCCGCGACCTCAGCGTCCCGAACGCTGCGCGCTACCAAGCTGCGCTACGTCCCGACGGCCGGCGTGAAACCGGCAGGATCAAGATTGTACGTCAGCCGGCCCGTCAGCCGACCAGCACCGAGCCGCGCATCCCGTAGGCGTAGTGGCCCGGCAGGTGGCACCCGATGAGGACGGTCCCCGGCTTCGAGAACGTGTAGGTCGTCGAGGCCGTTCCTCCAGCGGGAACGGAGACCTCGCCGGGCTTCGCTCCGTGATGCGCTTCGGTCCCCTTCTCATGGCGCGCCTGGACCTGCTCATCGCCCATGATGAACTCGTGATCGATCGGATCGGTGTTTCGCAGGACGAAGCGGACCGTGGTACCCGGAGCGACCTCGAGGCTCGCCGGGAGGAAACGCGAGTGATGGATCGTGATCTCCACGGTTCGATCGGACGACGAGGAGGACCCGCCGAGGAGGGCGGCCGCGAGCATCGCCGCGACCGCCCCGCCGGTGATCTTTCCAATCAACGCCATGCGTTGACCCGCCGCTCCGTGGCCACAGCCGTGACTGCCAGGATGGCCAACGTCACCACGGCCATCCACGCCACCCGGCCCGATGGGAGCGGGGCCGGAAGCTCGAGGGACGAGAGCCCCGCGTCCACCTCGGAGGGGTTTCCGTTGCCCGACGCGTCCACAGCGAGGTCGTACCCGAGGGCTCCTGCGGTGGTGTCCAGCCGTAGGTAGCTCAGCCACATGCCCGACGTGGGTAGCCAATCCATGCGGCTGTCGCTTCGGAGATCCTGTAATAGGAGTGGGGAGGCAGGGGCGCTTCGGTCGAGAAACAGACCTTTCGCCTCGGGAAGGAGCGCCGGCCGGCGGTCGGTGAGCAGGAACACGTCGGCCTGAACGGGCTCGATCTCTTTCTTACCGAGCGCCAGGATCCGAAGGGGAACCCAGGGGTTGTCCGTTGGGATCTCCACCTGTACGGGGGTGGCCTGTCCGAGCTCGAGTCCCTGAGTCTTCGCTCGCTCGGCGTTGAACCGAACGGCCATGAACACCGGGCTCCGCGCGGCGTAGAAGTCCAGGACTTCGGGAGCGTCGGGGGAGAGACCGAATCCGTTCTCCCGGGCCCAGGTGCCGACGGCGGCGCCTCCACCCTTCAGGACGGTGATGTCCAGCGAGTCCACCTTCGTCTCCAGGATGACCTGGGCGCTGCCGTCTGCGGCCAAGGCACGCAATGCGAAGGACTCAGCGACAGGAGGCTGGACCTCCTGTAGAAGACGCTGGAGCGTCCAGTCGCCGGCCTTCTCCACCTTTGTAGGAACACCGGGGAGCGGGACGATCGAGCCGAACGCTCCACCGGATCCGGCGAAGCTGAATCCGGTGATGTAGTGCTCCACGCCGTCGTGATAGGCGGCGAGCGTGGCGGTCTTTCCGAGACTGAGCGTCCCGTTGGCCCCAACCAGGCCTCCACAGGCCCAGGCAGGGGCGGCAAGCAAGAGGAACGAGAACGTGCCAAGCGACAGAACCAGTTTCCGTCGGCGCATCGGCGCCACCTCCTTCCGTTCGTCGGTTCCTTAGACGGGACGGAGGTCGCGGAGTGTTCCCTCGGATACGCTTGGCCCATGCGGATCGCCGAGGTCTCGCCGCCCTGGCTGGCGGTGCCCCCCAGCGGCTACGGAGGCATCGAGTGGGTGGTGGCTCTCCTGGCCGACGGACTCGTGGAACGGGGCCACGACGTCACCCTGTTCGCCACGGGAGACTCGCGCACCAAGGCCCAAGTGGACTATGTCTTCGAAGAAGCGCCAGGCCCGAAGTTCATCAACTCGATCTGGCACGACACCATTCAGTCCCTGCATGTCTACCGAGACGTGTCGCGGTTCGACGTGATCCACGAGCACACCGTGTGGTCGGGGCTGGTGGCCGCGACACTCATCGACGTGCCCGTGGTTCACACCCTGCACGGCCCCTTCAACCCGGAGATGCGCCAGCTGTACGAGCGGGTCGCCGATCGCATCTGGTTCGTGGCCATCAGCGAGAACCAGCGCTCCCACATGCCCGAGCTTCGCTACGGGGGAGTGGTCTACAACGGTATCGACACCCGTCTCTACCCGCTCAGGACCGAGAAGGAAGACTTCGTGCTGTTCCTCGGGCGGGTCACGCCCGACAAAGGACCCGTCCGCGCGGTGGAGGCTGCGCGAGAAGCGGGCATCCCCCTGGTGATGGCGTTGAAGATCGCCAGCCCGGAGGAAGAGGACTACTGGAAGAAGGAGGTGGAGCCTCGGCTTCCGGAGGGGACCACGATCCTGCCCGAGATTCCGCTCGAGAAGAAGGTCGATCTATTGTCTCGGGCCCGGGCGGTCCTGTTTCCCATCGACTGGGAGGAGCCGTTCGGGTTGGTGATGACGGAGGCCATGGCCTGTGGGACGCCGGTCATCGCCACGCCGCGGGGCTCGGTGCCCGAAGTCATCGCCGACGGCGAGACCGGGTTCATCGTCCCCGTGGAGACGTATCCGGAGGCTGCAGCCGAGGCTCTGAAGCGACTCGGGGATATCGATCCCGCGGCGTGCCGTGGATGGGTGGAGAAGCGCTTCTCCAAGGAAGCGATGGTCGCCGGCTACGAGGAGGTCTTCGACCGGGCTCGGGAGTAGTCGCCGTTCGGGCGTGCGGTGAGCTCGAGCAGCGTCGCCTCCGGGCGGCAGAAGAGGCGAAACGGCGCGTACTTGCTGGTTCCCAGCCCGGCTGAGACGTGAAGGCGGCCGGGTCCGAGCCGAAACAGCCCTCGGGCCATCCGGTTGGGGATCGAGCAGTTGGTAACGAGGGCGCCGATGATCGGAACGCGCACCTGGCCTCCGTGCGTGTGACCGGCGAGGACCAGGTCGTAGCCCAGGGCGACCAGCTCCGGCGCGGGGTCGGGCGAGTGCACCACGGCCAGCCCGAGACGGTCGGGAGCCGTTCGCGGTGCCACCCGAGGGTCTCCCCGATGGATGTGCGGGTCGTCGAGACCCACGATCTCGACGGGTGGGCTTCGCAGCTCGTACTTGCGGTTCTTCAGATGCACCCAACCATCCGCCTCGAGCTGACGGACCAGCTCCTGCGGGCGTCCCAGAACCCGCGGGATCCGGCGATGGCGACGGTGGCGAAGGAAGTAGCGAAGTGGATTGAATGGGCGGGGAGCGTACAGGTCGTTGGACCCGAGGACGAAGAGCGAGGCGATGCGTCCCCGCACCGGGCGGAGCGCCTCGACGACGTACTCGACGGCCTGAGGTTCACCGACGATGTCGCCGGTGAGCACGACGATCTCGGACTTGGGCAGCGAGCCCAGGAAACGCCTCATCGCCTTGTCGCCCTCGACCATGTGGAGATCGGATAGGTGGAGCACCGTGAGCCGCTCCGCAGCTCCCGCGGGTAGGATGTCCACCCTGTACCTCGCCAGCCGGTACCACCGGCGCTCGAGGAACACCGCGTACGCGGCAACCGCGGCCGCCACGATGAGGAGCGATAAGGCAATCCAGACCAGCACGGAGGGATTGTAGTGGCCGGCCTCAAGGATCGGCTTTCGAAAGAGATGAGGGAAGCCCTAAAGGCAGGGGAGAAGGTGCGCCTGTCGGCGCTCCGGCTGCTCTCGGCCGCGGTCAAGAACCGGGAGGTCGAGCTGCGGCGGGAGGTGTCCGACGACGAGTTCCTCGAGGTCGTGGCCCGGGAGGTGAAACGCCGAAAGGAGGCGGCCGAGGCCTACGAGAAGGCCGACAGGCAGGACCGCGTCGATCTTGAGCGAGAGGAGCAGGCCGCGCTGGAGGCCTATCTCCCGGCCGGTCTATCCGATTCGGAGGTGGACGCGCTCGTCCAGGAAGCCATCGTCGCTACCGGCGCCACCGGGCCCGGTGACCTCGGGAAGGTCATGGGCTACGTGATGGAACAGGCCAAGGGCCGTGTCGACGGTGGGAAGGTCAACGCGCTCGTTCGCTCCCGCCTCGGAGCCGGCTGATTCCGGACCGTTAGCTCGGCGAAGGCGAAGGCAAAGGTGCCGTCGGAGGCGCAACCACCGGCGGGGGGGCGGCGGGCGGCAGCTCCCCGACCCACCACACGGCGAGCAGGACCTGGGTCCCGGCGGGTGCTCGGGTGGCTGCGCCGGGCGCCTGGCTGGCGACGATGCCATGCAGGGCGGGATCGGCCGTCGGCATGTACTGCACGTATGCGCCGAATGACTTGGCGGCAAGCTTGGACCGAGCGTTCGCCTCGGGAAGACCGGTGACGCTCGGGACCTTGAAGGTCGGCACCGTCCCGTTGCTCACGTGAACGTAGACCGCACTTCCCGCGACGATCCTCGCGCCGGCGGCCGGAGACTGTGCCGAGACCTGCCCCAGGGGAACGAGCGACGGAACCTCCTTGGGGATCGGAGTGAAGTTCGCCTCGGCCAGGATCTCCTCGGCCTCCTGCTGGGTCTTCCCCAGCACGTTGGGAACGGTCGCCGACGCGGGCCCGGGCGCGGGCGGGAAGTCCATGACCTGCATCCCCCTGGTGGCCGCGACCATGAAGTCGTGCCAGATCAATGCGGGGATTGTTCCCCCGTACACACGATCGAAGTCGTGCACGTTGTACATCGGGATGAGCGCGTTCTTGTGGCCCACCCACGTCGCGGAGCAGAGCTGGCGCGTGCAGCCGCTGAACCAGGCGTCGTTGAGCTCGTTGGTCGAGCCGGTCTTGCCGAACACGGGACGTGAGCCGAGGTTCGCCCGCGTCCCCGTGCCGCTGGTGACCACGCGCTCCAGCATGTTCACGACCAGGGCGGCGATCTCCGGATCGACCACCTGCGTGCACGGACCGTGCTTCTGCCGGAAGACCTCGTTGCCGTCGCGATCGACCACCCGGGTGATGGCGAACGGCTGGCAATGCTTTCCCTCGTTGGCCAGGGTGGAGAACGCCGAAGCCATCTCCAGCGGAGTGACCTCGTTGGTGCCCAGCGTCAGGGAGCAGAACGGCTGGAGGGGGCTCTCGATCCCCATGCGATGCGCCACCTCGACCACCTTCTCCAGTCCCGCAGCTACCGAGAGCTGCACGAACACGGCATTCACCGAGCTCTGTGTGGCCGCCCACAGATTCATATAGGAACCGGTGCCGTCGGCGTTGTTCACCACGTACGGAGCGTTGCCGGGCCCGCAATCGACGGTCTGGCCCGAGGCTCCGTTGTACACCTTCATCTGGGGGATCCCCTGCTCGAAGGCGGCCACCAACGTGAACGGCTTGAACGCCGACCCCGACTGCCGTCCCGTGCCGCCTTCCCCGGTCGCCAGGTTGACCTGGGACTTGTTGAAGCTGACGCTGCTGACCAGGGCTCTGATCGCACCGGTCCGGGCATCGACCGTGGCGATCGCCGCCTCGGGGTCCTTGGGCAGCGGAAGCTGCCTGTGAACCGCCCTGGCCCCGGCTCGCTGGAGACGGGGGTCCACTGTCGTGTAGATCTTCAGCCCTCCCTGAAACAACGTCTGCGCTCGGGCGTCCCTGGTGTTTCCGAACCTGGGGTCCTCGAGGATCCTGTTGGTGAGGTATCGGACGAAGAACGGGGCCCGAGGCTGCGCCGCCGGCTTCAGGTTTAGCTCGATCGGGAGCGCGACGGCCTGTTCCGCCTCTAGGTCGGTCACCCATCCGAGGCGAGCCATCCGGAGCAGGACCTGGTTCCGGCGAGCCACGGCTGCTTCCATGTCCGTGGCCGGTGACCACTTCTCCGGGGCGGCGATGAGTCCCGCCAGGGTCGCCGCTTCGGGAAGGGTGAGTTCCTCCGCCCGTTTGCTGAAGTAGTACTCGGCTGCGGTTCCGATCCCGTACACGCCGCGGCCGAAGTACACCCGGTTGAGGTACAGCTCCAATATCTGGTCCTTGGAGTACTCCTCTTCCAGACGCTTGGCCACCTTCAGCTCCTGGAGCTTTCGTGCCAGCGTCCGTTCCGTGCCTACCGACGGGAACGCGTTCCTGGCCAGCTGCTGTGTGATCGTGGACGCTCCTTGCTCGATCCCTCCGGCTTTGATGTTGGCCAGGACCGCGCGGAAGATCCCCATGACGTCGACGCCCGGGTGTTCGTAGAACTTCGTGTCTTCGATCGCCAGCACTGCCTTTCGGGTGACGTCGTTGATCTGATCGAGCCGCACGATCTTGCGATTCTCGTCGCCGAACAGCGTGGCCAGGATCGACCCGTCGGCTGCATACACAGTGGAACGGACCGGAAAGCGCGGGTACGCGAGCTCCGCTTCGGTGCCGAGCGAGATGAACTCGTCGTTGAATCGCTGGACGGCTCGTCCGGCGACTCCGAGCGACGGGAGCAGCGCCAGGGCGAAGAGGACCGACGCCACAGCGACCACGCCGATGAAAAGTCCGATTCGCACCCCGGATTCCGTGAGGGGCGAAGGCTCCTTTCGGCTCTGCCACTCGTAGCCTGCCACGACCCAGATTCTGGCACGTGGATACAATCCAAGTGACGTGAACAAGATCGCGCTGGGCCTGACCGCCTGGGCGCTAGCAATCGGTCCCGTTGTGCCCGCGGCGGCTCAAGCGGCGCAACAGGAGCACTGGGTCGAGATCGTTGAGGTTCGAGGCGTGATCGACCCCACCACCGCCGGATATCTGAGCGAAACCATCGACGGCGCCATCGAGCGCGGCGCCGAAGCCATCGTGATCCAGCTCGACACTCCCGGGGGGCTCATCGAGTCGATGCGGGAGATGGTCCGGAAGATCCTTCGTTCGCCCGTACCCGTGGTGGTGTGGGTGGGGCCACCGGGAGCTCGAGCGGCGTCGGCGGGGGTCTTTCTGGTGTACGCGTCCCACGTTGCCGCGATGGCCGAGGGAACGAACCTCGGCGCCGCACACCCCGTCGATCTCGGAGGGGATCTGTCGGGAGACGCCGAGAGGAAGGCGGTGAACGACGCCGCGGCGTTTCTCCGCAGCCTGGCCGAACAGCGCGGCCGGAACGCGGAGTTCGCCGAGGAAACGGTTCGTGAGAGCGCCTCCCTCACGTCGGCGGAGGCGAAGAGAGAAGGCGTCATCGAGATCCTCGCTCCGACCATCGGTGGCCTGCTTCGTCAGCTCGACGGACTCAGGGTCACCACGGAGGCGGGTGAGAGAACGCTGGTGACGAGACCGGACCAGGTCTCCCTCCGATTCCACAAGCTTGGACTCCTGCGGAGGATCCTGCACGCGGTGACGGATCCCACGATCGCGTATCTGCTGCTGATCCTGGGCTTCTGGGCGATCGTGTTCGAGCTCAGCCAGCCGGGGTTCGGCATCGCCGGCGTCGCCGGTGCGGTCTCGCTGATCCTGGCCTTTTACGCATTGGCCATCCTTCCCGTGAACCTCGCCGCCCTTCTCCTTGTCCTTTTGGGGCTGGCGCTTTTCACCGTGGACGTTCTTACCGCCGGACTGGGCGTGTTCACCGTTGGAGGGACACTTGCCCTGACGTTCGGCTCGTTCCTGCTGTTTGCGGGATCGCCGGCCATCGACGTCTCACCCTGGGTGATCGCGATCGTCGTCGCATCGAGCGTCCTCTTCTTCGGATTCGCCATGACCGTGGCGATGCGGGCCCGGCGGCGACAGTCGATCACCGGACAGGAGGGGATGGTTGGCCTGGTCGGTGTGGCCAGAGCCGATCTATCCCCGGAGGGTCAGGTGTTGCTCAAGGGCGCTCTGTGGAAGGCGCGCGCCGTCGACGGTCCCATCGGGAAAGGACGCCCCGTGCGGGTGCGCAGGATCGACGGACTGACGCTCTTCGTGGAGGAAGAAAGGAAAGGGGAAGAGACATGAGTGGGCTCATCATCGCCGGCGTGGTCGCCTTCGTGGCGCTCATCCTGCTGTCGGCTTCCATCAAGGTCGTGCAGGAATACGAGCGCGGCGTCATCTTCCGGCTCGGGCGTGTGCTCGCGGGCGCGAAGGGCCCCGGGTTGTTCTTCATCATCCCGATCATTGACCGGATGGTGAAGGTGAACCTTCAGACCGTCACGATGAACGTGCCCCCTCAGGACATAATCACCCGCGACAACGTGACGGTCCGAGTCGATGCGGTCATCTACTTCAACGTCGTTGACTCGGTGAAGGCAGTTGTGGAGATACAGAACTACCTCGTCGGGACGTCCCAGATCGCCCAGACCACGCTCCGGTCCATCCTGGGGAAAGCGGAGCTGGACGAGCTGCTGGCCCAGCGCGAGGATCTCAACGACAAGCTTCAGGCCGTCATCGACGAGCTCACCGAGCCGTGGGGGGTGAAGGTCACGCTGGTCGAGATCAAGGACGTGGACCTGCCGGACTCCATGCAACGAGCCATGGCTCGACAGGCGGAGGCCGAACGAGTCCGCCGGGCCAAGGTCATCAACGCCGAGGGAGAGTTTCAGGCCTCCACGAAGCTCGCGGAGGCGGCTGAAGTCATCGCCCGGCACCCGATCGCCCTACAGCTGCGAATGCTCCAGACGATGACCGAGGTCTCGGCAGAGAAGAACTCCACCCTCATCTTCCCGATCCCCATCGAACTGCTCCGCTTCTTCGACAGCGTGCGCCCGGCGGTGGGGCCGGGTGACGGCGGGCGCAGAGCGACCTCGTAGGGGTTTGCGCGGTCGGTAGCCTGGCCGACCCCCTCGCCTCGGTCTAGTCCAAACGGACTATTTCGACTTTGGACTTCCCGCCCGGCTCAAATGCGGTATGCGCGAGGCCGATACACCGAAACATGGACGACACAATGGATTCGACGCTGCCCGCGTCACTCAACGGCACTCGGTGGATGGGTGTCGGGCATTCCAGTGCACAGGACTCGAGCACCGCGGGGGCCGAAGCGGCGAAACAGGCGCTTCAGGGCGAGGACCCGAAGCTTCTGGTTGTCTTCTGCTCTGACTCCTACGACCTGCAGGAGCTCCTCGGTGCGATCAACAAGGAGTCTGGCGATGTCCCGCTGATCGGCTGCTCCACGGCGGGAGAGATCGCCACCAACGGGCCCGCCCAGACCAGCGTGGTGGTCACCGCGCTTGGTGGCTCGGGTTTTTCCGTCAGCACCCAAGCGGCGATGGATGTCTCGACTCGTCTGCGTGAAGCGGGGGCTGAGGTGGCTGCCTCCCTCGAGGACGTCAGCGACAGGCCCCATCGGGTTCTGATGCTGCTCACGGACGGCCTGGCGGGCGACCAACAGGAGATCGTGCGGGGCGCCTACGGCGTGGTCGGAGCGGAGGTCCCGCTGGTGGGGGGATGCGCCGGAGACGACCTCAAGATGAAGGTCACCAGGCAGATGTGGGGCAACCAGGTGCTCGGCGACGCGATCGTGGCGGCCGCCATCGGTTC
>DASSDP010000108.1:0-15683 GCA_035697085.1 Actinomycetota bacterium
GCGGAGCGAGTACGAGTCGGGGCTTCGCCTGATCACCGAGCAGATGCCCGGGGTCAGGTCGGTCACGCTCGGGATCTGGGTCTCCGCGGGATCCAGGGACGAGGCTCCTCGCCTCGCCGGGGCCTCGCATTTCCTCGAGCATCTACTGTTCAAGGGAACGCGAAAGCGGACGGCGCGGGATATCGCGGAGGCCTTCGATGCGGTCGGCGGGGACCTGAACGCGTACACCGCGAAGGAGCACACGACTTTCTACTCGCGGGTGTTAGATCGAGACCTACCCATGGCCGTCGACTTTCTCTGCGACCAGCTTCAGGACTCGATCCTCCGACCCGCCGACGTCGACGCGGAGCGGCAGGTCATCCTGGAAGAGATCCACATGCACGAGGACACCCCCGACGAGCTCGTCCACGAGCTGTTCGCTCAGACCCTGTGGACGGACTATCCCCTCGGCCGCCCCGTCCTCGGAACGGTGGACACCATCACATCGGCAACCCGTGACCAGATCAGGCGGTTCTGGAAGCGACACTACGTGCCTGCCAACTTCATCGTGGTGGCGGCAGGCAACCTGCAACACGACAAGGTGGCCCGGCTCGTGGAGTCCCACGTTGACACCGGGAAGCGCGTGCGAAGCGGGGGAGCGGGAGTGCGCGCCGGCGGGCGGGCCCCCGCGCCGTCGGGCCGCGCCACAGTCCGTCGCCGCGATACCGAACAGGCGCACATCAGCATCGGAACAGCGGGTCTCGCCAGGAGCGATCCTCGTCGGTTCGCCTTCGGGCTGGTCAACAGCGCGATCGGAGGCGGGATGTCCTCCCGGCTGTTCCAGGAGATCCGGGAGAAGCGCGGACTCGTCTACTCGGTATTCTCCTATCACACGATGTACGCGGAGACCGGCATGTTCTGTGTCTATGCGGGGACGACGCCGTCTCGAGCGAAGGAGGTTCTGTCCATCGTGGCCTCGGAGCTAGAAGACGTCGCCGAGAAGGGCCTCACCTCGGACGAGCTCG
Organism: Actinomycetota bacterium; assembly: GCA_035697085.1. Taxonomy (GTDB): domain Bacteria; phylum Actinomycetota; class UBA4738; order UBA4738; family CALAEC01; genus DASQUW01. The sequence goes on from DASSDP010000108.1 coordinate 1,005, forward strand.
ACCGGGCCAGGAGCCACATGAAGGGCTCGCTGGCTCTCTCGCAGGAGGACACGGGCGGGCGGATGACTCGGCTCGGCAAGTCCGAGATCGGACACGGCGAGATCCTCTCCATCGACGAGGTCATCGAACGGATCGACTCCGTGACCTCGGAAGACGCTCGCGACGTGGCCGAGGCAGTGTTGACTCGTCCTCGGGCCGTCACCGTGATCGGTCCGTTCCGCAAGGGGGAGTTCGAGACCTACGCGGGAGGTGCGGGGTGATCCGGGTCGGTGTCATCGGGGCTCTCGGGAAGATGGGGCGCCTCGTCAGCCGAGCAGTCGTGGAGGACCCGGAGCTCAACCTTGTGGCGGCCATCGACCGAACACGGGATGGCGATCGCATCGGGCCGATCCTCGGCATGAGCAGCGTCGATGTCGTGGTCTCCTCCCAGCTCGAGACCCTCCTTCAGGCCGAGACGGAGGTGGTCGTCGATTTCACCCGTCCCGACGAGGTCATGAACAACATTCGGTGGGCCATCGATCACGGTACGGACATCGTCGTCGGGACCACCGGGGTCGGTCCCGGCGAGCTCGACGACATCAGGAAGTGGATCGACGCAGAAGGCGGGGACACCCACGTGATCGTGGCTCCCAACTTCTCTATCGGGGCCGCCGTTGCACAGCGATTCGCCGTTGAGGCCGCGCGTTTCTTCCCTGCGATGGAGATCATCGAGCTCCACCACGATCAAAAGCTCGATGCGCCCTCGGGGACGGCGGCGACCACGGCCGAGAAGATCGCTGAGGTTCGCTCGGAGGCGTGGTCGGGCCCGTCCGGAGAGTCGATCTCAGGCGCGCGAGGAGCCGACGTGGAAGGAGTTCGGATCCACAGCGTTCGGCTGCCCGGGCTCGTCGCGCACCAGGAGGTCATCTTCGGCTCCGCCGGGCAGACTCTCACGATCCGCCACGACGCTCTCGATCGGACCTGCTATCTGCCGGGCGTGCTTCTGGCGATCAAACAGGTCGCCGAGCGTCCGGGGTTGACCGTCGGGCTCGAACCGCTGCTCGGTCTGGAGACCTGACCACAGGCCTCGACGGGCTCATCCGGGCCCGGGTTCCTCCACCTCTCCGACGATGTGGGTCACCGGGATGGAAAAGGTCCGTTCCACGCGGTGGGGAAGATCCTGCTTCAGCCAGCGAGATGCCCCCAGCGGCAGGGTCGACAGGATGATCTCGTCGAACGTCCGCTCCAGAAGGGCATCGGAAATGGCTTGCAGGGGGTTCGGGTCCCCGACCTCTCCGCTCGCCTCCGCGCCGAGCTCCTTGAACCGGACGAGCGTGGCATCCAGCCGCTCCTGGGCGACAGCGAGCGCCTCTCCTTCCGTCCACGTGGCGAAGTGACCGGGAGGTGTAGCGGGCACGAGGATGTGGAAGCTGCACGGGCCGGCTGCGAGCGTCTCTCTGACCTTCTCGGTGAGATGCGCTCCGCCGAGAGTCTGGTTGGCAACGACGAGGTACCGTCGCATCGCCTCTCCTTCCTCCGCGCCGAGGACCTCATCATGCCAGAACGCCGGTTTCAGGGTAGGTCGACGCGGAGGGACGCCTTCTTCTGGAGGCGGCCGTAGTCTCCCGTGCCGTAGTGCCACGCGAGCACCTTCGTGGGCACCAGCCGGAGCACCACCCGGTCGGGTTCCTTCAGGGCGCCCGCCAGCCAACGCCTTCCCTCCCCCTCTCCGTAGCGGGTTGCTATCCGCTCGAGCCATCGCTCTCGGTCGTCGGTCCATACCTCGGGCGTGCCGTAGGCCACCACGGCCCGGTACGGCCTGAGGTCATCGGCGATGGAGACGGCGACCGGAGAGCCGTCCACGATATCTGCCCCCGTGCGTCGCGATTCGAGCCGGGTGGTGAACCAGAACGACGAGTCGTCGTACACCCACCAGACCGGCCGAACCCGGGGGGCGCCGTCGGGGCCGACCGTGGCCCAGTGGGCCAGTCGAACCTCGTCGAGGAACGCTTTCAGCTCCGTTCCGGCCAGGGGCATCTTGATCAGTCCAGTCGAAGCTCCCGGTCCACGCGGACCTCCCCATCTTCCTCGACCAGAAGCACCCCCTCGCACTCCCGCAACGGATCGACGACGGTGCCGACCAAGCCGTATGCCGCGGCCTCGATCAGGGGGCTGTGTCCCACTGCGAGACCGCGCGCTCCCTCGGGGAGATCGGCGAGCAAGCGCCGGATCGTATCTGCGAGGAGGGCAGACTCCTTCTCCACCAGATCGGCGTCGACTCGCTCGATGGCATCGATCCGGCTCGAGCCAGCGGCTTTAGCGGCGCTGCGCCACCGGTCTTCGACCTCCGACGCCAGGCCCTCGGCCACTCCGTGCATCGCGGGCATGGGGTGGCCCAACCCTCGGAGGAACCACGCCGCCGTCTCCGCGGCCCGGCGAGCCGGTGAGGTAAACACCGCATCGTATGGGCCCGAGAGTTCGGTTCCGACTCTTTCGGCAAGGATCTCGCCGTCCGACGAGAGTCGGTCTTCTTCCGGATCGCGCGGAGCGTGACGGCGGAGCTCCAGGGCGCGCACCTACTTGACGACGTGCTGTTCGATGAACAACAGGCCGCTTCCGCTGCTGAACTCCTTCAGGTCCTCGGTGCCCCGGGCGGACGCCTCGCTCCGCATGTCGGCCACGAAGCCCTCCCGATCGTCCCAAACGAGCTCGGCGATCCCGTCGAACGGCCTCTCCTGTCCTTCCGGAACCCGGGTGACCAGATTCACGGTGTAGCCCTTCAGGTTTTCGTAGCCGTCCCTGGCGATGGGTGCGTGGGTATTCAGCCAGTGGTCGCGGAAATCCTCGAAGGACATGTCGTCCCTCTTTCTCACCCAGATGTGCGCTTTCATCATGCGAGTTCCTCCTTCTCGATCGGAATCCTACGTGGAACGGCTAGGCGCGACGGCTGGGTTCCTCGACGCCACCGGCTTCCCACCGGGCCAGCACAAATACAAGGTCCGAGAGGCGATTGAGGTACCGGATGGCTTCGGGGTTGACCTCCCGACCCGTGTCTCGAAGGGTGATCGCTCGCCGCTCGGCCCGACGCACGGCCGTCCTGGAGACATCGAGGGCAGCCGACGCCGGGTTGGCTCCCGGCACGATGAACTCCTGGGGCAGGGGGTGCTCGGCGACCGTCTCGTCGATGATCCGTTCCAGGTTCTCGATCATCGTCCCCGTCACCAGGGACATGCCCGGCCGGAGCTTCGACCGCTGGTCGGGGTTGGTGGCGAGGTCCGCTCCCACGACGAACAGGTCTCGCTGAACCTCCAGCAGGATCGCCTGGATGGGCGGATGGCTCGACAACGCCCGAGCCAGTCCGAGCTCGGCCACCGCCTCGTCGACGGATCCGTACGCCTCCACCGCGGGATCATCCTTGGAGGCCCGGCCGCCGTACAGCATCCCGGTGGTCCCGTCGTCTCCGGTCTTCGTGTAGATGCGCACCCCGCTAGGATACTCGGAGGTCGTCGAGGCCCGACCCGACGGCGCCGACAGCACGGGAGGAACGAGTGGCAGTCGAATCTCGGGAATCACGAGAGCAGCGGGAGCCACTCGGGGCTCCTGAGCCACTCGGGCGGAGCGTGGCAGGAGAACCCATCGAGGCACAGGAGCCCCTCAGGCCTCGGTAGGCACTGATTGCACATGTGGTTATTGTTGCTCGTGAGCAAACTTGCTAGACTTGCCGGCAGCGTTGGGGCGGCCCGGCCGGGCAATGCGGGACTCCTGACTGGGGTCCGGCCGGGCCCCTCGCGTCCACGCCGCCGGCCGGACGGGCCTCGCGGCCCCCGCGGGGCGGTAAGGAGGTAGGCATGGCCGGTAGCTTCGGGACGCTCGTGACCGCGATGGTCACTCCCTTCAAAGAGGACCGCTCCCTGGACCTCGACCGGGCCCAGGAGCTGGCCCGATGGCTCCTCGACCACGGGAGTGACGCGCTCGTCGTGGCAGGCTCTACCGGAGAGTCCGCGACGCTCTCCGACGAGGAGAAGTCCGCGCTGTGGCGTGGCGTGGTGCAGGCGGTCGAGGGCCGGGGGAAGGTGATCGCCGGCACCGGCACGTACGACACCGCCCACACCGTCCACCTCACCGAAGAGGCCGAGCGAGCCGGCGTCGACGGCGTCCTCGTCGTGACCCCCTACTACAACAAGCCGCCCCAACGGGGGCTCGTCGAGCACTTCACCGTGGTTGCGGGGGCCACCGGGCTGCCCGTGATGCTCTACAACATCCCCGGGCGGACCGCCGTTCGTATCGAGCACGACACGCTCCTTCGTCTGGCAGCGGTGGAGAACATCCTCGCGGTCAAGGACTCGACCGGAGACTTCGACGCGGTGTCCCACCTCATCGCCGCGGCCCCGCCGGACTTCGAGGTGTACTGCGGCGACGATTGGGCAAACTTCGGATTCATGTGCCTCGGTGCGGTTGGGGCCGTCTCCGTGGCCTCGCACGTGGCCGGGGAGCGCATCCGGCAGATGATCGACCTGGCCACGAGCGGCGACGTTGCCGCGGCCCGGAAGGTCCATCAGGAGCTTCTCCCCGTGTTCGACGGGATGTTCATCACCTCGAACCCCATTCCTGTGAAAGCTGCACTGGAGCTCGTCGGGCAGCCGGTTGGCCCCCCACGTCTTCCGCTCGTCGAGGCCGGCGAGGAGGAGATCCAGAAGGTCCGAAAGGCGTTGGAGGATGCCGGCGTCCTGTAGGCTCGTCTTCCTCGGCGGCGTGGGAGAGGTGGGCCGCAACATGGCCTGCCTCGAGTTGGGGGATCGGGTCCTCGTCCTGGACTCCGGGCTCTCCTTTCCGGGCGACGACATGCCCGGCATCGATCTGGTCCTTCCCGACTACCAATACCTCCGGGACAGGGCCGGACGGATCGACGGGGTGGTGCTCACCCACGGACACGAGGACCACGTCGGCGCGCTTCCCTACCTGCTTCGCGAGCTCCGGCTCGACATCTACGCCACCCGGCTCACGCTCGGGCTCCTGCAGCCGAAGCTGGAGGAGCATCGGGTCACGGAGCAGGCCACCCTCCACGAGGTCACGCCCGGCACCGAGGTTCGGATCGGGGCGTTCACTGCGCGGTTCATGCGAGTTTCCCATTCCATCCCCGATGGGGTGGCGGTGGCCGTCGATACTCCGGCAGGGGTGCTGCTTCACACGGGCGACTTCAAGCTCGACCCGACCCCCATCGACGGGCGGGTCACGGATCTCCAGGCCATCGGTGAAGAGGCGAAACGCGGAGTCCACGTCCTACTCTCCGATTCGACCAACGCGGAGGAGTCCGGCACCATCCAGAGCGAGCGAACGGTGGGGCCCAGCCTCTTCGACATCTTTCGCGACGCCCCCAGGCTGATCGTCACTGCGTGCTTCTCGAGCCACATCCACCGCATCCAGCAGATCTGCGACACGGCTCGTGCCGTGGGAAGAAAGGTGGCGTTCCTGGGCAGGTCGATCCAGAACTCGGTGGGGCAGGCTCGAGACCTCGGGTACATCGACGTGCCCGAGTCCGAGATCGTCGACGTCGATCAGCTTCCCAACCTCGACCCGCAAAAGGTTGTGGTGGTGTCAACGGGGAGCCAGGGCGAGCCGATGTCCGCGCTCTCCCTGATGGCGGCCCACGAGCACAAGTGGGTGAAGCTCGAGCACGGCGACGTCGTGGTGCTCTCGTCCTCCGTCATCCCCGGGAACGAGGCCTCGATCCACCACACCATCGACGGCCTCTATCGCACCGGGGCGGACGTGTATCACGCCGGCATCGCCCACGTTCACGTTTCGGGTCACGCCGCCGCCGACGAGCTGAAGCTCATCCTCAACCTCGTTCGGCCTCGGTGGTTCATCCCCGTGCATGGAGAGCTCCGCCATCTCGCGCACCACGCTAGATTGGCTCGGGAGGTGGGCATCCCTCCGGAGCGGATACTCGTCTGCGAGGACGGCGACGTGGTCGAGATCGGCGAGGAGCTCCGGGTCACGGAGCGGGTCCAGGCCGGGATGATCCTCGTGGACGGGCTCGGGATCGGGGATGTCGGCGAGGTGGTGCTTCGCGATCGACGGAAGCTGGCCGATGACGGCGTTGTCGTGGTGGTGGTGAGCGCCGACGCGCACACCGGGGAGGTTCTCGCCGGCCCGGACATCATCTCCAAGGGCTTCATCCACGACGAGACGTCGGCCGAGATCCTGGAAGAGGCCAGGGAGCGAACCCTGGCCTCGTTGCGAGAGCTGGCGTCGGAGGAGGTGGGGGATCCGTCCGTCCTGAAGAAGCACATCCGCCGAACCATGGGCCGGTATCTCTTCGAGGTTACGAAGCGAAAGCCCATGATCATTCCCGTCATCATGGAGGTCTGAGTGGCTGCGAAGAAGAAGAAGCGTCGTCGGGGAGCCGTATCCGCCGCTGGCAAAAAGGTCGCCAGCCACCTGCGGGCCCAGCTTGCCGACGTCCTCGGGATCGGGCTGGTGGTCCTCGCCGCACTGTCGGTGTTGGGACTCTGGCTGGACGCGGCCGGACCGGTCGGGAGATACCTGAGGACGCTGGTCCGGGGGACGTTCGGGCTGGCCGGCTACGCCACTCCGCTGGTGTCGCTGTGGTGGGGGTTGGTGCTGATGCGGGGGACGGCCGAGGAGGAGCGAGGTCGGATGCTGGTCGGCCTCTCGCTCACGGTCGTCGGCGGCCTGGGAATGGTCTCGCTTCTCCGGGGCAACCCCAGCCCCGCCTCCGGGCTGGCGGGATTCGGAGATGCCGGCGGACTCGTCGGAGCGCTGAGCGCGTGGCCGTTGTCGAGGCTTCTGTCGGGATACGGAGCCGCCATCGTCTGCGTCGGCCTGTTCGTCCTCGGACTGCTGATCTTCACCGCCACTCCCATCTCCACGGCGTGGGAATGGCTCCGCGGCGTCGCTTCGCGGAAGGGCGAGGAGGACGAGGCGCTCGAGGAAGAGGAGGCCCCGACCAAGAAACGACGTCGAAGGGCTCGAGAACCCGACGAGGAACCGGTGGTGATCGCTGCCGAGATGCCCGAGCCCGAAGATTCGGACCAGCCCTCCGTCGAACGCCAGGAGCTGATCGTGAAGCATCCGGCCGGCGGTGCCGGCGACGGTTACAGGCTGCCGCCCCTCAGCGTGTTGCGCAGAGCGCCGGCTTCGGCGGCGACCGGACGCGACGAGAAGGAGGTCATGGCGATCCTGGACCGGACGCTTCGCCAGTTTGGGGTTGACGTCTCGGTCTCCGGGGCAACTCGGGGACCGACCGTGACCCTGTATGAGGTCGAGGTGGCAGCGGGGACCAAGGTGAACCGGGTGCTTTCGCTGGCCGACGACATCGCGTACGCGCTGGCCACGCCCGACGTGCGGATCATCGCTCCGATCCCCGGCAAGTCCGCGATCGGCATCGAGGTCCCCAACAAGGTGCGCGACTTCGTGATGCTCGGCGACGTGTTGTCCTCCAGGAACGCCAAGGACGAGAAGCATCCCCTGAGTGTCGGGCTGGGCAAGGACATCCACGGACGCACGGTGATGGTTCGACTGAACGACATGCCGCATCTCCTGATCGCGGGAACCACGGGGTCGGGGAAGTCGTCGCTCATCAACGCCTTCGTGGCCTCGATCCTGATGCGGGCCACGCCGGACCGGGTCCGGCTCATGCTCGTAGACCCCAAGCGGGTCGAGCTGAACCACTTCTCCGAGCTGCCGCACCTCCTTTCCCCGGTGGTGGTCAATCCCAAGCGGGCGGCGGAGGCCCTCGGTTGGGTGGTTCGGGAGATGGAGCAGCGGTACGAGATGCTCGGCACGGTTGGAGTGCGCGATATCGAGTCCTACAACGCCGGACTCTCCGAAGGGGTTCTTCGGGTCCCGCCCGGCAAGGAAGACGAGTTCGACTCGCTTCCCTACATCCTCGTGGTGATCGATGAGCTCGCGGACCTGATGATGGTGGCTCCTCGAGAGGTCGAGGACGCGATCTGTCGGATCGCCCAGATGGCCAGGGCCGTCGGTATCCATCTGGTGGTGGCCACGCAACGACCCAGCGTGGACGTGGTCACGGGTTTGATCAAGGCGAACATCGCTTCTCGAATCGCCTTCATGACCGCGAGCGCGGCAGATTCGCGGGTGATCCTCGACGTGGGCGGCGCCGAGAAGCTGGTCGGCCACGGAGACATGCTGTTCCAGCCCACAGGGGCCTCCCGAGCCCACCGCATCCAGGCAGCCTGGGTCACGGAGAAGGAGATCACGCAGATCACCGAGTGGGTCCGGTCACAGCGTGAGCCCGACTACGTCCAGGGAGTCGAGGGGCTCGGTACGGTTCCCGCAGACGATGAGGACTTCGGGATGGACGACCCGCTGGAGGAGCAGGCGGTCGAGCTGGTCATACGGTCACAGCTCGGCTCGACCTCGATGCTCCAGCGGAAGCTCAAGGTGGGGTTTGCCCGGGCCGGCCGGATCATGGATCTCCTCGAGGAGCGGGGGATCGTGGGGCCGGCACAGGGATCGAAGCCTCGGGAGGTTCTCATGACCTGGGAGGAGTGGGCCGAGGCACATACCCGTACGGGTTAGCTTTTTCTAAACCTTCGTTACATACAGCGTAATCCGGGGTACAGAACTTCAGCTGTCCGTCCTACGGCTTGTATCGTTACGGTTACTGTGGATGCGGCGGCTCCCCTTCGCGCCATTGTCGTGGCGTCCGGTCGAGAGGGTCGAAAGGCGATCCGACAGGCCTTGGAGGCTTCGAGCGATCTGGAAGTCCTGTCCGACGTGTCAGACATTCGCAAGGCCACCCTGAAAGCGTCGCGCGTTCATCCCGATCTCATCGTGGTTGCCGTGTCACCGGACCAGGAAGATGGGTGGGCGCTGCCCGGGCTCCTCAGCGTCGCCCCCGGGGCCCGCGTCGTGCTGACCCTGGAAGACGAGTGGACCAGGCGACCTTCCAAGAAGGGCTCCGACGATATCCACGCCATCCTGGCGGTGCTTCGAGAGGCCCGCGCCGCGGATGACGGCGGCAGAGAGGGCCGCAGGAGGGAGGGCACGCTGTCGCTCCTCGCGCACGACATCCTGTCGCCGACGACGGCGATCATCGGCGTGGCCGACCTGCTGCTCCGCTACTGGCAGCGGTTCGAGGAAGAGCAGCGGAAGGACGCCGTGGCCAACATCTCTCGCGTGGGTCGGGACCTGGCGTCCCTGGTTAAAAGAGTGGTCCGGGCAGCGTCGGCCGACGCAGGCTCGCTCGTCGGTGAACGGGAGCCCGTCAACGTGCGGGATCTTCTCGAGGAATCGATCGAGGGGATCCGCTCCATAGCTCCCAGCCATCACTTCGAGCTCTCGGTGGCGTCCAGGGTTCCCCGAGTGTGGATCGACAGGATCCGAGTTCAGGAGGCCGTGCTCAACTTCCTGACGAATGCGGTGAAGTACGCTCCGGCAGGAAGGACCGTTCGGGTGGCCGCGGCGTCCATCGATCGAGAGGTTCGGGTCACGGTCACCGACGAGGGCCCCGGCATTCCTCCCGAGGACCATCACCGACTCTTCAAGAAGTTCTCCCGGCTGCAGCCCGATGACGACAACGGACACGGACTCGGCCTGTACCTGGTCAAGGCGATCATCGAGGCACACGGGGGCCGGGTATGGGTGGACGCGGAGCCCGGCAGAGGCTCCACGTTCGGCTTCGCCCTCCCCGCGACCGGGCGAACCCGAAGCGGTAGGAGCACCAGGAAGGTCGGGGTCCGGGTCTAACGGCCACCGGATCGGGACCGATCCGGACCGAGCTCACCCTGCCGATTACTTCCCCGGGAATCTCGCTTCCAGCACTCGATTGCCCTCCTCGTCACGGATACGGATCCCCGACACTCCGTGCAGATCCCCGGGAAGCGCCGTTCCCCATGACGGCCGAAGGCCCGAGAGCTCGACGGAGGAGGCGAGCAGGACGACTCTTCTGCCTCTGGTCATGGATTCCACTCGGTACGTGCCTGGATCCATCGGTTCGTGCAAGCTCACGAACAGCCAGGAAGTATCGCCCTGATACCCGAAGAGGAGGCCTCGCCGGGTTCCGTGTATATCGCGAAGGTGCGCCGCGCTGAAGTACTCACCGTTCGCCAGGGCCAGCACCCCCTGGTAGCGTGCGGCGACCTCTCGATCCGATCTGCCGGCCCAGAACACGCCTCCCCCGGAGATGGCCGCTGCCAGAACCGCGACCGCGGCGATACCGAGGAATCTCCGAAGCGTTCGTCCCCTGGTCTTCCCCTCGCTCAGGCGAGCGAGCACCCGAGATTCGAACCCCGCCGGGGGCTCGTGCGCCGGCGCCAGCAACAGCAGTTCGTCGGCGACTGCCGACAGCTCCGAAACGAGACGCCTGCAGTCAGGGCAGGATGCGAGGTGATGGAGGACGCGGGCTCGCTCCTCTCCGGTGGCGCTCCCGAGGGAAAGTTCGGGCGCCAGTGCCCTGGCCTCCTCGCAACTGAGGCGCTCACTCATCCGAAACCTCCAGGGCCGAGCGAAGCTTCAACATCGCCGTCCTGATCCGCGTCTTCACGGTCCCGAGCGGGATTCCCTCCCGCTCGCTGATCTCCCGGCCGGTGAGACCGTGGAACGCTGCCAGGACCAGGGCGCGCTTCTGCTCCTCGGGGAGGATGGCCACCGCCCGCCGGACTCGTTCGGACTCTCCCGCCGCGATCAGCCGCTCGTCGGGATCCGGCTCACCGCTGGGGAGTTGGAGCGCAAGCAATACGTCGGAGCCGACGACCTCGTGGCGACGTAGGCGAACGACGTCGACGGCGACGTTTCGAGCGATCGTCAGGAGCCACGTGGTCACCCCTCCCCGTCTCGGGTCGAATGCTCCTGCATGTTTCCATGCCCGAACGAATGTCTCCTGTGCCACGTCCTCCGCTCGCTCCCGGTCTCCTACGATGGTGAGTGCCAGACCGAACACTCGTCCCTGGAAGCGCCGGACGAACGCTGCCGCAGCTTCGGAATCTCCCGCCCCGAGACCTGCCAGGAGGGACTCATCGGACAAGGACCACACGACGTATACGTATAGCACCACCTGCCGGATTGCAGATTGGGACGCTCACGGAACCGCCCGAGATGGGCCCCGTTGGCCCCCAGCAAGCCGGCGACCATATAATTCGGGGATTCCCCAACGCCGAAGGATGACGTATGCAGGCGACAGAAACCGAAGCCGGGATCGGACGAGCGCTCCGCAAGGCTCGTCTGCGCCGGGGCAAGAGCCTTGAGGTGGCGAGCCGGGAGACACGCGTCAAGCCCGAGTATCTCCAGGCCCTGGAGGCTGAGTCGTTCGATGTGCTCCTCGGCGACGTGTACGTCCGAGGCTTCTTGCGTTCGTACGCACGGTACTTGGGGCTCAATCCCCAAAAGGTCGTCTCGGCCTACGAGCGGGTGTATGGACGGCCGACCTCCGTTTCCATCGCCATCCATCCGGCAAGCGGGATCGACAACGGGATAGACACTCCTTCCAGCCGTCATCTGACGGCCTGGATGCTCGCTGCCGGGGCCGCGCTGATCGTCCTGATCTCGGCGGCGGCCATCGGTCTCATCTCCCGGTCCGCGTCCACGCCGTCGCCGGCAGGGGGTTCTCCGCCCCCGGCCCTCGCCGCGCGCGTCTCCGAGGTTCAGGTCGACATGCTGGCCGAGGTTCCGGGAGCGGCCACCGTGACCGTGGACGGCGAGGTGAAGTTCAACGGCCTGCTGGACGCGGGAGAGGCCCACTCGTTCACCGGCACGGAGAGCATCGACGTCCATATGGACTCCGGCAACACCGTGAGCCTCCGAGTGAACGGGACCGATCTCGAGACCCCCGGGCTCCCGGGGCACGATTACGACCGGACGTTCGTTCCCTCGGATTTCCGGAGCAGGGAATCAGCGCCCGCCGGGTAACGCCCCTCGGCCTCGGCTGGCCCAATCTGATCTCGGTTACCCGCATCCTGCTGGCGCCGGTACTCGTGGTCCTGGTGCTTTCGGGAGGAAAGCTCGCCGCCTATGTCGCGGCAGTGGTGTTCGTGGTCGGAGCGGCCACCGACCGTTTGGATGGATACCTGGCCAGACGATTCGCCAGCGCCACGCGCACGGGGGCCTGGCTGGACCCGCTGGCCGACAAGCTGTTCGTCCTGGCGCCCGTGGTGGCGCTGACGGCCGAAGACCGGTTCCCGTTATGGGCCACGATCGTGTTCGTGGTGCGGGAAGCGGCCATCTCCCTCCTCCGCGCCTGGCTGGGCAGGCACGGCCGGTCCATGCCGGCCACGTCTCTCGGTCAGTGGAAGACGGCACTCCAGATGCTGGCGATCCTTCTGTACCTTCTTCCGCTCGCGACGTCTCTCGACCCCGTGAGGTTGGGCGTACTGATCGCGGCCGTCGCACTCACGGTCTGGTCGGGCGTCGACTACCTGGTTCGAGTCCGGGCATGAGAGGGGAGGTCATCGGGATCGGCAACGAGATCCTCCTCGGAGAGATTCCGAACTCCAACGCGCGCTGGATCTCCGAACGGCTGGCGGCTGTGGGGGTGGATGTTCGTCAACACCAGGTCGTGGGCGACGACGTTGGAGCGATCGCCGAGGCATTTCGTCTGGCGCTCACACGAGCCGACGTCGTCGTCGCCACCGGCGGACTCGGCCCCACCGGTGACGACATCACCCGTGAGGGCCTCTCGGAGGCGCTCCGATTGAAGCTGGAGCGCCGCGGAGAGATCGAGGACTTCCTGCGCGAGCGCTTTCGGCGGATGGGGAGGGAGATGCCCGAGTCGAACCTCCGGCAAGCCGATGTTCCGGAGGGCGCCAGATACATCCTCCCGGAGCGGGGGACCGCACCCGGCCTGGTGCTGGAGATCGACGGCCGGAAGCGCATCTTCGTCGTCCCGGGAGTGCCCGCGGAGATGCGGGAGATGATGGAGGGAGCCGTCCTTCCGGAGCTCGCGGGCCTGACGGGTGGGCGCACGATCGTGTCTCGGTCCCTCAGGTCCGTCGGGGTCGCGGAGGCGAAAGTCGGGGAGTTGCTCCACGACCTGTTCAACGAGCTCGCCAACCCGACGATGGCGTTTCTCCCCGCGGAGGGAGAGGTACGGATCCGGCTCACCGCCACGGCGGGTTCGGCCGAGGAGGCGGAACGACTCATCGCACCCGTGGCCGAGGAGGTTCGGCGACGGCTCGGCGATGCCATCTTCGGAGAGGGCGAGGAGTCCCTGGAGGAGGTGGTGAGTGAACTCTTGGCCGAGCGCGGCGTGTGGCTGGCATGCGCGGAGTCGCTGACGGGCGGGGAGCTTTCCGCCCGGATCACGGCCGTTCCGGATGCGTCCAAGCACTTCTCCGGTTCGGCGGTCTGCTACTCGCCGGAGGCGAAGCGAGACGTGCTCGGGGTCTCGACGGAAACCATCGAGGGATCGGGGACCGTGAGCGAGGAATGCGCCCGGGAGATGGCTCGGGGAGCAATGCGGCTCTTTGGCGCGGACGTGGCGGTCTCCCTTACGGGGGTCGCCGGGCCGGAACCGCTGGAGGGAAAGCCTCCAGGGACGGTATGGATCGGGCTCGCGGCAAAGGGCACGGAGGAAGCCGTGACGGTGGTCGTTCCCGGTGACCGGACCCAGGTTCGGAGGTGGGCCGAGCAAGCCGCGCTGAACATGCTTCGCCGATACCTTCTCCGCTTGAAGCCCTGATGGGCCGGGTTCGTCGGGACCGCCCCCAGGCCGAGTCGCTTCGACTCTTCGTGGCCGCAGACATGCCCGAGCAGGTCGGGGTGGCCCTGGAAGAGGCCGTGCGTCCGTGGCGAGACCGCCTGGGGACGGGACGGTGGGTCCCCCGTGAGAACTGGCACGTGACGCTGAAGTTCCTCGGGCGGACTTGGCCGAGGCTCCTGCCGCTCGTCGAGGCCGCGAGCCGTGACGCCGCCGGCCCCGTCACTCCTTTCGAGCTGAGACTGTCGGGTCTGGGGGTGTTCCCCGGGCCGGGAAGGGCTCGGGTGCTGTGGGCCGGACTCGACGATCCCGAGGAACACCTCACGGAGATCGCAGCGGGGTTGGATGCGGCGCTGGCCAAGGAGTTCGCTCCGGAGAAGCGAGCGTTCACCCCGCACCTCACCGTCGCCCGGTTCAACCCTCCCGTCCCGATGCGCGACCACGCGGAATCGCTGGCCGCCACCGAGATCGACGCGCCCGAATTCGTGGTGGACCGGCTGGTGCTGTATCGGAGCCATCTGTCGCCTCGCGGTGCCCGCTACGAGCCTCTCGCAGAATTCCCGTTCGGAGCCCCGTAGTCGTTGACATCGAACGTGTGTTCGGGTAGCGTCCAGCGCGACATGGTGCGAAACTACAAGGGTGTGATTCGTGTCAGTGCCCCTCGCTAGGGTGGCGGCTCCGGCCGCACGAGGAGGTAATGCTGTGGAACGGGAGCAGATGCTCGAAGTCACGCTCCAGCAGATCGAGAAGCAACACGGTAAGGGCGCAGTGATGCGCCTCGGCGAACATCCCGCAGGGCAGGGAATCGCGGTGATTCCGACGGGCTCGCTCGCGCTCGATGTGGCTCTCGGCATCGGAGGGATCCCCCGGGGACGGATCGTGGAGGTCTACGGTCCGGAAGGGTCGGGGAAGACCACCGTCTGTTTGCACGTCATCGCCGAGGCCCAGGCGAAGGGAGGGATCGCCGCGTTCATCGACGCGGAGCACGCTCTCGATCCCACGTACGCCAGGACGCTCGG
>DASSDP010000109.1:0-3344 GCA_035697085.1 Actinomycetota bacterium
GGGTTGAACCACAGTTCAAGGCTGCCGCCCGTTACTTCCGTGAGATCAATGAACCGTACTGGCTCGCGGTCACGCTCGGCGAGCACGCGGAATGGCTGACGGCTCAGGATCGCTCCGACGAAGCGGAACCGCTTGTCGCTGGGGCCCGCGCGATATTCGAACGGCTCAAGGCAGGACCGTGGCTCGAGCGGGTGGAATCGATAGCGGGATCTCGCCTACCCGCCGCAAGCGAGCGGACCGCTGAGGCCACCTGACGCTTACCTTGTCTTCTTGGCCTTCCATATCTCTTCGCACGGCCACTGCCGGGCCCACTCGAGCGTGGCAAAGGGGTATCGAGTCGTAGCGTCCTCGGGCGGCTTGACCTCAATCAGATCGGTCACATCGAAGCCGTTGTCCCGCAGGAGGCGGATCCACTCTCCGTATCCGAGGTGGAACTCGATGGACGGATCATCGGGCCACTCGAAGCGATGCATCCCGAAGTACGGCCTCAGGAGCCGGTCGGTGGCGGGTCCGTCCGCTTCCAGGTCGGGGATGCACAGCATCAGCAGGGTCCCGTTCACCAGGAAGATCAGCTCCCCGCCGGCTCGAAGCAACCGAGCCGCCTCCGGAATCCACCGGTACGGATCGCACCAGATGCTTGCGCCGTACTCGCTGACGACGAGATCGAACGATTCCGACCGGAGCGGCACATTCTCGGCGTTGGCCTGCATCAGCGGGTAGTGCAGATCGAACTCCCGCTGGAACGTCGCTGCCGAGGCCAGCTGGTTCGTCGACAGGTCCAGACCGACCGGCCGAGCGCTCCGACGGGCAAGCCAGGCCGAGACGTATCCGGCCCCGCACCCGAGCTCCAGGACGTCGAGTCCTTCGAGGCTCTCCGGGAAGAAGCCAACCTGCGATTCGGGTACTCGCCAGATCCCCCAGAACGGCTCCTCTGACGCCCAGGACTCGCGGCCGGGTTCTACGTACTCCGGTGCGAATCCGTCCCAGGCCTCACGGTTCCGGGTGACGTGATCGGGACTGCCGGTGGCGTCCCGAGACGAGGCCCCATCTGCGTATCGCCCTTCGTTCACAGGAGGTCGATGCTAGCAGTCACTTTCCCACTCTTCCGCCGGAGCAATACAACGGTGTGTGAGCGTTCAAGACCATAGCAAGCTCACCGGAAGCCTCGGCGCGCGGAGCGCTATGATCCGTTGCACGAGGAGCTCGCGGATCGAGCCTCCCTGCACACCGGGCCGATGGGAGGGAGCATGGTGAAGGAGACCGACACGAGGACGACGGGGCAGGATACCGCTGGGCTGGCACGGCTTCTGGGGTGGTTGGTGGCACTACCGCTGTTCGCGGCAGGGGTCATAACACTTCTGCTCGAATTCGAGATTACGGCCGACCCACCAAGGGAGACCCCACCGAACGATATCGTCGAAGGAACCCTGGCCTTCTTCCAGAACGAGAGCGACCGCTGGCCCCAGCAGCTCGCTGCCATGCTCTTCTTCACCGTGGGATTCCTCGCGCTGATCGGGCTCGTGGTGCTGCTGCGCAGAGCGGTGAGCCGAGAGGATCCTCGGATGATGCTGGGGACGCTCGCCGTCGGCACCGGAGCTGGCATCGCGGCCGCCGGTCAGCTGTTGTTCATCGGGGCAAAGGAAGTGGGCATCGATCCTCAGGTCTGCGACTGCGCCCGGGCGGCCGAGCAGATCATCAGCAGGGGACAGACGCTGTTCATGATCGAGAACGCCCAGAACTGGCTCCTCGTGGGCTTTCTCGCTCTGGCGAGCGCCGGTCTGTTCCTGATCTGGCGCGTAACGACGAACCGGGGACTGTTCAGCTCCGCGTGGCGTGGCGTGTCGCTCTTCCTCGCCATCCTCCTCATTGCAGGCGTGATCGGAGAGGTGGCCGACTTGCAGGACCTCACCGACATCTTCGCCGCCCTGGCGTCTGTCATTGTGACCCCGATCTGGGCCCTCATGACGGCGCGTCAGCTTGCGGCCACATCCGGAGAGACGGCCACGTAGTCGAATCGCTTCGAATCTCCGAGTTCTGGGTCGCAACCCGAACCCTCCGCCCATCCGAAACGTAGTACTGCCGAAGGGATCGAAGCTCCCTCGCCATAGGAAGGGGAGGTGTCGCCGGATGTCGTCTCCACATATCCGCTCGTTGGTTCTCGCAAGCATGGTCGCCGTCCTCGTCGCCGGGAGCGCCGTGGGTGTCCAGGCCGGCCCGAGGCCTCTGCGCCTCAACGTCGACGTCGGAACGGCCGGGAATCTCTCGCCCGACCAGCGTTCGGTCATGGTCGGCGTGCTCGCGCGGTGCCCCGTGGGGTGGACGCTGGTCCAGACGTCCGTCACCCTCTCGCAGGGTCAGGCGTCGGGTGCGGCGTCGTTCCCGCTGTCCTGCACCGACGAGTACCAGTCGTTTCACATCACCATTCAATCGACCGGCGCGCTCTTTCAGCTGGGGGATGCTCAGGGAAGCGCCTCGGTGACCGTCACACGGCCGGGAAAGACCGAACGAGTAAGCGACGGCAACTCGGTCGGGCTGGAGCCGACCGCAATCGCCGAACTGGCCGATACGGCACTCCTTGCCAGCGGAAGCCGGTCGGTGAAGATCGCCGTAACCGTCGCTTGCACGCCTGGCCCGACGGGAGTGGAGTCGTTCGTCAACGTCTCTCATCAAGGTCAGGTGAGCGGCAACGGCAGCTACGTGCCGGTTTGTGACGGCGAGCGCCACACGTTCAGCGTCACGGTCCAGGCATATCAGGGCGTGTACCAACTAGGGCCGGCTCGCGCCTTGACGTTCGCCACCGCCGATTGGAACGGCGTGGGCGTTTACGGCATCGACGATCAACCGATTCAGATCGTTCGGAGCTAATCGGGCCCGTACCCGAGGCGGCTTCGCCCGGCCCTTCGATGCGTGAAGAAGGGTTTCCACGCACGCGTGCGTCCACATCTGAACCCGGGAACAGCAAGTCAAGGTCCGGGCTAGGATTACGCCTGACCGAGAAAAGGGGGGTGGAGCATGGCGGAGGGCATCGGAGAGAAGGTGAAGGAGGGCGTGATCGGCGCGGTGAGAGGGGCCGGTGACGTCGTCGGCGCCATCAGGAGCACCGTGACCCAGTTGCTTGTGGGCACGCTGAAGGATGCCGGCGAGGTCACCTCTACGGCCCTCGGAGTCGTAACCGACGCCGTGCGTGGGGCACTCCGAGGGACAAAGGAGACCGGGACAGACGCGGCTCAGAGCGCACGAGCAATCGTGTCGGGCGCCGTCGAGGCCGTGGCCCAGGTCGGTGGCGACGTGGTGGAGGGAGCCAAGAAAGCCGTCCAGGGAGCCATCAGGGGTGCCGCGGAGGT
>DASSDP010000110.1:0-6481 GCA_035697085.1 Actinomycetota bacterium
GGGGAACCAGGTTCGTTTGGTATCGGTGATAGGAGGAACGCGTCTCGAGGACGCGCTGTTCTCGGCCAGGGATCGTGGCGCCGTGATCGCCGGCACATCGGCCGGGGCCAGCGCCGTGGCCGCTCACATGGTGGCGTTCGGGCGCCCGGGAGCGTCACCGCGGCATCGCATGGTGCATATCTCGGCGGGGCTGGGGCTCGTCGAGGACGTGATCGTCGATCAGCATTTCGAGCAGCGCGGACGGATGGGGCGGCTGCTTGCGGCGGTGGCCCTTTCTCCCAAGCTGCTCGGCCTGGGGTTGGACGAGGACACGGCCGCCATCATCTATGCGGACCGAACGCTGGAAGTGGTCGGCAAGGGCGCCGTGACGATCGTGGACGGCTCCAACGTTGCCACCGACGCCTTCCAGATCAAGGGCTATCGACCGATGATGGTGTCCGGCGCCATGGTCCACGCGCTCCCTGCCGGGTACTGGTTCGACCTTCGCTCCCGCAAGCTGATCACGCCGCAGGCGCTGGAGGAGAAAGAGGCATCGGAGTGAGCTCCCGGACGCGGAGCGCCGCCGATCGCGACAAGGCGAAGACCGAGTCGATCGAGAAGAAGCCCCCCGCCCGCCCGGATCTGAAGATCCTCCAGGCGCAAGTCTTTCGAGGCCCGAACTACTACTCATACGAACCCGCCATCCGTCTGTTCGTCGACCTGGGGTCACTGGAACACTGGCCGTCCAACACGCTCGAAGGATTCAACGAGGCACTCGTCGAGATGCTCCCCGGGCTCGCGGACCACTCATGCTCGGTGGGTCGGCCCGGTGGCTTCGTGGAGCGGCTGAAGGACGGCACGTGGCTCGGCCATGTCACCGAGCACGTGGCCCTGGATCTGCAACGGGAGACCGGCGCGCACGTGTACCGGGGAAAGACTCGAAGTGCCGACACGCCGGGGCAGTACAACATCATCTACGGCTACGGCGAGGAGCAGGTGGGGCTGGCGGCGGGGCGGCTGGCCGTGCGGATGGTCAATCACCTCGTCGAGGCCGATCCCAAGTTCGACTTCATCACGGAGCTGGAGCGCCTCATCCTGCTGGCGGAGCGGGTGGCCTTCGGCCCGTCCACTCAGGCCGTGATCGACGAGGCCACCAGCCGGGACATCCCGTACCTCCGCTTGAACGAGCAGTCACTGGTGCAGCTCGGCCAGGGGAAGTATCAGACGCGGGTCAGGGCCACGATGACGTCGCTCACTCCCGCGCTCGCGGTCGACATCGCCGGCGACAAGAAGCTCACGAACCGCCTCCTCGCGGCAGCCGGGCTGCCCGTGCCGAGGAGCGAGATCGTCCGCTCCGAGGATGAGGCGGTGGCGTCAGCGAAGCGCATCGGTTTTCCCGTGGTGATCAAGCCTCTTGACGGCAACCACGGTCGGGGCGTGAGCCTGGAGCTCAAGAGCGAGGCGGACATCCGACAGGGGTTCCAGCGGGCCCGTGACGAAGCCCGCAGGGGTGTGGTGGTCGTGGAGAGCTTCGTGAAGGGCGCCGACTATCGCGTGCTGGTCATCGGAGGCCACATGGCGGCGGTGGCCGAGCGTGTGCCGGCCCACGTGATCGGTGACGGAAAGAAAACCGTGAAGGAGCTGGTCGAGGAGGCCAACTCTGACCCACGACGCGGTATCGGACACGAGAAGGTGCTCACTCGGATCAAGGTCGACGACGCCGCCGAGGAGCTCCTCGAGAAACAGGGCTATACGCTCGACGACATCCCGAAGAAGGACGCGATGGTGAAGTTGGCGGCCACCGGGAACATGTCGACGGGTGGGATCTCCATCGATCGCACGTGGGACGCGCACGAAGAGAACGTCGAGATCGCGGAGGAGGCCGCCCGGGTCGTCGGTCTCGACGTCGCCGGGATCGACTTCCTCACGCCCGACATCTCACAGCCGGTCCGGGAGACGGGCGGGGCCATCGTCGAAGTGAACGCGGCCCCGGGCTTCCGGATGCACACGCATCCCACCGAGGGAGAGGCGCAATACGTGGCCCGCCCCGTGATCGACCTGCTGTTCCCACCCGGCACCCCGTCACGCATCCCGATCGTCGCGGTGACGGGGTCGAACGGGAAGACGACGACCGCGCGGATGATCGCTCACATCTTCAAGTCGATGGGGAACAAGGTGGGCCTCACCTCCACCGACGGCATCTACATCGACCAGCGCCTGGTCAAGCGGGTCGATGCCAGCGGGCCGAAGTCGGCGCAGATGGTTCTTCAGAATCCGAGGATCGATTTCGCCGTCTTCGAGGTTGCTCGTGGCGGCATCCTCCGGGAGGGGTTGGGGTACGGCCGCAACGACGTGGCCGTGGTCCTCAACGTGACGGGCGACCACCTCGGCCTGAAGGAGGTCGACTCGCTCGCCCAGCTTGCCGAGGTGAAGCGCGTGATCGTCGAAGCGGTCCCACGTGCGGGATACGCGGTCCTCAACGCCGACGACCCCCTGGTGGCCGACATGCGGAAACACTGCAGCGGTTCGGTCATCCTTTTCTCGATGGAAGAGCGGAACGAGCTCGTCGCTCGGTGGGTCCGACGTGGAGGGAAGGCGGTTGTCCTGGAGAAGGGCTCGCTCGGAGAGATGATGGTCATCAAGGAGGGCCGCCGGACCATGCCCATCGCTTGGACGCATCTCCTTCCGGCGACGTTCGAGGGGCGGGCCCGAATGAACGTCCAGAACGCCCTCGCCGCGGCCGGGGCTGCGCACGCGGCCGGGGCTCACCTCCACGACATCCGCCAGGGCCTTCGCACGTTCACCACCTCGATCTACCAGGCGCCGGGCCGGCTGAACCTCGTCGAGCTCAACGGGGTGAAGATCGTCATCGACTACGCCCACAATCCGCACGGACTCCAGATGCTCGGCGACTTCGTGGAGCGAGTCACGGCCGACACACCCCCGGGCGCCCCTCCGGGAGCCGCCTCGTGGACGGCCAACCTGCGGGTCGCGGTGATCGCCACTCCCGGCGACCGCCGAGAGGAGGACATGCATGAGCTCGGGCGCGTGGCCGCCAGATACTTCGACGAGATCATCGTTCGCGAGGACGCCAATCCCAGGGGACGTCCAAAGGGTGAGACCGCGGAGCTGGTCATGGCGGGCGTTCGCGAGGCCATCGTGTCGGGAGCCCGGGCGGGCAACGCGGAGATCGTTATCGACGAGATGGAAGCAACGAGGAAGGCACTGGATCGGAGCCGCCCCGGTGACCTGGTCGTGCTGTGCGTGGACTACGCGACCGAGGTGTGGAAGGAGATCGAATCCAGGCGCTCTCTTGCCCACCCAGCCGTGATGCGGGCCCCCGAGGGCGACGGCCACGTCGAGGCAGTCGGCGGCGACCCCGACCTGATCGAGTTCACCCGCGGCGAGTAACCCTCGACCGAGACTAGGCTAGGCACCGTGTCCCGACAGATGCTCCTCGATACGTCGAGCATGATGTATCGAGCCTTCTTCGCCCTCCCGGCCTCGATCACCGACGAACGGGGGCGGCCGGTGAACGCGCTCCATGGCTACCTCGACATGACATCGAGGCTCATCAGCGCCCGCGAGCCCGACCAGGTGGTCCACGTCTACGACGCGGACTGGCGACCCGCTCCACGAGTGGCCCTGTACGAGGGATACAAGGCGAACCGTGCCGTGGATCCGGACGGACTTCCGGAACAGTTCGATCTTTTGCGCGAGATCATCGAGGCGTTTGGCATGACCCAGGCGGAGTCACCCGGTTGGGAGGCCGAGGACGCTATCGGGGTTCTCTGCGTCCGGGCGCCAACGAGCGATCGAATCGAGATCGTCACGGGCGATCGGGACCTAATCCAACTTGTGCGCGATCCCGCTGTGAGGGTGCTGTTCACCCGCAGAGGCGTGTCGGAGCTTGACGTGCTGGACGAGGCTGCCGTGCTCGCCAAGTACGGCGTTCCGGCCGAGCGGTACGTGGACTTCGCCATCCTCCGAGGAGACCCCTCCGATGGTCTCCCCGGGATCCATGGGGTCGGAGAGAAGACGGCACGGGTTCTCGTCCAGACGTATCCGACGCTGGAAGCGCTCGTCGAGGATGCTCGATCCGAGCAGCGTCGGGGCGCTCCCCTCCGCAGATCGGCGAAGCTGCGCTCCGTGATCCGCGAATCCGCCGACTACCTGGAGGCGATGCTTCGGCTCGTCCCCATCCGGACTGACGTTCCCGTCCGGACGTGGCGCGAGGGTCCCGATGATGCCCGCTTGGACGCGCTCGGGGAGCGGTACAAGCTGACCGGCCCCATCCGCCGGCTCCGGCAGAGCATCGGAGAGCTGGACGCGTCTAGGCGCTCGCCCGAGCCCGCGAGCGGGCCCGGCGGGCCAGCTGGCGCACCCGACCGGGAGACGCCCGGCGGGCTTTCGAATCGGCGAGGAACCCGAAGATCTCGGAACGCTGGCTGAGGGCCGTGATCGCCACGACATCGTCGGGTTTCGATTTGCGGAGCATCCACCGAAGCGCCTTGAGCTCGTCGCGGTGGACGGGAACTTCACTCGCTCCTCCATCGATGGCGCCGGCGCGAAGCCGGCCCACGACCTCCTCGGGAGGTGCTCCCCGAAGATAGCGGGGAAGCTCTGCCACAGCCACGTGATGTGCGGCGCGGGCAGCGACGTATCCCAGGCCGTGCATGATCCCGGGTGATCGGTCGCCCGCCGCGGCGTACGTCAACCAGATCTCGGCCTGAGGACGGCACAGGCCCTGGCAGATCTCGACCAGTCCGACCATGCCCGCTTCGTTGTGGGCGTAGTCGACGACGAGGACCCTGCCGTCGAGCTCGTACAGATTGGCCCGACCGGGATTGCGATCCGGGTCCGGGACGAAGGATCGAAGACCACGAACGATGGTCTCCTCCGAGAGTCCCACACCGAGCCCCGCGGCGGCGGCGGCCATCACGTTCTGGATGTTGGGAGTGGAGATGCCCGCGAGCGTCATCGGCACTTCCTCGAGTGGAAGCAGCGGGAGCGGCTGCATGCCCCGACCCAGGAGGACCAGACGGCCATCGAGAGCGGTGATCGCCCGACCCCTCTCGGCCACGGCAGTGCGGATGGCCGGGTGGTCGGGGTCGATGGAAAAGAGGAATGGACGTCCCGTCGCTTGCCGGCGCATCGCCAGGACCCGTGGGTCGTCGGCGTTCAGCACGTCCCACCCGTTCGCGCGTGTGATGCGAGTGATCGTGGCCTTCACCTCAGCGAGCTGGTCCAGCGTCTCGATGCCGTGGAGGCCGAGATGATCCGCGGAGATGTTCGTGACCACGGCCACGTCGTTGTGGGTTGTCCCGATGCCTCGGAGGAGGATCCCGCCCCGGGCGGTCTCCAGGACCACGGCCTGGACTCCGGGCTGGGATAACGCCAGGCCCGCTCCGGCGAACCCCGAGTAGTCCCCCTCTTCCATCAGTCGGTCGTTCATGTACACACCGTCGGTCGACGTGTAGCCCACCTTCAGGCCGGCGGTGCGCAGGAGGTGCGCGAGGAGGCGGACGGTGGTGGTCTTCCCGTTCGTGCCGGTCACGGCGATCACGGGAATCTCCGGAGAGGGCAGTGTGGGGGCGTCTCCTGGATCCGCCGCCTCGATTCGCCGAATGGCCTGATGCAGCATCCGGTCGAGCGATCGGCGTTGAAGGAGTCCCTTGAACACCTCGGCCACTTCCCGACCCAGCGCCTCGGCCCGTCCCCGGCGTCGCCAGGGGAACGAGACGACGACCTCCTGATCCCCTGCTCCTCGACGGGCTCGAACGGCCGGACGGGCGCCCGCGGCTGCGGCGATCAATCGGGTCGTGTGTTCGGCAAGTCGGGCCACCGCATTTCGTCGCTGTTCGCTGCGGGGCGCCCCGGGCCGGAGAACGCGGCGGCCGGTTGCCGGCAGGCCCAAGCGGACGGCGAGGCGGCTCACTCGCTCCTCCGGACCATCGAGCCACCCCGGGACGGCCATCGTGAGCTTGACGGCCGGCCGTGGGAAATACAGGTTGGGGCCGTCGAGCACCCGTAGCTCGACAAGCTCGACGGGTTCGACGGTCGTCATGTCAGGATTCGGCGAGAGCGTCCCCGGTCCGAGCGATCATCGCCGCCAGCAGCGTGATCCGGGGCGTGATGCTCGTAAGATCGAGCCACTCCTCGGGACCGTGCCAATCACCGCCGATCGGGCCGAGGCCGTCGAGCGTTGGAACCCCTGCGGCTGCGGTCGTGTTGCCGTCGGACGCTCCCCCACTGGCCGTGTCCGCCACCGTGAAGCCGAGCTCCCCCGCAATGCCTTTCGCCATCTCAACCAGCCGTGCGGACGCCGGCGTCTTCTCCATGGGCCGATGCCAACTGCGCGAGAGCAGGCTCGCCCCGACGTCCGGAACCGAGTGATTCTCGGCGATCCGCGCCACTTCGGCTTCGGCCGCCCCGAGGCTTGCTTCATCCTCGGCCCGGATATCGACCTCCAGGCGGCAGTGCGCTGCCACGACGTTCGGCC
>DASSDP010000111.1:0-6201 GCA_035697085.1 Actinomycetota bacterium
ATGGTGATCCGGGTCGGCATGGCCACCGGCCCCGCCGTGGCCGGCGTGATCGGCCAACGCAAGTTCGCCTACGACCTGTGGGGAGACACGGTGAACCTGGCCAGCCGCCTCGAGGCGAATGGGGAACCGGGCCGGGTTCTCGCCTCGGAAGCCGTGGCCGAACGGCTGGCGGATCGATACGAGTTCGGTCCCCCGCGCATAGTGGACATCAAAGGAAAAGGGCCAACCCCGGCCCGTTTCCTCCTTGCCCGCCGATCGGAGGTCCCCGCCGCGACCGCATCACGCTGATCGGCGGGAAACAACGGCAGCGATGGGCCGCTGGATCGTGAAGGTTCGTGACCTGATCCGCGCGACTCACCCCGTGCCCGCTGTGAGCGTGACCCTCATCGTCGGGGCGCTGATGGTCGCGCAAGACACCGAGGCGGCCGCGCTGGCCTGGGGGGTGGCGTCGACGGCTGCGGGCCAGGCGTCGGTGGGATGGTCGAACGATTACCTGGACCGGCGGCGAGACGCTGCCGCTGGTCGTCGGGAGAAGCCTCTGGTCGCGGGGAAGGTCTCCGCACGAGTGGTGATCACTGCGGCCGTGCTCGCGTTCGTCTTGTGCGCGGCGTTCGCCCTTTCTCTGGGTGGCGCGGAGACCGCCGTGATGATCGTCGCCGTCGCCTCAGCATGGGCGTACAACGCCGGGTTGAAGGACACCGTCCTGAGTTGGGTGCCGTACGCGTTGTCGTTCGGGCTTCTCCCCGTGTTCGTGTGGCTCGCGACGCCCGGTGGGGCAGCGCCTCCCACCTGGATCGTGGCCGGCGCGTCATTGCTTGGCGTGGCGGGACATTTCATGAACGTCCTTCCCGACCTGGAGAGGGACGTGCGAGCCGGCTATCGTGGATTGCCGCATCGACTGGGGTCGCGCGGTTCTCTGTTCCTCTCCTGTCTCGTTCTCGCGGCGATGCTCGTCGTCGTTCTGATCGCCACCCGCATCGTGGGCGATCCCTCGTTCGGGCAGATCGCGGCGGCCTCCTCGGCGGCGGTGCTCATCGTGGCCGTGGCATGGAGCGGGCTCCGTGGTAGGTACACGCTCGGGTTCATGCTGACGATCGCCGCGGCGGCGGCCATCGCCCTGGTGGTAGCGTTTTCCCCGGAGGCGCTACGGAGGTAGCCGTCTATTGAAGGGCGGCCAGGGCAGCGAAGTGCCCGCACATCCCGTGGACGCCCGCCCCCGGAGGCGTTGACGACGAGCACAGGTAGATGCCCTCCACTGGCGTGGAGTACGGGACCGGCCGGAGCGTGGGACGGGAGAACAGCTGTTGCAGATCGTGAACGCCACCGGTGATGTCCCCGCCGATGTAGTTCTCGTTGTGCCGCTCCATGTCGGCCGGAGACATCACGCTTCGGGCCAACACTGCGTCGCGAAATCCGGGAGCGAACCGTTCGATCTGAGCTTCGATCCGCTCCGTCATGTCGAAGGTTGATCCATTGGGAACCCGGCAGTAGGCCCACGCCGTGTGTTTGTCTGCCGGAGCGCGAGTGGCATCGAAAAGGCTCTGCTGGGCCAGGATGATGAACGGCCGCTCCGGGTGTTCACCCTTCCAGACAGCGGCCTCCGACGCCTCGATCTCCTCCAGCCGCCCTCCGAGATGAACCGTCGCCGCCTGCGCGCACCGCTTATCTGTCCAGGGGATGGGATCGTTGAGTGCCCAGTCGAGCTTGAAAACGCCGGGTCCGTACCGGAATCGCTCCAGCTTTCGTCGATACGGCACGGGCAGACGAGAGCGAGCGATCCGCGCCAGCTGGCGAGGGGTGACATCGAGGAGAAGGGTGGAAGTGGCCGGGACGTCGGCCAGAGATGCCACACGGGTGCCGGTGGCGATCTCGCCACCCAGCGAACGGAGATGCGAGGCAAGCGAATCCACGATCGCCTGAGAGCCACCGCGCGCCACCGGCCACCCTACGAGATGGCCGAACAACCCGAGTGCGAGGCCCACGCCTGCGGTGGCCGTCCGATCCAGCGGCAGCGCCGAGTGCGCGGCCAACCCGGCCAGCAGCGCCCGTGCCGTCTCCCCTTCGAACCGAGCTCGCGCCAGGGCGCTCGCGGAACGGATCCCCTCGAGCCCGAATCGGGCCAGCGCCATCGGGTGATGCGGGACCCGGAACTGCCCCAGGAGATCCGTGGTGAGGTTCTCGCCCCGATCGACGAGCGGCTTCATCAGCTTCCCGTAGACCCGCTCGTCTGGTCCGAGGCCGCGGGCGGTGTCGTCAACCGAGCGGTGCAGGACGGCCCCTTGGCCGCCCTCGAGGGGATGCGCAAGTGGGGCGATGGAATGGATCCACTCGAGGCCGTGCTTCGACAGGGGCAGTGATCGAAAGAACGGAGATACGGAGGCGAGCGCGTGGATCGTGGAACAGACGTCGTGAACGAATCCGGGAAGCGTGAGCTCCGCCGAACGGCAGCCGCCACCGATGGTGTCCTCGGCCTCGAGTACGAGAACCTTGCGCCCAGAGTCGGCCAGTGTGATGGCGGCCGCGAGACCGTTCGGCCCCGCGCCGACGACGATGGTTTCGTGGCCGCTAGCCGTCAGGATCCCGTTGCCGCGAGCGCCGCCGCTTCGTCGTCGTGGATGGTGATGGCCTCATCCAGGCGAGTCAGGTTGAAGATCTCCCGATAGTGGTCGTTCAGCCCGAAGGCCACGAGGCTCTGGTTCTGGCGGTTGGCTCGGA
The DNA here is from genome assembly GCA_035697085.1 of Actinomycetota bacterium. Taxonomy (GTDB): domain Bacteria; phylum Actinomycetota; class UBA4738; order UBA4738; family CALAEC01; genus DASQUW01. The sequence continues at coordinate 2,716 of DASSDP010000111.1, forward strand.
TGAGAAGCGTCACCAGCAACCCGATCCCGCTGCTGTTCATGTACTCGAGATCGGTGAAGTTCAGGACAACGGTGCGTGCGCCCTCGGTCCCGGCCCGGCTGTACGCGTCCATCAAGGCAGCTTCGCTGGCCGCCGTGACCTCCCCCTTGATATCCACGATGCTGGCCGTTTCATTGACCTTCCGAACGTCCATGGCGGCTCCCGTCATCGTTCCTCCCTCGTTTCTGTCGCGGTGGGTGATTCGGCCAGTGCGGTCTCTTCGTCGGGATAGATGCCCATGAAGTCGACCAGCCGGGTGATCTGGAAGATCTCCCGGTAGTGGTCGCTCAGTCCCGAAGCCACGACGCTCTGGTGAGCTTTGCGGGCCTCCGCCAGCAGACCGACGATCAGGGCGATGCCGGTGCTGTTGATGTACTCGACTTCCCGGAAGTTCAGAAGGATCGTGGACGGATTCTTCGCGCGTGCCTCGCCGTAGGCTGCGTTCAGCGCCTCCTCCGAGTCGCCATCGACGTCTCCCTCCAGGTCGATGACGGCGACGTTCGCCTCGGTCCGAACGTTCGCGTCGAATCGCTTCGCTGCCATCCTCATTCTCCTTTCAGATACATGAGGAGCTCCACAGTGTGATGGATGTCGTCGCTGGCGATGTTCATCTCGTCGACCATGTTCTTGATCAGGAACAGCCCCCACCCCCGCGATGTCTGCTCTCCGGCGAGCTTGGCCTCCAGGTCGGGGGTCTCCGACTCGGGGATCTGCTGCCCACGGCCGCTGTCCGTGATCCGGACGGTGACCGCGTCGTCGGAAGCCGTGAGGCGGATGGAAACCGGCTTCTCCGGCTGATTCTTGTTCCCGTGCTCGATGGCGTTCATGGTCGCCTCTGCGACCGCGGTTTTCAGTCGCTCCAGACGAGCTGACGACAGTCGGAATCCGCCGACTTCCTCCCCGATGCGTCGCATGGCCACGCGTTCGTTCCCCGGTTCGCTGGGCACCGTGAACTCGGCTATCAGCCGTTCTTCGCCCCGGGCGTCCCGGACCGTGGGCGCCGCCTTCGTCCCCGCCGCGCCGACACGTTCCAGCGCAACGAGAGTGACGTCGTCTTCCTGCTCCCAGTCGGGTCCAGTGAACGCCTCCAGCTCGCTCAGCAACGTCTCGTTCAGCTCGGAGCTGCCGGGCGTCCTCTTGACCAGGTCCAGGAGCCGGGGGAACCCGAACATCTCGCGCTCAGGACTGTGGGCCTCGACGAGCCCGTCGCTGTACAGCAAGATCGTGTCTCCGGGATTCACCGTGGCCTCGTGCTCCTCGTAGCGCATGTCCGCCATCAGTCCGAGCGGCATCCCGGTGGCCCGGAACTCCACCGCGCCGTCCTTCGTGTGCACGTACGGCAGGTTGTGGCCGGCGTTGGCGAAGAGAAGCCGTCCCGTCGATGGGTCGAGGACGCCGTACAGGCATGTGACGAACATGTTCGCGGGGATGTCGGGAGTCAGGTGGTCGTTTACTCGCTTGAGGACTTCGCTCGGCGACGAAACCCGTTGAGCCCAGGACCGAAGAACGCTCCGTGTAGCGGCCATGACCAGCGCAGCGGGCACACCCTTGTCGGTGACGTCCCCGATCACCAGCCCGAGCCGCCCGTTCTCCAGCTGGATGAAGTCGTAGAAGTCACCGCCCACCGCGCGGGCGGGCCTGTAGTGAGCGGACACCTGCCAGCCGGGCAGGCGGGGAAGCTCCTTTGGAAGGAAATTCTGCTGGATCAGTTGGGCCACCCGAAGCTCCTGCTCCAAACGCTCCCGGGTTCTGACCTCCGCTTCCTGCTGCCGCACCAGCTGGGCCACCCGAACGGCGGGGGCCGCCTGGGCCGCGAGGTTGTCCAGGAGCTTCCGGTCGTCACCCGAGTAGTCCTGCTCGGAGAGGCGAGGCCCGAGATTGAGGAGGCCGATCAGCTCTCCCTGGCTGACCAGCGGGATGGCCAGCCGGACCCCCGCAGCCTTGAGGGCTTCGACTGCAGGGGACTCCAGCTCGAGCTTCTCGATATCGACCGGGTCGGGTGAGCTTTGGAAGTGCGCCACGATCGGGTCGTCGGGAGCGATCTCCACGGGCGGAGTGCCGGTCTCCTGAGCAAGGACCGGCACCGAGGGCTGCCGTTCCGGCGGGGGCTCTGCCCGGAGAGCCTTCCGTCGACTGCGCCACCTCATCTCACGGCTTCTCCCTTATCGCGCGCAACAGGCCTCGAATCGCAGGAAGTGGTGGTGAAGAATCTCTCTCGCCGGTCATCCTAACGACCTGCCTGCTCGCCAGGGCCAGTTTCGGGTAGCCGGAGCCATAGGGAAACGTGGGCCGGTTGCATGGTGGAACGGACGACAGCGAGGAGCTCCCCCGTGAGCGAGTTCAGGTCGACCTCGTCTCTTAGCCTGGCGCTGAACGCCTCGAGGGTCCGGGTGGCGTCGTATCTCCTTCGGTAGAAGCGGCGGTCGATGAAGCCCTGGATCCTTCGGCGAACCGGTCGGAAGAGTGCGGCCACCGCCAGCGTTGAACCCGCGATCAGGAGGCTGTTGTTGGATTCCACTCCCACGAAGAGAACCTGTGGGAGAAAGATGGCCGCCGCATACACCAAGCCCAGAAGGAGCGTCACGATGCCGTACACGAGCGTCCGATTGATGACGACATCGAGGTCGTACAGGCGGTATCGGAGGACGGCGATGGCGATGGCGATCGGGATCAGGGGGATCGTCAGAACGAGCGCGAGATCGTATCCGACAGCGGTAAGGGTGAAGCCGACCACCAGAAGTACCGCCGCAAACGCGATCCACTTGAGCTGCTGTCGCTCATCTCCTGCGGCCCGACGGAAACGCATGACAAGGCTTGCCGCGGCGGCCGCTGTTGTCACAACCATCAGGACAAGGCCGGCTCCACCGAGGGCCTCGAGAACGTTGCGGGCGGATGGGCCTCCGACGCCGACGGGATTATCGAGCGAGGGCGTCTGGCTCAAGGGCCCCGGCACGAGAAGGAAGGCGACCGCGCTGAGGGCGATCGCCCCACCCGCGAGCCATGCAATTACTCGCCAGCGCCTGGAAGGAAGGCGGCCGTTCGGGAAGAGAAGGGGCAGGAATGTTGTCGTCATGCCGACGATCGGGACCCAGACCCACTCGCCCAACCAGGCTGCGATGTCTGCGCCGGGCCGGGGAGGCGAAGCCCTCAGGGCGTAGATGCTGTACTCGTCCCCGATGCTCTGGATCCCCGCGATCAAGCCTCCACCGAGAAGCATCCACCCGATCGGGTTGCTCGGACGCAGCGAGGCTATGAGCGCTCCAACCAGGGAGAAGACGAAGAAGACTGCCTGAAAGCCTCGAAAGCCAAAGCGGTCGGGGGTCGGATCGGACCACGTCAGGCGGATGAAGACGAACGAGACCACAAAGGCCAGAAGGGTCACCCCACACAATGACCATGCGAGCAGGGCCGCGCTCCGATGTCTCACGGTTGGATCTCCGGCGTCCT
>DASSDP010000112.1:0-13100 GCA_035697085.1 Actinomycetota bacterium
TTTCCTGCGCTCCGGAGCCTCGAACGGAGCACCAACCTTCCACCTCAGCTCACCAGCTTCGTCGGGCGTCGCCGGGAGATCGATGAGGTCAAGGGGCGTCTCGCAGGAACCCGGCTGCTCACGCTCACCGGGCCGGGGGGCACCGGAAAGACTCGACTGTCGATCCAGGTGGCCAGCGAGGTGCTCCCGGAGTTCGAGGCCGGAGCCTTCTTCGTGCCGCTCGCACCGATCTCCGACCCGGAGCTGGTGATGACCACGATCGCCAAGAGTCTTGGCCTCGCGGAGCAGCCCACCCGTCCGACGATCGAGGCGCTCACCGAGTACCTCCAGGACAAGCGGTTGCTGCTGGTCCTGGACAACTTCGAGCAGGTGCTGGATGCCGCATCGGGCGTGGGAGAGCTCCTGGCCGGGAGCCAGAAGCTGACGGTGCTGGCCACGAGTCGCGAGGCTCTGGGGCTCCACGGCGAGAAGGAGTACCCGGTTCCACCGCTCGGGCTGCCGGACTTGGAGAACCTTCCGTCGACGGAGGCACTCTCGCAGTTTGAGGCGGTGGCCCTGTTCATCGACCGCGCCACCTCGGTCAAGCCGGGCTTCGAAGTGACGAACGAGAACGCGCCGGCGATCGCGGAGATCTGCGCCCGGCTCGACGGGCTCCCTCTGGCCATCGAGCTGGCGGCGGCCCGGGTCAAGGTGCTCGCCCCGGCAGCCATCCTCAAGAGGCTGGGACACAGTCTGTCCCTCCTCGCCGGCGGGGCCCGAGACCTTCCCACCCGACAGCAGACGCTGCGCGGAGCCATCGACTGGAGCTACGAGCTCTTGGACGAGCAGGAGCAAACGTTGTTTGCGCGTCTCTCGGTGTTCGTGGGCGGGTTCTCGCTCGAGGCCGCCGAGGCCGTGTGCAACCCCGACGGGGATCTCGTCCTCGACACGCTCGAGGGGGTGGCCTCCCTCACCAACAAGAGCCTGGTCCGGCAGATGGATTCGGCACAGGGCGAATCCCGCTTCTTCATGCTCGAGACGATCCGGGAGTACGCCGGAGAGCGACTGACGCAGTCTCCGGATTCTGAGAGGGTCGCCGCGAGTCACGCCGGCTACTTCCTGGCCATGGCGGAACGGGCGGAACCGGAGCTCCTCGGATCCGACCAGGCCCTCTGGCTCGACTCGTTGGAGCAGGAACACGACAACCTGAGGGCCGCGATCACCGGGGCCTCACAGGGCGACGTCGAGACTGCTCTTTTGCTGTGCGGAGCGTTGTGGCGGTTCTGGCAGATTCGGGGGCACCTTCGCGAGGCGGCCATGCGCTTCAGGAACGTGCTCGATCTCCCCGGCACGTCAGAGTACCCGAGGGCCAGGGCGAAGGCTCTGGAAGGCGCGGGGGGCGTCACCTACTGGATGGCCGATTGGGAGGCCGCGGGACGGTACTACTCGGAGTGCGTCGAGCTGAGGAAGGAGATGGACGACACGGCCGGCCTGGCCGAAGCGCTCTATAACCTGTCTTTCGTGTTCGCTCTTCCCCCTCCTCCCCTGCGTGACCTGGATCGAGCGCTGGAGCTGAACGCGGAGGCCCTGCCTCTGTATCGGGAGGTCGGAGACCGCCGGGGAGAGGCCAAGCTCCTGTGGCAGATCTCCAACACCCATCTGATCCGCAACGAGTGGGAGCAGTGCCGGGAGAGCTCGGAGAAGGCGCTGGAGATCTTCAGGGAGGTCGACGACCGGTTCAGCTCCGGATGGGCCCTCCACTCCATCGGGCTGGCCTGGATCGGACTCGGAGATCTCGACGAAGCTCGCACCGCCCTCACACAGAGCCTCGAGCTGTTCTCGGCGGCGAACGATCTCACCGGGATCGGCCTGTTGCTCAACGACTTCTCCATCATCGCGCTGGTGACGGACGACCTCGACCGGTCCGTGCGCCTCCACGGGGCCGCACTCCAGGTGGAACGGAAGATCGGGCAGGGGCTCGTGACCAACTACGAGGGCTACGTTCCCTGGAATCCCGCGTCGAGCCGGGAACGTCTCGGAGACGTGGCCTACGAGAAGCTCTTCGCCGAAGGTGAGGCCATGTCGGTGGAAGAAGCCGTGGCGTACGCGGTGCCGCCAGACGCAGGCACCTGAGATTGTTGCGGCGGCCGTAGCAGAAGCCGGCTCCAAATCAGCAGATTCAGTGGATAGATGAGGTAGCCGAACCGGCCCGCGGTGGCCAAGAACACCGCAAGGGTGAACACGATGGCCGTGTGATCCGCGGCTGCGGCGGGGGTTGCCGGCGAACGGCGGATCAGGAGATACGCCCCCACGATCAGGACCGACGCCGAAAGGACCACGAGGAGCGGTCCTCTCGCGGATGGGAACGCCCGTCCGAGCAGGTGGCCGATCGTCGGGCTCCCCGCCAGGGTGCGTTCCTCAGTGAGGCCCAGCGGATAGAGGACGGTGTCTTCAACAAACGCGGCCGGACCCCACGCCAGAAGCGGCAGGATCACCGGCACCAGGACCGCCCCGGCCCCGGCAAGCGCTCTGCCCGTGGCGCGCCTTCTCCTTCGATCCTGAGCGGCCACGATCAGGAATGGGAGCAGCGGCCAGGCCGTCTGCTTGATCGCCGCTGCCAGCCCCAGGATCACGCCTGCGGCCAGGGGTTGGGATCGCGTCGCCAGCACCAGTGCCAGGAGCATCAGGGCCAGCACGACGATGTCGTCCCCGCCGCCCGCGATGTACCGAGCCCCCGTCGGGAGAACCAGGAGCACCATCACCGCCGTGAGCAGACGGTCGGGTGGGGCCTTCGACAGCCTCAGGCCCACGAGGGTAACGGCGGCCGCGGCGGTCAGGAAGATGAGCCGGGCGTCGGCGAGCGGTGTCTGTCCGCTCAGTGCATGAGGCAGCCCGAACACCAGGATCCCCGGCAGATAGGGCAGATGGAGCCAGTTTTTGCTCGGCCACCGCCCGAGCGGTCCGTCCTCGTAGGAAACGTCGTACGGGTTCTCCCCTCGGACGAAGGCGGCCGCGGCCTCCTCGGTCAGCAACGTCTCCGACTGCGCGTGGGGCTCTGGCCCCCGCTGCCGCGCCGCGATGTTGAGCGCCAGCGGTACGAGCACGGCGCCGATGAACACGGCCCCTAGGACGACCGCCCGGCCGATGGATCGGCCGCGCTCTGACACCCGGCGCCAGGAAGCGGCCAGACCTGCTGCGGCCAGAGCTCCCAACGCGTACGGGACGATCGCTCGACGTCCCCAGTCGGCGAGCAATGGGATGGAGTCGTACACAGCCGTCGCCGCGGCGACGAGAGCCGACGCTCCGTACAGGGCCGCATCCCACCACGCGACACGTCGCCCGGTCACGCGGGGACAATAATTGGTCCGGGTATAGTTGCGGAAGCGATGCACGGGAGGTGACCACCGTGGCTCAGGAAGACTTCCTCCCCCTCATGGGGATCGACCACGTCGAGTATTACGTCGGCAACGCTCGCCAGGCCGCCTACTACTACTCAAAGGCGCTGGGGTTTCACGTCACCGCGTACGCCGGCCCGGAGACCAAGCAACGCGATCGGTCCTCGTGGGTCGTGGAGCAAGGGGAGATCCGATACGTGTTCACCGGGGCGATGGGTCCGGAAAGCCCGCTCGCCAAGCACGTGTTCGAACACGGGGACGGCGTCCACGACGTCGCCCTTCAGGTGCCGGACGCGGCAGACGCCTGGGAGCAGGCCACCAAGCGTGGGGCCGAAAGCGCGCTTGAGCCGACCGTCACCGAGGACGAGAACGGCAAGGTCGTCCGGGCGTCGATCAAGGCCTACGGCGAGACGCTGCACTCGTTCATCGAGCGAGAGAATTACTCCGGCCCGTTCATGCCCGGCTACCGTGCCGAGGATCCGTATCCGGACGACGGTCCCCCCGTCGGCCTCAAGGTGATCGACCACGTCGTGGCCAACGTGAAGCTGGGGCAGATGAACGAGATGGTGGAGTTCTACGCCAAGATCCTCGGGTTCGCCCAGCTCGTGCACTTCCGCGACGATCAGATCTCCACGGAATACACCGCGCTCATGTCCAAGGTGATGTGGGACGGCAAGGGCCGGGTGAAGTTCCCCATCAACGAACCAGCAGAGGGCAAGAAGAAGTCACAGATCGAGGAATACCTGGACTTCTACCGCTCCCCGGGCGTGCAGCACATCGCCATGGCCACCGACGACATCGTGACCGCCGTCGATGCCCTGCGGAAGCGGGGGATGCGATTCATCCGGGTTCCGGCGACCTATTACAAGGCCCTCGGCGAGCGCGTCGGGGAGATCGAGGAGGATTACTCCGACATCGAACGCCTCGGCATCCTTGCCGACCGCGACGACGAGGGCTATCTCCTCCAGATCTTCACCAAGATCGTCGAGGACAGGCCGACGGTGTTCTACGAGGTCATCGAGCGACACGGATCGCAGGGGTTCGGACTCGGAAACTTCAAGGAGCTGTTCGTTGCCATCGAGCGCGAGCAGGCCGAGCGGGGCAACCTCTAGGTCAGGGAGCGGCACATGGGGGGCGACACGAACCGGTCGATCGTCGAGCGGTACATGGACGCGTGGCCTGGCGATTACGACACCCTCGGCGCGCTCAGGCATCCGGACTTCATGGAGGAATGGCCGCAGTCGGGCGAGCGCATCCTCGGACACGAGGCGTACCGAAAGATCCACGAGAACTACCCGGGCGGCATTCCCGCCGTCGAACCCAAGCGCATCATCGGGAGCGAGGATCGATTGGTCCTCAGCCCGAGCTCGATCCCGATCCGGGTGGAGGGCCGGGGCGACCAGTACACGATCGAGGCCGTGAACAAGTACCCGAGCGGGGAGACCTACTACGTCGTCGTCATCCTGGAGCTCCGTGATGGGAAGGTGTGGCGTCAGAAGACGTACTACGCCCCGCCCTTCGATCCGCCGGAGTGGCGCGCCGAGTGGGTAACCCGCCCGCCGTAAGCGCCTGAGCTCTAGTTCTCAAAGGACAGACTGAGAGCGATGGCGGCCGAAGCGTTCGACGTCCTGATTCTCGGCAGCGGCACGGCGGGGTGCGTCTTGGCCGACCGACTCTCGGAAGACGGTTCCCGGCGCGTGGGCCTCGTGGAGGCAGGCCCCGACTACGGGCCTCGAGAGGAGGGGATGTGGCCGGGGGACATGCTGGACGCCCGAACGCTTCCCAGCTCCCACGTCTGGGGATTCGAGGAGCCCGGAGCGGAGCGCGCGCGGATCGTCGGCGGCTGCTCAGCACACAACGCCTGCTTTGTGGTGTGGGGGTCAGCGGCCGACTACGACGAGTGGGGTCCCGAGACGGCGGGCGCGTGGGACTTCGAGAGCATTGAGCCGTATTTGCGACGGGCTCAGGAGCGGCTGAAGACGCGATCTCACACTGAAGAGGAAATCGCCTCGTGGGACCGGACCTTCCTCGACGCCTGCGGCGAGCTTGGATTCGCGTTGGTCGAGTCCATCAACGACCCAATCGGGGGCGAGGGTGTAGGCACGTTTCCTGTCAACGCAGTCGGAACGGTCCGGTGGAACACCGCCTTCGCCTACCTCGATGTCGCCCGGACGCGACGGAACCTCACCGTCCTGCCGGGGGTCCTGGTCGATCGACTTGAAATCCTTGGCGAACGGGTCAATGGCGTTCGTGTGATTCGCGATGGTCGCTACGACAGACTGACGGCGGGGACGGTCTTTCTCGCGGCGGGGACGTACGGAAGTGCGGCGATCCTGCTCCGGTCGGGCATCGGTCCCGGGCAAGAGCTCCAAGAACTGGATATCCCTGTCGTGCGACCCCTCCCGGGCGTCGGTCGGGGAATGACGGACCATTATGGAAGCTACCTTGAGTTCCGCGGAACAGACGATCTCGTGGCCCGGACGAAGGCCCAGCTGGAGCGGGGGCTCCTGTTTCAATGCACATCGCTTCTGAAAGCGAAGAGCTCGACCGCGGCAGAAGGGCGGTGGAATCTTCACGTTCTGGCGTGGACCGATGTTGTGGCAGAGCCGCAGGACGTGTCTTCAGGTGGTTTTCGCTATTACCTTGCCGTCAAGCTGCTCAAGCCGCGGTCGCGCGGTTGGGTTCGGCTCCGCTCCGCGGACCCGCGGGTTCTCCCCCCCATTCACCAAGGGTTCCTTTCCGAGCCCGAGGACGTCGCGACGCTGGTCGACGGTTTGAGACTCGCTCGCTCGCTTGCTCGAACCGAGGCCATGACCCAGATTGCCGCGGGCGAGATCGGGCCCGGAGCCGCGGCCACCTCCGACAGCGAGCTCGCCGCTTACGCCCGCGAAAGCGTTTCAGGGTACTTCCATCCCGTGGGGACGTGTCGAATGGGCCTCCTGGACGATCCGGCCGCTGTGGTCGACGCCTCCGGCCGGGTCCATGGGTTCGACAACTTGTTCGTCGTGGACGCGTCCATCATGCCGACGATCCCTCGGGCAAATACCAACCTGACCGTCGTGGCCGTCGCCGAGCGGCTGGCAGACGAAGTGATCCCCGCCGGCTGACGCCCCTAGAGAGTTAGGCCGCTGATGCCCTTCCAGGCCATGCGGACGAGGGTGTTCACGGCTGCCCGTCGTTGCGGCTTGGAGTCGCCGGGATTGTGCTGGGCGGCCGTCTCAACCATCCCGATGAGCCCCAGGGCCACGGCCTCGGCCTCGTCCCGGTTGAGGTTGCTCTGGGACTCGCGAAGGATCAGATCGGCGACCTCTTTCAGGACCTCGTCGCGGAACTGACCGACCATCTCCCGGAACTCACGCTCCGCACCGATGGCCTCCTGCATGAGGAGGCGAAAGCCCTCGGCATGGTCGTCCACGAAGTCGAAGTACGCCTGAAACGAGGCCCGGATCCGCTGCCGGTTCCCGGTGGGGGCCTGGAGCGCGCCGTGCAGCCGGGTCCGTAGGAGGGCGAGGTCGGCCTCGAGGAGCGCAAGGTACAGCTCGCGCTTGGAGGGGAAGTGGTCGTAGAGGATCGGCTTCGTGACGCCGGCTTCCCTGGCCACAGCATCCATGGTCACGGTGTGAAAACCATGTCCCCCGAACACCTTCCGGGCCACCTCGAGGAGCTGCGCCCGTCGCTCGGGTCCCCGCATCCTCTTTCGAGGGGTGGTCTTCGTCCTCGCCTCCTCCTCGGCCATTGACCGCGCTCCTGCCGCATAGTAACCTACCGACCGGTAGGAAGTTCTCCCGCGAGCCACGGCCCATTCTGCCAGGGAGACTCGATGGATTTTCGCCTTTCGGAAGACCAGCTCGCTCTGAAGAAGTGGGCGCACGAGTTCGCGGAGCGAGAGATCCGTCCCGCCGCCAGTGCCTATGACGAGAGCGAGGAGTTTCCGTGGCCCGTCGTGAAGAAGGCGGCGGAGGCCGGCATCTACTCGCTGGAGTTCTACACGCAGATGGTGCCCGAGGACCCGACCGGGCTCACGCTTCCGCTCGTAGCGGAGGAGACGAGCTGGGGGTGCGCGGGCATCTCGCTGGCCCTCCTCGGGACGGGACTGCCCCTGACGGCGCTAGCCTCATCCGCGACGCCGGACCAGCTCGTGCGGTGGGCCCCAGAGATGATCGGGACCCCCGAGCACCCCAAGCTCGGCGCCTTTGCTGTTACGGAGCCGAATGCCGGATCGGATGTCTCCGCGCTGAGAACGACCGCCAAAAAAGAGGGCGATTCCTGGGTCCTGAACGGCCAGAAGGTGTTCATCACGAATGGTGGCATCGCCGACGTTCACGTCGTGGTGGCCACGGTCGAACCGGCGCTCGGACATCGAGGACAGGCGGTGTTCATCGTCCCCAGGGTGCCCGGCATCCGTCAGGGCAAGAAGGAGCGGAAGCTCGGGATCCGGGCTTCCCATACCGCCGAGGTGATCCTGGAGGACTGCCGGATCCCGCTCGAGAACGTGGCCGGGGGCGTCGAACGGCTCGAGGCCAAGCTGGAGCGGGCCCGTTCACAGGAACAGACACGAAGCTCGCACGCGCTGAGGACGTTCGAGATGACCCGGCCGACGGTGGCCGCCCAGGCCATCGGGATCGCCCGTGCCGCCCAGGAGTTCGCTCTCAATTACGCCAGGCAGCGCACGCAGTTCGGGCGGCCGATCCTCGACAACCAGGCAATCGCGTTCAAGCTGGCCGACATGGCCCTCGAGATCGAGGCGTCACGCCTTCTGGCCTGGCGAGCGGCGTGGATGGCCCGGACCAGGGTGGAGTTCACCCAGGCCGAGGGCTCCATGAGCAAGCTGAAGGCCAGCGAGACTGCCGTGTGGGTCACGGAGCAGGCCATCCAGGTGCTCGGGGGCTACGGCTACATCAAGGACTTCCCGGTGGAGAAGTGGTACCGGGACGCCAAGATCTACACGCTGTTCGAGGGAACCAGCGAGATCCAGCGCCTGGTGATCTCGCGAGCGCTCGCCCGCGGCTGAGCCTTCTACCAGTTCCTCCCCTTGCGGGAGTCGTATCCCCACTTCCACGCGGCGACGCCCAGGATCACCATTCCGAGCAGCAGGACCAACAGTCCGGGACCTGGGTCCAGCCTCGTGGCGATGGCAAGGATGGAAAACAACCCGAGGATCGCGATTCCCAACCTCCACAGCGATCCTGATCTCATTCGCTCTCTCATGAATGCTCACCCCTTCCAATCGATGGTAGCGCGTTCGCTCGCGATTGAGCGGGGGTTGACCCTGCGCTACCCTCGGTTTTGACGTGGTCACTTGTCGGCTGTACCGAAGTGGCACGCTGGCCGAGGACGGGTTCGACCCGGCACGGGTCAGCGACCATCTGGAAGAACCCGACGCGCTGGTGTGGCTCGACCTCGAGGACCCCACCGATGAAGAGCTGGGCATGATCCAGGAGGAATTCGGACTCCACCCCCTCGCCGTAGAAGACGCTCTTCATCGGGGCCAGCGGCCGAAGGTGGAGGTGTACGAGAAGTACTTCTTTTTGGTGATGCACGCCGTCCAGCTGAAGGCTGGAGAGCTAAGCGACCAGGAGGTCCACGCTTTTGTGGGAACCAATTACCTCGTCACCCTTCGGTACGCTCCGGCCTTCGACCTGAAGCCGGTCCTTCGGCGGTGGGAGCGCCAGCAGGAGCTCACCAAAGAGGGCGGGGGCTTTCTCCTCTATGCCCTTCTGGACGAAATCGTGGACGGGTACTTCACTGTCGTCGAGCGCTTGGAGGATGTTTCCGAGGACATCGAGGAGCAGGTCTTCAGCGAAAATGTCCCGGCGGACATCCAGGAGCGAATCTTCCTGCTGAAGAAGCAGGTGATCGAGTTTCGCCGGCTGGTCATGCCGCTTCGCGAGGTTCTCGATCTCATCCAGGAAGAGCCTCGGGTGGTGACCTCGGCGCTCGACGCCTACTACCGGGACGTCGCCGACCATGTCATCCGAACGTTGGACTTCATCGAGAACGTTCGCGAGCTCCTCGCCACGGCATTGCAGGCTCATGCCTCCCAGGTCGGCAACCGCCTGAACGTTGTCATGAAGCAGCTGACGTCGTGGGCCGCGATCATCCTGGTCCCCACACTGATCGCGGGGATCTACGGGATGAACTTCCGCCATATGCCCGAGTTGAATTGGCTCCTCGGGTATCCATTCGCGCTTGGAGTAATGGCCGTCTCGGCAGGCGTGCTTTACACGGTCTTCAAGCGCCGAGGGTGGCTCTGAAACGGTCTCTTCGACCGATCACGGGACCGTGACTCCTAGGACTTGAGTCGGTAGGCCTTCACCTGAAGGAGGCCTGCTCCGAGTGGGCCGATCTCTTTGAAAGCCGCGGGTGAGAGGTCGATGATCCACCCACTCACGAACGGACCCCGATCGAGCACGCGGACGTGGACATACCGGTTGCCCCTGCGCACGGCGACGAGCGATCCGCACGGCCACGTTCTGTGGGCGGCGTAGATTCCCCGAAGGACCCGGCCGCAGGCTCCCGTCTGGCCCGAGTAGTTGTACCAGGAGGCCGTTCCGGACTGACTTGCCAGGACCCCGTGGAAGTGATGTCTGCGTCGGTGCGCCAAGCGGAGGCTCTTCCGGTGGAACCCACGGTGCTCACGCGCTGTGTACGTTGGGTGCTTGACGTGCCATGCGGTGTGCCGCTCCCGGATCCAGCGATGGTTCCACCAGCTGCGGTGCTTGGTGGCGGGCTTCTCGTACTGCCAGAAGCGGTCGGGCGGGTGGGCCACAACCGGACTCATGATGGAAAGGACCAAAGCTGCGGACACCCCTGCCGCCATGAAGCGGCCGGGCGGGCGGGTCGTATGTGATTCGTCCATGTGGATGCCGTTTTTCACCCCCTCGGCTCGAGGACGGGGTTATCGGCCCCCGGTCTCGGCCAGGTAGGTCCTGGGTGCTGGCTTCACCTCCTTGATCTCGTCGTGTCCTTCTCCCGGTTCCGCCCTCTGCCCCCGAGCGCACGCGTGCGGATGCCCGCACAGCTTGGGAAGGATTGGGAGGGCGATACCCGGAAGTCCCGCGGAGTATACGGCATGCCGGTGACATTGCCCCGGGCAAACGCCCTGGTTCGCGGTGGTTCGGTACCATGGAGACGTGCCAAAAAAGGTTCTTCTCGCCTGGCCCCGCGGGTACTGCGCAGGGGTCGACCGAGCCGTCGACGCGGTGGAGCGGGCGCTGCGGATCTACGGGCCGCCCGTCTACGTCAGGAAGCAGATCGTCCACAACATTCATGTGGTCCGGGACCTCGAGCGGAAAGGTGCCGTCTTCGTGGAGGAGGAGACCGAGGTCCCCGAGGAGGCCACGGTGGTCCTGTCGGCTCACGGCGTCGCCCCGGATGTGTACACGAATTCAGCCGGCCGGCACCTCAACGTCATCGACGCCACCTGTCCCCTGGTCACGAAGGTCCACCTTGAAGCGAGGCGGTTTGCCGCTGACGAGCGGACGATCCTCCTGATCGGACATGAGGGACACGAGGAGGTCATCGGCACGAGCGGGGAGGCCCCCGAGTACATCCGCCTCGTCGGCGACGTGGAAGAGGCCCGAACCGTCGATGTGCCGGACCCCGACCGGGTGGCCTATCTGTCTCAGACCACGTTGTCCGTGGATGAGACGAACGAAGTCATCGACGTCCTCAGGGAGCGGTTCCCGAACATCGCCGCCCCTCCCCGTGACGACATCTGCTACGCGACCCAGAATCGGCAGGAAGCGGTGAAGACGCTAGCCGACTCGTCCGACGTCGTCCTGGTGATCGGTTCCCACAACTCCTCGAACAGCAAGCGGTTGATGGAGGTGTCGCGAGCCCGGGGAACGCCCGCCCATCTCATCGATGATGAGACGGAGATCGAGCCGGAATGGCTGGAAGGCACGGAGACCGTCGGGGTCACGTCCGGGGCCTCCGCACCGGAGTGGCTCGTGGAGCGGGTTCTGGCGCACCTTCGGGAGCTCGGCGCCGACCAGGTCGAAGAGCTCCGAGTTACCGAGGAGCACATGCAGTTCGGTCTCCCGACTGGGGTCCGGGAGTCCGATGAAGCTCGCCTCCGCGCCGTCCCGTAGGGATTTTCGAGCGAGGGTTGAACGGATCCCCTTCCTAGCCAGTATTCCCTGTCAACGAGATAGTTACCCCGCAGCACGGCGCCACGACCGTGCCCGATCAGAGGGAGGCTCGTATGAATCGTCTCCGCGTGCTCGTTGCCCCGGCACTAGTCGCCCTTGCGGTGTTCCCACTGCTGCAAGCGGGGCCCTCATGGTCGGCGACACCGGGCAACACCGTCCATGCGGTGACGACCGGCAACGTGCTGCTTCGGTTCGACGAGAGCGCACCCGGTGTCATCCAGGCACAGTCGACCATCACCGGCCTCCAGATGAGCGAGTCGGTCCTCGGGATCGACTTCCGTCCGGCCACCGGCCAGCTCTACGGCATCGGCAGCACCAGCCGGGTGTACACGATCAACCCAGCCACCGGGGTGGCCACCGAGGTAGGCTCGGGCCCCTTCACCCCGGCTCTTTCGGGGAGCGAGTTCGGGGTGGACTTCAACCCCACCGTCGACCGGATCCGCGTAGTGAGCAACGCAGGGCAAAACCTCCGACTGCACCCTGATACCGGCGCCGTGGTCGCCACCGACATGGCCCTCAACTACGCCATGGGTGACCCCAACTTCGGGGCCGTCCCGAACGTGGTCGGAGCGGCGTACACGAACAACTTCGCCGGGGCCACAACGACGACGCTATTCGACATTGACTCGGCCCTCGACATCCTGGCCACCCAGAACCCGCCCAACAACGGGACCCTCAATACTGTGGGGAGCCTGAATTTCAACGCTTCCGCCCTGGTTGGCTTGGACATCGTGACGAGCGGCGGGATGGACAGGGCTCTTGCCTCGATGATCTTTCCGACAACAAGCAGGCGAACCAGCATTCCGCCGGCGGTCAGGCTCTACAGCGTGGATCTGGCCAACGGCTCGGCCACGCCGATCGGGAAGATCGGTGGCCCGACGACGGTCCGTGACATCGCCATACAGCCTCCTGCGACCGAGACGATGTACGCGACGACCGCCTCAGGCAAGCTGCTCCGGTTCAACCGATCGGCTCCCGGAACGATCGAGGCGAGCGTCACCATCACCGGCCTTCAGATGGGTGAGTCGGTTCTGGGGATCGACTTTCGTCCGGCCACCGGCCAGCTCTACGGCATCGGCAGCACCAGCCGGGTGTACACCATCAACCCAGCCACCGGGGTGGCCACCGAGGTCGGCTCGGGCCCCTTCACCCCGGTCCTGTTAGGGAGCGAGTTCGGGGTGGACTTCAACCCCACCGTCGACAGGATCCGGGTGGTGAGCGACACCGGGCAAAACCTCCGGCTGCACCCTGATACCGGCGCCGTGGTCGCGACCGACATGGCCCTCAACTACGCTATGGGTGACCCCAACTTCGGGGCCGTCCCGAACGTGGTCGGAGCGGCGTACACGAACAACTTCGCCGGGGCCACTACGACCACGCTTTTCGACATTGACTCGGCCCTCGACATCCTGGCCACCCAGAACCCGCCCAACAACGGGACCCTCAACACCGTGGGGAGCCTGGGTGTGGATGCCACCGACTTCGTCGGTCTGGATGTCTTCACCGACGGCGCCGGCGATCGAGCGTTCGCGGCCATCAACTCCCCTGCACAGATGATTTCGAGGCTTTACGC
>DASSDP010000113.1:0-11161 GCA_035697085.1 Actinomycetota bacterium
ACGAAGATCTTGCCGTCCCCGATCTTTCCGGTTCGAGCAGACTTGAGGATGGCGTCGACGACCTGCTGGGTCTGGTCGTCGTCCGTCATCACTTCCACCTTCACCTTGGGCACGAAATCCACCTGGTACTCGGCTCCGCGATAGACCTCGGTGTGCCCTCGTTGGCGCCCAAAACCCTGCGTCTCGCTCACGGTGAGCCCATCGACTCCGATGCTGCGAAGGGCTTCCTTCACCTCGTCAAGCTTGAACGGCTTGATGATCGCGACGACGAGCTTCATCAGTCTTTCCTCCTCACAACCTCGAGCTCAGGTGAGGCGCCCGCACCTATGTCCACGGTCTCCTTGGGCGGGTGGCTCACGGGAGCCGAAAGCTGCTGCCCAGAGGCAGAGCCGGACACCGTCCCGCCCCGCTCGCCGAACGTGTAGCCAACCTCCGAGTGCTGGGAAAGGTCCAGCCCGACAACCTCCTCATCTTCCGAGACGCGCACGCCCACCAGCGCGTCGATCACCTTGAGGATCGCCATCGTCGCCACGAACGAGAAGACCAGGGTAACGCCCACCGCAACAGCCTGCTTCCAGAGCTGTTCGATGCCACCGGAAAAGGCGTTCACCGCAGTGCTGGCGAGGAGCCCCGTCAACAGTGCCCCGACGATGCCCCCGACCATGTGAACGCCGACGACGTCCAGCGAGTCGTCGTAGCCGATCCGAGATTTCAGGTTCACCGCGTAGAAGCAGACCAGCCCCGCCGCGAACCCGATCAGGATGGCGGCCCACGGCTCCACGAACCCTGCCGCCGGCGTCACCGCGACGAGTCCGGCGACCGCCCCCGTCGCCGCCCCAACGGTGGTGGCCTTTCCGTGCTTGATCCATTCAGGGATGAGCCAGCCGATGACGGCGGCCGCGGTGGCCACGTGTGTTGCCGCGAAGGCCGAAGTCGCCAGGCCATTCGCACCGAGCGCGGAGCCCGCATTGAAGCCGAACCACCCGAACCACAGGATCGCCGCTCCCGTGATGACCATCGGCACGTTGTGTGGCACGAATGCCTCGCGCCCAAAGCCCTTCCGCTTTCCGAGGTAGAGGATCGCCGCGAGTGCGGCCACCCCGGCGTTGATGTGAACCACCGTGCCACCGGCGAAGTCCAGCGCCCCGACTCCCGCCAGTCCCAGCCACCCATCGGCGAACACCCAGTGGGCCACGGGCGCGTAGACCACCAGCGACCACAGAGCCAGGAACAGGACGTACGCGGAGAAGCGCATCCGTTCCGCCACGGCTCCGGTGATGAGCGCAGGAGTGATGATGGCGAACATCAACTGATACATGCTGAACGCGAGGTGAGGAACGGTCGTTGCGTAGGTGTCGCTCGGCACCTGCCCGACGCCGCGCAACCCCCAGAACGTGAGGCCTCCGATCAAACCCCCCCGATCGGGACCGAATGCAAGCGTGTACCCCACCAGAACCCAGAGCACCGAGACAAGAGCCAGTGCGAAGAAGGACTGCATGATCGTGCCGAGCACGTTCTTCGTGCGGACGAGTCCCCCGTAGAAGAGCGCCAGCCCCGGAGTCATGAACATGACCAGAGCCGTCGAGACCAGGAGCCACGAAGTATCCCCGCTGTCGATTCCCGGCATCCGTTCCCTCCTCGTGTGGAGTCAGGAACGTTCTAAGCCACGCAGGTTTCCGGGTTTTTTCCGGGGTGTTACGTCTCGGTAAATCTCGCTGTCAGGAGGCGGCGGCCTTCTTCCGGGTGGCGGCACGCTTGGCGGGAGCCTTCTCTTTCTTGGTCTTCTCCACGCTCTCTTTCAGAGCCTCCATGAGGTCGAGCACCTTGGTCGGCTCCGGCGCCTCGATGACCTCGATCTCCTCGCCGGCGACCTTCTTCTCCACGATCTCGAGAAGGGCTTCCCTGTACTCGTCCTTGAATTCCTCCGGCGTCCACTCATCCGTGAGGTTCTCCACGAGGCTCTTGGCCATCTGGATCTCCTGGGGTCGGAGCTTGACCTCTTTGTCCAGCTCCTCGAACGCCGGCTCACGGATCTCATCCGGCCAGTACATGGTCTCCAGGACCAGGATCTTGTCGTGGACACGGATCGTGGCCAGGTGCTCCTTGTCCCGGAACGAAACCTTGGCGATACCGACCCTCCCGTCGTCGCCGAGGGCCTCGCGCAGAAGTGCGTAGGCCTTGAGTCCGGTCTCTTCGGGCGCGAGGTAGTACGACTTCTTGAAGAGAAGGGGATCGATCTCGTCCGCGTCCACGAACTGAGCGATGTCGATGGTCCGGCCGGACTCGACGGGGATGGCATCCATGTCCTCGTCGGTGAGCACGACGTAGCGATCCTTCTCGTACTCGTACCCACTGACGATGTTCTCGAACGCCACTTCCTCGCCGTCCTTCGAGCATGTTCGCTTGTAGCGGATACGGCCGTGGTCCTTGTCGTGCAGCTGGTTGAACCGAAGCGTCTTCTCCTCCGTGGCCGTGAACACCCGGACGGGGATGGACACCAGGCCGAAGGAGATGGCTCCCTTCCACATCGTCTTCATGAGGTCCCTCCAGGGAAGTCGAGCTTCAATCTTATCCCCCAGCCCCGACATCTACGCCCGCACAAGTAAGGCGAACGTGGGTAGACGTGTATTGGGTCGCGTGCAACACTCTATCCACAAAGGGAGGTTTGTCCCGATCGTTCGGCGTATCGATCGTGTCCGGTGGGGAACGTGGGGCGGGAGGCTGGCGATGCTCGTCCTGTTCGTCGGCCTCATCCTCTCGCTGACCGCCGGCGTCGTGTACGTGGTCAATGAGGCCCTGCGTCCGAGGACGCCGGCCGCGCAGGCCGTCGCTGCTGAGAATCTCTGCACCGCCCGCCACGATCCAGCCACCCGACCGTGGCGCGAGTGCCTCAGGCTGGAGCCGCGGCCCCCCTCGGAAGGCGCCGTCCCGTTTCTCCTTGGGGGGACCGGAGCAGCGCTCCTCGGCCTTCTGCTCATCGTGCTTGCCGCTCGAGGCCGGCGAACTGCCTTCATTCCCGCCGCCGTGCTCGGCATCCTGGTCACGACCGCAACGGCGTACGCCATCCGGACCCGCGATCGGGACGTCGAGCAGTTGGAGCGGACCCGCAGCGCCAACGTGCAATCCTCACCGGAGCCATCGCAGCCGATCGTGTCGCGTTAGTTACGATCAACCCCGTGGCTAGGAAGAAGGCGGGTAAGGCGTTCACGGTGCCCACGCCCCGACCCCTCCCTGCGGAGCGGGACGGCCAAACGTGGTGGATGGAGGCCTCCGGACGGCGGCTCCGTCTCTCCAACCTGGACAAGGTGTTTTGGCCGAAGGAGGGCTACACCAAGGGCGACCTCCTCTCGTACTACCTCAACGTCTCCGACCACCTGCTCCCGTACCTCCGGGAGCGGCCGCTGACCATGAAACGGATGCCCGATGGCGTCGAGGGACCGTTCTTCTACGAGAAGAACGCGCCGTCGCACACGCCGGATTGGATGCCCATCTGCCGCGTCGAGAGCGAAGACGACGAGGCGCGCATGGGCTACAACGACTTCCTGATGGCCAACGACCTCGCCGGGTTGCTCTTCGTGGTCAACCTCGGCGCCATCGAGTTCCATCCGCTGCACTCGCGCTGCGCCACGATCGACCGGCCCGACTATCTGTTCTTCGACCTGGATCCGTTCCCCCCGGCCTCGTTCGAGGACGTCCGTGCGGTGGCCCGTCACGTCCGGGCCGCGCTCGACGTCTTGGACCTACCCTCGTACCCCAAGAGCTCGGGGGCCACGGGCATGCAGATCTACGTTCCCATCGAGCTCGGGCCTTCCTACTCCGAAGTGCGCGCGTTCGTCCGAACCCTGGGCCGGGCCATCCGCCAGGCCGATCCCAACCGAGTAACGATGGACTGGGACATCAAGAAGCGCACCGGGAAGGTGTTCATCGACCACAACATGAATCGACGGGGGGCGAATATCTCGGCCGTGTACTCCCTCCGGCCGGAGCCGGGTGCCACCCTGTCGACCCCGGTGACCTGGGAGGAAGTCGAGGCCGGTTTCGTCCCCGGGGACTTCACCATCGTGAACATCCACGATCGTCTCTCGGATGTTGGCGATCTCTTCCGCCCCGTGCTCGACAAGCCGATCGATCTGCGCCCCGCGCTGGAGGCCCTGGGGGTGACGGTGGAAGAGGAATCGGAAAACCCAACATCAAGGCGTTCCTCGGACGCCAAGAAACGTCTCCAGGAGTACGAGCGGAAGCGCGACTTCGAGGGCACCCCAGAGCCTCCTCCGGAGCCCTCGGGGGGCAAGGGCAACCTTTTCGTGATCCAGAAGCACAACGCCACTCGCCTTCATTACGACCTCCGACTGGAGCGCGACGGGGTCCTCGCCTCCTGGGCTGTGCCCCGCGGACTACCGACCAACCCTGGAGAGAGGCGACTCGCGGTCCAGACCGAGGACCACCCGCTCGACTACGGGAGCTTCGAAGGGTGGATCCCCAAGGGTCACTACGGCGCCGGTGAGGTCCGCATCTTCGATCACGGAACGTACGAGCCGATCGAGTGGAAGGACGACAAGCTCACCTTCCGCCTCCTCGGGCAGCGGCATCGAGGCGAGTACCACCTGGTGAAGACCAATCAAGGGTGGCTGATCTTCCTTTCAAGGCGATCCGAGGCGGAGCAGCCCGAGCCTCCCCCCGTCTTCTCCCCCATGCTCGCCGAGCTATGGCCAGAGCCGTTCGACGACAAACGCTGGCGATTCGAGCCGAAGCTCGACGGCATCCGGACCCTGGCGTACGTGAGCACCGACTCGACACGACTCCTTTCGCGAACCGGACGAGACCAATCCGCTCAATACCCTGAGTTGGACAACCTGGCCGAGTACGTGAACGCCCTCTCGGCCGTCATCGACGGAGAGATCGTGGCCGAGGACGAGCAAGGGCGCCCCTCGTTCGAGCAGCTCCAGCAGCGGATGAATCTCTCATCGCCCAAAGACATCCAGCGGGCCCGCACGAAGGTCCCGGTCCTGCTGTTCGTGTTCGATCTCCTGTGGCTCGATGGCCGGGATCTGACTTCCGAACCGCTCGAGGAGCGGCGCCGGCAGCTGGAGCAGATCGTCACGGTGACCGGTCCGATGAAGATCACCGTGTTCACCGACGGAGACGGACGAAGGTTCTTCGAGAAGGCCAAGGATCTTGGACTCGAAGGCGTCGTGGCCAAGAAGCTGGAGAGCCGCTACGTCCCCGGTCGCCGGACCAAGGACTGGCGAAAGATCAAGGCCGTCAACCGGCAGGACTGCGTGATCCTCGGCTGGACCCGGGGGGGAGGCTCCCGAGCCGAGACCTTCGGATCGCTCCTGGTGGGCGCCTACCGAGAGGGTGAACTGATCTGGATCGGACAGGTGGGCACGGGATTCACCGAGTCCGTCCTGGACAACCTGATGCAGCGGCTGAAGGAGCTGGAGACGAAGAAACCCCCGATCGCCGATCCGGCGCTCCTGGCGGTCAAGGGCGCTCGGTGGGTCCGCCCGGAGCTCGTGTGCGAGGTCGAGTACCTCCAGATCACCAAGGCGGGAAAGCTTCGCGCTCCTTCGTTCAAGGGGCTCCGCCCGGACAAGGTTCCGGCCGACTGCCTTCTGGAGGCGCCGGCCAACAGCTGAACCTATGGGAACGGCTCGAAACCCGCTTTCACCAGGAGGGCCCGAGCCTCTCGCTCTTCCATCCCCCGCCCGAGCAGCTCTTGCAGCAAACGGACCGGAGCCAGGCCGCGGCCGCAGCTGGGACAGAACATGAAGTGCGGCTCCACCGGCGTCTCACACCAGGCGCACGTGGTGATCTCGACGTGCTGCCCGCCGTCCAGGCCGGTATCGGCGAGCGCATCGACATACCCCTTGCCGTAGTCCCACAGGACGTACTCCTCTTCCTTCGGCTCGAACGCCGGCTCGTGCATCCGGGGCTCCCCGGTCTCGAGCATGTTCTCGAGGCTTTCACGGAGGAGGTCCCATCCGTAGTAGTGATCGGAGCCGCACTCGGGACAGGCGATGATCACGCCCTTGGTCCCCTGGGCTTCGAACACCGACCGCATCCCCTCGAGATCCACCAGGTCGGCCTCGATGTTCTCCCGCTCCTCTCCATCGAGCGGCTCGAAGCTCTGTTCCTCGTCCATCAGTCCCAGCCTAGCTTGAACGTTCGGAAAGCCTCGGCATATTCCAGGCCCCCGTGAGCGCCGACCCTGGCGGCGTACTCACGCATCTTTGCATCGACGTCGAAGTCGCCCATGTTCTCGATCTGGCTTCGGTGGTTGCGAAGCGCCTTGACCTTCAGATCGATCGTCTCCGAGATGTCCACCCTCGTATCTCCATCGGCTCCCCAGAGGGGAAGCCAAAGCACCGGCACCTTGTGAGGCTCGAGGCCCTCATCGAGCAGCTCGGGGAACTGGGGGCGGGTCGGGGAATCGACGGCGATCACCGCGAGCATGGTCTCACCCACGGCTCTGTGGTCCGGATGGTTGATGTAGGTCCTGTCCTTGCTCCACAGGGCCGACGGATCGGGAGCCACTATCACGTCGGGCCGGAACCGTCTCACCTCTCGGGTGAGTGCCCGGCGCAGGTCCAGGTTGGGCTCCAGAGAGCCATCGGTGTAGCCGAGGAACACGACGGTTTCCACGCCGAGAACCGCGGCGGCTTCCCGCAGCTCCTCCTCTCGGATACGGGATATCTCTTCTCGGCTGAGATCCGGGCCGTTCCAGCCCGCGGACCCATCGGTAACACACACATAGGCCACGTCCGTCCCGTCCCTGGCCCATTTGGCAACGGTCCCGCCACAGGTGAACTCGGCGTCGTCGGGATGGGCAAAGGCGATCAGCGCGCGTTCGAACTCGGCCACGGCCTTTCAGGGTAGCCGAAGGATGGGCTGAGGTGTTACGGGCAGGGGCCCACCTGACAGGCGCCCGGCTTCCACACCATGAGAAGCAAGATGGCGACGATCATCACTCCGAGAAGGGGGCCTCCCACCTGGATCTTCCTCGTCAGCGCCAGGAACTCGGGCCCCGGGCCGACGTGCTCACCGGTCGTGGGCGGCGGTGCTCCCGACTGGCCTCCGCTCAGCTCGATCATCCTGCCCAGCCATCGATCGACCCCGAAGATGGAGAAGAAGAACGCGATCGCGTACAGAACCACGGCGATGATCAGCCACTCGTTCTCCAGGAAGACCCAGTCTCCCAGAAGGATCAGGATCACCCCGAGGATCGGTACAACGATGGACATCGGGATCGCCAGTCGCTGCTCGATCCGCTGGATGACCCGGAGGGCGAAATTCGCGTGAAGGGGCTCCTTCTGACCCAGCACCGCGACGACTCCATACGCCATCGAGGGTCCGAAAGCGGCGATCGCCGCAAGGATGTGCAGGAACAGCACGAAGACTCGCCACGACATGGACAGACCTCCTCGGTCGTCGGCCGCCCGATTGTCGTGCTCTACGACGCAACCGGTCAACTTCAGCGCCCGGCGGCGGAGCCCCGGCGTGACCGCGTCAGGGCTCGTCCGGCAGATCGACGAAGGAGATCGATTTGAGGACCAGTTCCACCCGATCGATCTGCGCCGCCAACCATGCGGGATCCTCTGGGCCGCGGGCATCCTCCCTCGGGTACAGGAACGTGTTCAGCCGCTCGTCGGAGCCAACCTGGAGTCCGAGCGTGGCCATGTACTCGGCGATGGCGAATTCCCAAGTGAACAGTGCTTCGCCTCCTTCATGGACCTGGACCCAGTACGCGAGGAACGGATTGGGCCGAAGCACGAAGTGGCGCACGTCCCGAGAGGACCGCTCCTCCGTGAAACCGAGCTGCGCCAAGGCTTCCTGGAAATCCACCGGCGGCAGCGTACTCCCCTCGAGTGCTACAGGCTCCTGAGCTGCAGTCGCTCCTCCGGCTCCTCGAGAGCCTCGTCTGGCGTCCCGGTGATTCCCCGGCCTCGTGCCACCGCTCCCCGCGCCCGTCCGACCTGGGTGCGAAGCTCGTCGGCCGCGTTGGTGAGCATCGTTGCGGCCCGGGCCACCTTGTTCTCGAGGGTCTGCTCCATCAGATCGAGCAGCGTCTCCAGGTCTGCGAGGCAGTCTCCGGCGTCCCCATTGCCGCCGTACCGAGACGCCAGGGCGAAGAGGGAGAGGAGGACCGGCAGCGCCGTCGAGTACGGGACCAGAACCACGCCCCGTCCGAAGGCCTCGGCGTGCGCCCGGCGGCAGGCGGCGTACGCGGCGTCGGGGATACAGGCCACCGCGAAGGGCGTCGTGAGTGAGGCGTCGAGATAAGAGGCCACCTCCTTCGCCCTCCGAGAGACCTCTTCTTCGACCCGACGTGCCGCAGCCTCCCGGGCCGCCGGGTCCTCCTCATCTTCCAGGGTCTCGATCTCGCGAAGTGCGGCCCACTTCGAGTCGATGGGCAGACGCCGCCCGTCGGGCACGACGAGCGCGAACTCGACGCGCTTGCCGTTCACCTGGAAGTCGCGGAGCACCATGCCGGGCGGGAGAGAGGAGAGGGCCTCGTGGAGGAGGTTCTCCCCCGCCCGGCCTCGGGACGCGCTCCCGAGCAGAACCGCTTCGAGGCGGCGGATGGCCTGCCACCCGCCCTCCTCGGCCCGCTGCCGCTCCTCGCTGCGGGAGCGAAGCGACTCGAGTATCTCGCGCGTCCTGCTCAGATCGCCTCGGAGATCGACCTCATCGCGCGTCTGTCGATTGAGAGCATCTGACAGACGGTCGAGGCGAAGAGACTGTGCCTCGATGAGTGGCCTCGCATCCGAGACAACCTGGCGGCGCACGGCGACCACGATCGCCGCGACAACGGCGACGGCCCCGACGAGAATCGCGACCCCAAGGAAAGTGCTCATGCGTCCGAGTGTAGGGAGGGGGTGTGACAAATCTTCCGGCCGGCCGAGCGGCGAGCTTCGGCCGCTAGGAGTCGTCCCCGATGCCGGCGAGGCGGCGGAGGGGCGAGCGCTGGGGCGTGTACGCGGTCGGGCGCCCCTGGAACAGCTGCTCCATGCGCTCGGCCAGCTCGCTCACCTCCCACCGATCCCCCTTGTCGATCTCAGACGCCGGCGTCCAGCTCTGATAGAGCTGCACGAGCCCGCCCTGAACCCCGAAGACCTGCCCGGTGATCTGGGCCGCCCTATCGGAACAGAGGAACGCCACCATCGGCGCGACGTTCTCGGGTGCGAGTGCGTCGAACTCGCCTTCCGGGATCTTCAGCTCGCCAAAGGTCTTCTCCGTCATGCGGGTTCGGGCTCCCGGCGCGATGGCGTTCACGGTCACGCCGTACCTGGCCATCTCCATCGAGACGATCTGGGTGAATCCGGCGATGGCCGCCTTCGCCGCTCCATAGTTCGACTGGCCGACCATTCCCAGGAGGCCCGAGGTGCTGGCCGTGTTCACGATGTGACCCGACGCGGGATCTCCTGCCTTGGAGCGCTCCCGCCAGTGCGCGCATACGGCGTTCGTGCACAGGAACGTCCCTCGCAGGTGGACCTTGATCACCGCATCCCACTCATCGGGCGCCATGTTGAAGACCATTCGGTCCCGAAGGATGCCCGCGTTGTTCACGAGGGCGTCGATCTGCCCCCACGTCTCCAGCGCGAGTCGGAGGAGGCTTGCCGCTCCCTCAGCTTCAGAGATGTCCTCGTAGTGACCGATCGCCTCTCCGCCCGCCGCGGTGATCTCCTCGACCACCTGCGATGCCGGCCGAGCGTCGCTGCCGGTGCCGTCCCATTCACCGCCGAGGTCGTTGACGACGACCCGGGCACCTTCCGCTGCGAGCAGGAGCGCCTCGCCCCGCCCGATCCCTCGACCGGCGCCGGTCACCGCCACCACCTTGCCCTGAAGCATGCTCATGGTGCCCCCTGAACCTTGAGCACGATACAGGCTCGGATCGGTGGGCGCCCGCCCGTGTCGGTCACCTGCCCCCGGCCGAATTCCCCGGTTCATCCGGTAGCCGATGTCTCCGGCCCGCGCTACTCTGTCGCCTCCGAGCATCCAGGAGGACGGACTGATCGAGCTGGTGAAATACGCGGTCGACGCCGCCCGAAGGGCGGGGGCCGACTACGCGGACGCCCGATACGTCGCGGAGGATGAAGAGTCCCTCACCGTCAAGAACCAGGAGATGGAGGGGATCGACCGCTCCCATTCCGAAGGCGTCGGAGTCCGGGTCCTCGTCGGCGGCTACTGGGGCTTTGCGGCCTCGGCCCGCACGACCGAAGCGGACGTGGATCGAACCGCCGGACTGGCCGTATCCATCGCCCGGGCCGCAGCACGCCTTCCCCGCGACCCGGTTCGCCTGGCGCCGGTCGAGCCGGTGACCGCCGAGTGGGCCACGCATATCCGGGAGGATCCGTTCACGGTTCCTCTGGAGGAGAAGGTGGCGCTGCTCATGGAAGCCTCCCGCCGGATGCAGGCAGTCCGGGGAGTGTCGTTCGCCGAGTCGTCGCTCGACTTTTTCCGGCGACGGACCTCGTTCGCCTCCTCCGAGGGGGCGGCCATCGAGCAGGACATTGTCCACTCCGGGGGCGGCCTGGAGGCCACGGCCATCGGCGACGGTGAGCTCCAGCGCCGCTCGTTTCCCAATTCGTTCCGAGGGCATCTCTCAGCTGCCGGTTACGAGCACATCCGCACCCTGGGACTGGTCGAAGAGGCCGAACGAGTGGGGACCGAGGCGGCCGATCTCATCTCGGCGCCGGACTGCCCCAGCGAGGAGACCACCCTCATCCTGGACGGACCACAGATGGTGCTCCAGGTGCACGAGTCGATCGGCCATCCGATCGAGCTCGACAGGGTTCTCCGGATGGAAGAGGCCTACGCCGGGACCTCGTTCCTCTCCTTGGAGGATCGAGGCCGCCTGCGGTATGGATCCGAGCACGTGACCATCACCGCGGACGCCACCCTCCCCGGCGGCCTGGGGACGTTCGGCTACGACGACGAGGGGGTTCCCTCCCAGCGAGTCATGGTGATCGAGAACGGGATGTTCCAAGAATTCATCTCCAGCCGGGAGACGGCGGCAGTTGTGGGCGAGACGTCGAACGCGACGATGCGCGCCGACGGCTGGGGCAACCTCCCGTTGATCCGGATGACGAATATCAGCATCGAACCCGGTGAGGGCACCCTGGCCGAGCTCATCGGCGAGACCAAGGATGGCATCTTC
>DASSDP010000114.1:0-4877 GCA_035697085.1 Actinomycetota bacterium
ACGGGCCGCACCCTTTAGCGTCAACGGCTCCCGCTGTTTTGCCCGCACGCGTTCCTTCACCAGCGCGTAGGTCCGGAAGCCGCACAGGACCGTGCCGGGGTCGGCTTCGGACTGCAGGCGAGCCGCGACGTTGACGGCGAAACCCACAGCCTTGTAGGCGCGCAGGACGTCGCTGCCAAAGATCCCGACCGTGCAGTGTCCGGTGTTGAGGCCCACCCGCACCCTGAGGTCTGCGGGGATCCCGCGGCCCCGGACGGCAGCGCTCAGCTCCTCCGCGCGGGCCTTCATCCCGAATGCCGCCTGCATCGCCGACCAGGCCTGCACCGCTTCGTCGGCCCACTGCGGGGCGCCGAAGATCACCATCAACCCGTCCCCGATATAGTTGTCCAGCGTCCCCCCGTGCGTGACGGCCACGGCCGTCATCTCCCGGAGGTACTCGTTCAGGACCTCGGAGAGCTCCTCGGGCTCCAGGCTGTCTGAGAGGTCGGTAAACCCGACCATGTCCGCGAACAGGAGGGTTAGCTTGCGCCGCTCGAACCCTTCCGACGGTGCAAGTTGCCCGGCGAGGAGACTCTCGGCGACCTGATGGGGCATGAACCGCTTCAGCTCCCCGGTTCGAACCAGCTCGGCCATCTGCTCGTCTACCCGGGCCTCCAGCCGGCGGTTCAGGCGCTCCGTCTCCTCGACGTGCTGTCGCTCCAAGTCGTGGAGGCTCTTCTTGGTCAACCCTGCGTTGATCCGGGCGCCCAGTAGGACCGGGTCGATCGGCTTGGACAGGTAATCGTCCGCACCCAGCTCGATGCATCGGACCGCGCTGTCCACGTCATCGAGGCCGGTGACCATGACGACCGGGATGTGCCGGAGTTTGGGGTCTCCCTTGAGCTGCTCCAGCACCTCGAAGCCGTCCATGTGGGGCATGAGGACGTCGAGCAGGATCACGTCGAAGCTCTCGGACCGAACGAGGTCAAGGGCCTGGGAGCCGCCCTCCGCCGTGCTGACTTGGTGGCCGTTCTGCTCGAGGCTC
The DNA here is from genome assembly GCA_035697085.1 of Actinomycetota bacterium. Lineage (GTDB taxonomy): Bacteria > Actinomycetota > UBA4738 > UBA4738 > CALAEC01 > DASQUW01. Next base: position 1,025 of record DASSDP010000114.1, read on the forward strand.
CGGGAGAGCATCGACCGGGTTACGGGATCGTCGTCGACGACCAGTATCGAACTCTGGGCCGCCGTCATCGCACGAGCCGTTCGCGGGCCTGCCTCAGTTCTCGGGTGACGCGCTGGAGCTCCGTCTGGATCCGAGTCACCACGTCCGCGGCATCGCCGAGGGTGTTCGCTTTCGCGGCGGCCTCGAGCTCGCGGCAGAGCTCCGCCAGCGAGGACGCTCCGAAGGTGGCCGCGTTCGACTTCAGCGTATGCGCTCCCCGGCGGGCCTCGTCTGCGTCGCCGACCTCTACCGCCGTCCGCAGCGTTGCCAGCTGCTCTGGCACATGGTCGAGGAACGTGTCGATGAGCTCGGCCACGCCTCCATCGTCGCCGAACGAGGCGACCATCCGCTCGATCACCGCCGGGTCCAGGGCCGTCTCGGCGGCGCCGGCGCGCGGTGTGGCCTTGGCCAGGGCGGCGGCCAGCTTCTCGATCCGGATCGGCTTGGTGATGTAGTCGTCCATCCCCGCTTGTAGGCAGAGCTCCCGCTCCCCCGCCATCGCGTTGGCGGTGACCGCGATGATGTGCGGCCGCTGCTCCTTGGGCAACCGCTGGTGGATCCGGCGGGTGGCCTCCAGCCCGTCCATCTCGGGCATCTCCACGTCCATCAGCACCACGTCGTAGGGCTGGCGCTCGACCGCCTCCAGCGCCTCGACCCCGTTGGCAGCGACGTCCGCGCGGTACCCCACTTTCTGGAGCATCAGCAGGGCGAGTTGTTGGTTCACCGCGTTGTCCTCGACCACCAAGAGCCGCAGCGGCGTCAGCTCCGCCATGGGTGCGTCCGCCTCCTCGCCCACCGCCGAGGGCTCCTCCCTCGGCGATTCCGCGCCGAGAGCAGTCATCACCGTGTCGAACAGCTGAGACGGCTTGATCGGTTTGGTCAGGAAGGCCGCGAACTCCACATCCTCCGCCTCCTGTTCGAGGCGCCCAAGCGAGGTCAACATCACCAGTGGAAGGCTGCGGGCGTCGCGAAGTCGACGGATCTCTCGGGCCAGCATGAAGCCATCCATCTCCGGCATCTGCATGTCCAGGATGGCCAGGTCGAAGGGGTCCCCCCGACGGACCCAGTCGAGCGCCTCGGCGGGTGACCCTATCTCGCGGGGGAGCATCCCCCATGACTGCGTCTGGCGCGTGAGGATGTGCCTGTTCGTGGCGTTATCGTCCACGATCAGCACCCGCCGCCCTTCGAGCTGCGGAACGCCACCCCCCTCGTAGGCTCGGAGGGAGGCCGCGGCGGATTCGGCCTCGATCGTGAAATGGAAGGTCGAGCCCTCTCCAGTCTTGCTCTCCGCCCACATCGTTCCGCCCATCTGCTCCGCGAGGCGCTTGCTGATCGCCAGACCCAGCCCGGTGCCGCCGTACCGCCGCGTTGTGGAGGGATCCACCTGGCTGAAAGACTCGAACAGCCGCTCCATCCGGTCTTCGGGAATCCCGATGCCCGTGTCGCGCACGGCAAAGTGGAGGCGGTACGGTCTCCTCCCCTCGTTGACCGAGCCATCATCGCGAAGCGGGTCGGCCCCCACGGTCAGCACCACCTCGCCGCGCTCGGTGAACTTCACCGCGTTGTTCAGCAGGTTAATCATGATCTGGCGCACCCGCGTGGGGTCCCCCACGAGCGCCCTCGGCACCCCGGGATCCAGCTCGTACGCCACGTCGAGCCCCTTCTTCAACGCGCCGGCGGCCAACAGCTCCAGCGCCGACTCGACGCACTCTCGCAGATCGAATGGGACGCTCTCCAGGTCAAGCCTGCCCGCCTCGATCTTGGAGAAGTCCAGAATGTCGTTGATCACAGCCAGCAGCGCGTCCCCGCTGTTCCGGATGACCTCGACGTAGTTCCGTTGCTCGGCACCGAGGACCGTATCGAGGAGGAGACCGGTCATGCCGATCACCGCGTTCAGCGGGGTACGGATCTCGTGGCTCATCGTGGCAAGGAAGGCGCTCTTCGCCTGCGTGGCTGCTTCCGCGTCCCTCCGGGCATGCTGAAGCTCCGAGATGTCGTGGTACATGGCGTAGATGCCCGCGGGTTCCCCCGCCACGATCACCGGAGCACTGAACATCTCCACGTCCACCATGCTTCGGTCCTTGCGGGTCCGCCGAGTGATGGCGTGCACCAGTTCCCCAGCCATCCCCCGCCCGGTGTAGTCCCGGGCCTCCGCCCGAATCTCCTCGCTGGCGGCTACCAGATCGTCGACGTGCTGGCCAATAGCCTCCTCCGCCGAGTACCAGAAGAGGCGCTCGGCCGCGGGGTTCCAGGAATGAACGGTTCCCTCAGGATCCAGCAGGGCGATCGCGACCGGGCTCGACTCGACGAGAGCCTCGTAGTACCGCTTCTGTCGCTGGATCTCGGAGATGTCGTGGTAGATGGCGAGGAATCCGATGGGTTCCTCGCCCCCGACCACTGGGGCGGAAACGAGCTGGACATCCACGAGGGAGCCGTCCTTCCGGGTCCGATGGCTGATGGCCTGGACCCTCTCACCTCGAAGCGATGCCTGACTGTACGCGACGGCCTCGTCGTTGAGCTCCGGCCGAGTGGCCACCAGGTCGTCCAGGAGGCGCCCCACGGCCTCCTCGGTCGTGTATCCGAAGAGCTTCTCAGCGGCAGGATTCCACGACACGACCTTCGATTCGGGATCGGTGACCACGATCGCGGCCGGGCTGATCTCCACGATCGATTGGAAGTACCGCCTCTTCTCTTGAAGCTCGGTGATGTCGTGGAAGAGCGCGTACATCCCCACGAGCTTGCCCCCGACGTGGATCGGCGCCCCCGTGACTTCCACGTCAACGAGCGAGCCATCCTTGCGCGTCCTCCGGGTGATGATGCGCACCTCTTCGCGAGCGATCCGGCGGCTAAGGTCAAGAGCTTCCTCCCGCACCTCCTCCCGATTGGCCACCAGACCATCGATGTTCCGGCCGATGGCCTCCCCGGCCGTGTATCCGAACAGAGCCTCGGCCGCGGGGTTCCAGGACGTGACGTTCTCGGACGTGTCGATCGTGATGATCGCCGTGGGGCTCACCTCGAGGAGCGCTTCGTAGTAGCTCATTTGCCGATGCAGCTCGGTGACGTCGTGGTAGGTCACGAACGTCCCGATCGCTTCCCCATCCGCCAGGAGGGGCGCTCCGCGTACCTCGACATCCACGAGCGTGCCGTCCTTATGCGTACGGCGAGTGATCGCCTCGATGCGATCCTTCCTGATCGCTCGCTCGCTGTAGGCGGCGGCAGTCTTGTGGAGCTCCTTGGTCTTGGCCACGAGGTCGTCGAGGTTCTGTCCGATGGCCTCCTCGCCGGTATAGCCGAACAGCCTCGTGGCCGCAGAGTTCCATGCAACCACGGTGGCGTTCACGTCGGTGACCACGATGGCCGTTGGGCTGATCTCCAGGACCGGCGCGAAGCCTTCAATCTGCCGAACCAGCTCTGTGCGGCTGTCTTGTTGGGCAGTCACGATCCCCTCCCTAGGGCAGCCCGGAACCCACGCCCCGGTCGATGCTCACCTTCCCGGTGCGGTTCTGCTACCAGCTCCCTCTTGAGTAACCGGGTCCTTCCAGGCCGAATTCTATCGCCGCAGCTCCGGCGTCCTATTGGTGCTGAGGTCGAACAGCCGCCGAAGTCCGTGTGGTTCGTTTGAACTTGGTTTGTACCAAGGCAAGCTGAGTCAAGGGAAGGCTGCAACCCGAACTGGTTGAGCCGATGGACCGTTCTCGTCGTCAGGCTGCTACAGCAGAAGCCCTGGCGCTTTACCGAGATCCGCCGAGCGCTCGATGGCATCTCCCAGAAGATGCTGACCCAAACGCTGCGCGGCCTCGAGCGCGACGGAGTA
>DASSDP010000115.1:0-10435 GCA_035697085.1 Actinomycetota bacterium
GGATCAAGAAGAAGCTCGAGATCCACATTCGCTCACGGGATGCGAAGGATGACAACGACTTCGCGTCCCCCTCGCGAACCGCCCCCTGAGCTACCCCCGCGCGTCTCAGGAGTGATAGACGCGCACCTGAGACCCGACGGCGACCTGTCGGTAGATCCACGGAGCGATCCAGTTCGGAACCCGAACGCATCCGTGGCTTGCGGGCGTGGGAGGAACCTCCGGCCAACCGTGGATGGCTCGACCGCCGTCGAAGAATGCCGGCATGAACAGACCCAGCGGGCTGTAGCCGGTGAACTTCAGCCACACGCGCCAGACGCCGTCGCGAGTCGTGCCGATCCCGGGACCTCCGGTGGAGACGTGGACGATGTGAGCGATCTTCCCGTTCCGCACCACGTACAGGACCTGGCGGGTCTGGTCGACCTCGATGTGGTTTCGCGGAGCACTGGCCCGAGGGCGCGGAACCTTGGGGACTGCCAGCGCTCGCCACACCGACGGGGCGATGCTCTTCGTGCGCGACATCCCCTGCACCTTGCGGAACGTCAGGACGGCGTCCCCCGTTCGGTAGTCGAACCTCGTGTTCGGCGAAGGCAGGCGGTAGTGCAGCTCGCGGAGGCGCTCCTCCAGGAGTTGGACGTAGACGCTGCGCGAGCCCTCCTTCAGATGGGGCAACGGCGTATCCCTCGATCCACTGACGCCCGAGCCCGGAAGGTAGCTCTGGTGGAGGAACACGGCTTCGGCCCGATATGAACCCGGGCGGAGAATGTCGAGCTCGATGCCGAAGGCTCCGGCTGCGACCGGGGCTTCACGCGCTGCTGCCACGGCCTTGCCCCGGAACAGGGTGATCGCCACGGAGCCATCGAGGGGCGGCTGGATCTGTCCGGAGGCGGTTGCCGAGCCAAAGAGCAACACGTCCTTGAGGGCGACCGAGACAACCGGCTGCACCCCCAGGTCGACGGCCTGACTCACCTTGCCGCCCCATGCCGCATGCACTCGCACGTTCCGATCGGGCGCGAGCTGGAGTCCGTAGCTTCCGTCGGCAGCAGTGACCGCCTGGCCGAGCTGCTGACCGGTGGCCTCGTCCACGATGGCCACCGTTTGACTGCCGCTCGGTGGTGAGACCGTCCCGGACAGCTGGGTGGCCTGCCCGAACAGCATGGTGGAGGGAGAGGCGGTCAGGGTAACCCCCTGCGGCGCTGCCGACGCCGGGGTGGCTGGGGCCAGCACCCCAAGCGCTGCAGCGAGCCAGACAACCGAGGCCCGAGTGGTTTGACCCATCCGGGCGAAATCTTACAGTCCGCGGAGGGCTCTGGGTGCGCCTTTGGCAGGTTCCTCGCCGTCGGGGCTGGTGACGCTGGGGTGACGCCGCCTGGCCGCCCGAAGGGTTCGGCCGTTGCGTAGCATCCGAGGCAGAGACGTCCCCACCAGCACGAGGGCCACCGCGATCAGCAGGGTCACGGCCAGAAACCGGCTCCGTACGTAGTAGATGACCAGAGCCGAGCCCGCCAGGAGAGCGCTCCACAGGTACATGAGCAGAACGGCCGTTCTGTGGCTGTGGCCGATCTCCAGGAGCTGGTGGTGGATGTGCTCCTTGTCAGGCCGGGTCACGGGGCGACCGCGACGAACTCGGCGGACGATGGCGAAGGCCACATCGGTGAAGGGCACGGCGAGCACGAGCAACGGTATGGCCACCGGGATGGCCAGGGCGGCCAGGTCCGAATTGGTCGGCGCGTCCGTCTTCCCCACGCCGGAGATCGTGGCGGCGCCGAGAACAAGGCCGAGGAGCATGCTCCCCGAGTCCCCCATGAAGATGCGCGCCGGATGGAGGTTGTATGGGAGGAACCCCAACGCAGCCCCCGCCACCACCACGCACAGCAACGACGCCGGAGATGGGCTGTCGCCCCAGATCGGTTGTCCGGCCTGCTGGGCATACACGAAGAACGCCGCGGCAGCGATGGCCACGACTCCCGCCGCCAGCCCGTCGAGCCCATCGATCAGATTCACCGCGTTGACCATGGCCAATACCCACAGGAGCGTGAGCGGAAGGGCCAGGTCCGCGGAGAGCGAGAGCACGCCGAGGCCCGGGAACCAGAAATACGCAAGCTGCACGCCGAACAGCAGCAAGATCCCGGCCGCGAGTATCTGACCGGCGACCTTTGCCGGGACCGAGAGGGTTCGGACGTCGTCGTACCCACCGAGGGCCACGATGACCGTCCCGGCGACCGCAACCCCGATCGGCTCGGAGGAGGCTTCGAACAGCGGCCGGAAATCGGGAATGGCGTACGCCACCCCCAACCCGGCAATCACCGCGAACCACAGAGCGAGCCCGCCCAGGGTGGGTGTGGGCTTCGGGTGGACCTTCCGGTCGGATGGGTGGTCGATGAACCCGTTCCGAACCGCCAGCCGGCGGACGAGCGGGGTTCCTATGAGAGCCGCTCCGGCGGCCGCGGCAAAGACGGCGACGTAGTCCAGCACGTTACGGATAGGCGGGGAAGCGTGCGACCAGATCGGCCACGCGCCCTCGAGCTCGCTCCTTCACCCCCTCGTCGGCCGGGGCCCGGATGACTTCACCGATGGTCCCGGCGATCTCCTTCATCTCCGGCTCGTCCATCCCCAGGGTGGCAGGTCCTGGCGTGCCCAACCGGATCCCCGACGCCGTCGCCGGCGGGAGCGGGTCGAAGGGGATGGCGTTCTTGTTGAGCGTGATGCCGACCTCGTCGCAGGCTGCCTCGGCCTCAGCTCCGGTGACTCCCGCGGGCCGCAGGTCGACGAGGGCAAGGTGCGTGTCGGTGCCCCCCGACACCAGGCGGAGGCCCTCGTCCCGAAGACCCTCGGCCAGCGCCCGCGCCGTGCGCACGACACGGTGGGCGTACTCCTGGAAATCGGAAGTCATGGCCTCCTTCAGGGCGACTGCCTTGGCCGCGATGCAGTGCTCGAGGGGTCCGCCCTGCATCATCGGAAACACCGTCTTGTCGATGGCCTTGGCGTGCTCGGCCCTGGACAGGATCATGGCTCCACGGGGACCTCGGAGGGTCTTGTGCGTGGTGAACGTGACCACGTCCGCGTGGGGAACGGGGCTGGGATGGGCTCCGCCCGCGACGAGCCCGATGAAGTGGGCCGCGTCGACGAGAAACGTGGCACCGACCTCGTCGGCGATCTCCCGGAATGCGGCGAAGTCGATCACCCGCGGGTAGGCGGTGGCACCGGCGATGACCATCTTCGGCCTGTGCTCCCGGGCAAGGTCACGAACCCGATCCATGTCGATGAGCTCGGTCTCCTTGTCCACCTCGTACCCGACGACGTTGAACCACTTTCCGGAGAAGTTCACCGGCGAACCGTGCGTGAGGTGGCCGCCGTGCGGGAGGCTCATGCCGAGCATGGTGTCCCCCGGCTCCATGAACGCGAAGAACGCGGCCATGTTGGCCTGGGCCCCGGCGTGCGGCTGAACGTTGGCGTGCTCAGCGCCGAACAGCTCCTTGGCCCGCTCGATGGCCAGGTTCTCGGTGATGTCGACGTAGCGGCACCCGCCGTAGTAGCGGCGCCCGGGCAGTCCTTCCGCGTACTTGTTGTTCATCGTGGACGCCAGAGCCGCCAGAACCGCTGGGCTGGTGAAGTTCTCCGAAGCGATGAGCCGGATCGTTCCCCGCTCCCGCTCCAGTTCTCCGACCAGCGCCTCGGCTACCTCCGGGTCCGTTGCCTTCAGCGCCTCCCAGTCCGCGACCCAGTCCTTCATTCCTACCCCCGTCATTCCTACCCCCCGTTATTCCTTGGACTCTTCGCGCTCGATCTCCGCGATCTCATCGACACGGCGCTCGTGCCGCCCTCCCTCGAACGAGGTGGTCAGCCACGTCTTCAGGATCTCCCGGGCAAGCGGGGAGGCCACGATGCGCGCCCCGATCGCAAGCACGTTGGCGTCGTTGTGACTCCTGGAGAGGATCGCAGTGTACAGATCGTTGCACAGCGCCGCCCGAGCACCGCGGACCTTGTTGGCAGCGATCTGCTCGCCCTGGCCGGAGCCGCCCAACACAACGCCTCGATCCGCGTGGCCGTCGCGAACGGCTCGGGCCACTGCGGCGCAGATCGGTGGATAGTCGATGGGCTCCGCCGACCCGGTGCCGTGGTCGTTCACGTCGTGGCCGAGCTCCTGAAGGTAGCCCTTGAGATCTTCCTTGAGTGCGTAGCCGGCATGATCCGAGCCGATCGCCACGCGCACGAAGTCAGCTCCCGTCTGCCGAGGCCTCGGCCCCGTCGCGTACGCCGAAAAGCCCCCGTACCAGATCGTCCACACCCGTCTCGATCTCGGCGGCCACCTCCCGGTAGATGTCCATCGGGAGGCCAAGTGGATCGCGCACGTCGCCGGGGGGCCCGTTGCCGGCCACTCTCGACGCGCGCCGGCGATGGACCTCGGCGATCCGAGAAAGAACGATGGCCCGTTCGGTGGACGGCTCGGACTCCGGCAGCGCGCCCACGAGCGCTGAAAGCTCCTTCAGCGTGAAGGTCTTCTCGGCCACGTCCGGAGCCACGTCCAGGACCTCGGTCGAATGGTCGGCGGTCATCGTGACCACGAGGTCCGCGGCCCTCAGCAGCTCCGGCGTGACCTGCGTGGGTCGCAGCGCACCGGCATCGAGTCCCTTCTCCCGGGCAGTCTCAATCGCCTCGGGGGACACATACCGACCGGCAGCGATTCCGGCAGACTGGACTCGCACCGCGCCATCGAGAAGCCGCCGAGATCGATCGCTCATGAACAAGTCGGCGAGGGGAGATCGGCAGATATTTCCGGTGCAAACGAACAGGAATGTCACCACCCGGGCAGTCTAGCAACCCCCCGGACCGCTACCGGGACTGGCCGATGGCGTCGAGGACAGGATCCCGCGGGACGGCACCTTCGCGCAGGATCCGGGCTTCGGCTTCGGTGAGATCCACGACGGTGGACGGAACGCCCCCGGGGGGTTCGCCGGCGCAGAGGTAGACGGCCACCAGGTCACCGAGCTCCGCACGAATTCCCTCGCACGTGGCGGGCGTTGGCCTGCCCGAACGATTCGCGCTCGTCACCGCGAGGGGCCCAGCTATGGCCAGAAGCGTCAAGGCGATCTGGTGGTCGGGGATCCGGACACCGACGGTTTCACGTTCCTCCCCGAGGTCCCAGGTTCGGGTCCGATCGGTTCGAGGGAGAATCAGCGTGAGGCCGCCAGGCCAGAATCGGCGGGCAAGGAGCGAGGCCCGCGCGTCGAACACCGCGACGGTGGCGGCGTCCTCGACCGTGGCCACCAGCACCGGCAGTGTCAAGTCTCGGGGTCGGCGCTTCGTCTCGAACAGGCGATCAGCGGAGGCGGGAAGGTCGCCGCGGCCGGCCAGCCCGTAGACGGTGTCGGTGGGGAAGACCACCACGCCCCCAGACGAGAGAGCCTCCTCTGCCGCCTTCAGGGGGCCCTCCTCCGGGCCCTCCAGCTCGAAGACCTCAGCCACGGAACCTGCCCCGCACGACCCGGTCCCTGCCGGCCAGGTCCGGCAGCGCCTCCACGTCTGCGAAACGCTCGTCGAGGAGCCGGCCGACCTCTCCGGCCTGGGACGCGCCGATCTCCACAACCAGCCACCCACCGGGACGGAGCCAGTTGGGGGCCTCCTCGGCGAGCAGATGATGGACGTCGGTTCCTCCCACCAGCGCCTCGTATGGCTCGGCCCGCACCTCCACTGGCAACTCCTCGTACTCGGCCTTCGTGACGTACGGGGGATTGCTAACGATGAGATCGACAGCCCCTCGAAGCTCCTCCGGCACCCGCGACAGGAGGTCCCCTGCCAGCACCTCGACCTCGAGGCTGTGCCGCGACGCGTTGGCTCTGGCCACCGCGATCGCTTCCTCCGAGACGTCGGTGGCGACCACCCTCGCATCCGGACGGCGTCGCTTCACCGCGAGCGCCACGGCGCCCGTGCCGGTGCCGACGTCGACGACCACGGGCCGGGTGCGGCCTTCGAGCGTCTCCAGCGCTCGTTCGACGAGGATCTCTGTTTCCGGTCTGGGAACGAATACTCCTGGGGCCACGCCGAGGACCAGATCGAAGAACTGCTGCTCTCCCGTGAGGTACTGGAGGGGCACCCCATGACATCGCTGGCACAACGCCCGGCCGTAGAGCTTCGCCGTCCGGGTGTCGAGGCCCTCGCTCCGCGCGTACAGGCCGGCTCGATCGGTTCGAAGGAAGTACATCAGGAGGGCCTCAGCTGTGTCCCGGGGGCTCTCCACCTCGTGCGCCGACAGGTACTTCGTCGCCCTGGCCACGATCTCGGATGGCCTCATCGCGAGGGCCGGGGCCTCAGCTTCCGCTTCCGAGCTGCGCGGCGCGCTCCCTGGCTCCGAGGGCCTCGATGAACTCGTCGAGATCCCCCTGGAGAACCTCGGTCAGACGATGCAGCTTCAGCCCCACCCGATGGTCGGTGACCCGGTTCTCGGGGAAATTGTAGGTCCGGATCTTCTCAGCCCGCTCCCCCGTTCCCACCTGCGATCGTCGGGCCTCCGCCTCTTCCTTCTGCTGTCGGTCCTGTTCCATCTGCAGCAACCGGGACCGCAGGTAGCGCATGGCCTTTTCCCGGTTCTGCTGTTGAGAGCGCTCCTCCTGTACCGAAACAACGATCCCCGTGGGCTTATGGGTGAGTCGCACGGCGGAGTCGGTCGTGTTCACCGACTGTCCCCCAGGCCCGGAGGAGCGGAACACGTCGACCTGGATGTCGTCCGGGCGGATCTCCACGTCGATCTCCTCCGCCTCCGGGAGGACGGCGACGGTGGTGGTGGACGTGTGGATCCGGCCCTGCGCCTCCGTCTCCGGAACCCGCTGGACCCGATGGACGCCGGACTCGTGCTTGAGGCTGGAGTACGCACGATCCCCCCGGATCTCCAGGATCACCTCCTTGAAGCCACCGAGATCGGATGGGCTGGAGGAGAGCACGTCGGTCTTCCAGCGGCGTCGCTCGGCGTAGCGCCGGTACATCTCGTACAGATCGCCGGCGAAAAGGGCCGCCTCTTCCCCGCCGGTCCCCGCCCGGATCTCCAGCACCACGTTCTTCTCGTCGTTTGGATCCCTTGGAAGAAGGAGGAGCTCGAGCTGCGCCTCGAGTTCCTGCGACTGGGCGGCGGCCCGCTCGGCCTCGTCGCGAAAGTACGCCTGCGTATCAGGATCCTTCTCCTCGCGAGCAAGGGTCCTGGCTTCCTCGGCGTCCGCAAGCGCCTTCTTGTAGGCCCGGTAGGCGGTGACGATCTCGTCCATCTCACGGTGGCGCTTGCCGAGGTCACGGAGCCGGGCATGATCCGAGACAACCTCGGGAGCGGAGAGCTCCTCGGTCAGCTTCTCGTATGCGGCCTCGATCTCGTCCAGACGCTCGCGCATGGCGAACCCATTATCGAGGCTCGTCGGAGCCCTCGGTGGAAACGGCGGCTCCCTCCACCGGTGGTGCGGGCGATTCGGCAGGCTCACCGGGGCCGGCCTTGCCTTCCCGGCGCAGGACCTCGCCGAACGAGGCGATGGCCACCTCGATCTGGTCTCGCGACGGCGGCTGGGTGGTGATCTTCTGGAGCCACAGCCCCGGGGCCATCAGCGTTCTCATCACCCGGGAGTCCGAGTATCGTGCCCCGAGCCGGAGCGCCTCGTATGCGAGGCCGGCGATGAGCGGGATCGCCAGGATCCGAGATCCGATCCGCCAGCCCAGCGACGGTGTTCCGAACACGGCGAACACGAAGATCGTGAGGATCATCACGATCAGCAGGAAGTTGGTCCCGCAGCGAACGTGCAGGGTGGAGTACCGGTCCACGGAATCGGGCGATCCCCACGAGTCGTCGTGCTCGTAGGCGGCGATCGTCTTGTGCTCGGCGCCGTGGTACTGGAACACGCGCCGGATCTCTTTCATCCGCCCGATGAGCCAGAGGTACCCGAGGAACAGAAGCACCCGAAACAGACCCTCACCGACGTTCAGCAGAACCCCGGACGGGACCTGGTCCTTGGCGAAGTTCGACACGAACGCGGGGAACACGATGAACAGCCCAACGAAAAGTACGAGCGCCAGCGCCATCGAAAGCGCCATCTGCCGCGGGGTGAGCTTCTCTTTTTCCTCGACGGAGTGATTCGCGGAGATGGTCAGCGCCTTGACTCCGATGGCCAGAGCCTGGCCGAGCGCGATGATGCCCCGGAAGCCAGGTTTCGCCAGGATGGGGTAGCGCTTGGCGATCGACTTGATGTCGTGAGATTCGAGGTGGATGTCCCCATCAGGTTGGCGGACCGCGACCGCCCACAGATCGCGACCACGCATCATCACGCCCTCGAGAACCGCCTGGCCGCCGTAGTAGTGCTCCCTGGCCATTTACCCATTGTACGGGGGGAGGGTGCTTGGGGAGATTCCGAGTCGATTTCGACCGCTTCGAGCCGTTCGACTGCCACACACCTGGAAACTCGCTCCGGAGCGTCAAGGAGGCACCGCTCCGGGCCGATTGATTTGAGTGGTGGCGAATCACGACAGTCCGAGCGAGGACGCCTCGGGCCCGAGAGGCGTGCTCAGCGCTGTCCGCGAGGTGCTCCCGACGGGGCGACCCCTTCCCGACGAAGTGTGGCGTCGCCGACATCGGACGATCCTCGTGCTGCTCTGGGCTCACGCGGTGGGCCTCACCGTATTCGGCATCGTTCGCGGCGTCATGATCTGGCATAGCCTCCTGGAGGGATCAGTCGTCGCCTCGTTCGCGGTGGCTGCGACCATCGGGACGTCTCGCCGGATGCGTGCCGCCATGGCCTGCCTCGGGATCCTGTCGTCCTCCGCCATCCTCGTCCATCTCTCCGGCGGGACGATCGAGGCACACTTCCACTTCTTCGTCATGGTCGGAGTGATCTCTCTCTACCAGGACTGGGCCCCGTTCCTGCTTGCGGTCGGCTACGTCGTGTTCCACCACGGGACGGTGGGCGTTCTCGATCCCGAGTCCGTGTACAACCACCACGCCGCCATCGAGAACCCCTGGCTGTGGGCCGGGATCCACGGACTGTTCATCCTGGGGGCCTGCGCCGTCAGCCTGGTAGCGTGGCGGCTCAACGAGGACGCTCGTGCTCGCGCGGAGGAGTACTACCGGAGGCTCTACGAGGGTGAGCATGCGGTCGTCGAGGAACTGCAACACGCACAGAGGATGAAAGACGAGCTCATCGCGATGGTGTCGCACGAGCTGCGAACACCGCTCACCGCGATCATCGGCTTCGGGCGAACCCTGAACGACTACTGGGACCGGCTCACGCCGGCCGAACGAACGGAGGCGCTCGACGGTTCCCTCCGCCAAGCAGATCGGCTGCGGCGGCATGTCGAGAACCTGCTCGAGGCCGCCCGAATCAGTGAGAAAGACACAACTGCCTCCAAGGACCTCGCCGAGGCCGTGAACACGGTGCTGGAGGAGCTCCGCGATCTCCCCGACGCCGCCTCCCTTCGCGTGGCGGCGAAAATCGAGCCAGGAGCGGTGGCCATGTCGGCCGATGCGCTTCATCTGGTTCTGGTGAACCTCGTGGGGAACGCGATCAAGTACGCCATCCCGGATACGGAGGTCTCGGTGAAGGGTGGTCAGGTGGATGGCAGCGAGCGAGTGTTCGTCACCGTGGCCAATGCCGGGCCACCGATCGCCGAGGAGGATCTCAATCGAATCTTCGAGCCCTTCGTACAGCTGGACTCCTCCGCCACCAGGAAGGTCCACGGCATGGGGCTCGGTCTGCACATCGTGCGTCGAGTCGTGGACATGTACGAGGGGTCCGTGGGGATGTCGTACGAAGACGGAAACGTCGTGTTCAGGGTCGAGCTACCAAGTCCCCTCCCCACCCCGGTGCCCCGCGTGTTGGCTCCCCATCAGACGGCGGCACCGGCGGGGGCAACTCCCTAGCCTCGCTCCGCAGCGGTCTCGGGCAAAGCCAAGATCTTGGGCAGGGCCTCACGGGGTACTGTCTCGCTGATATCAAAGGTGTTATCAAAGAGACAGTCAGCCGCGCGCGATGACAGGCAACTGATACGTCAGCGCGTGAGGAGGATCAGCGCGACGAACCCAAGGGCGATCAACCCCAGGATCGTCCACCAGATAGCTCGCCCCCTCGCCGAAAGGGGCGCATCGCGGTGTTGTTGCCCCGGCGCGGGGACTCCTGGATAGCCCGGGATGTCATCCCTGTAGGAGGTTCGGTGAATCCCCCGCCGGAACCAGGGAAGAAGGCGGGCCATTGGCGGCGTCTTCTAAGACTTCTTGGCGTAGCGGCGCTTGAAACGCTCGACCCGACCCCCCGTGTCAACCAGCTTCTGCTTCCCCGTGTAGAACGGGTGGCAGTTCGAGCAGATCTCCACGTGGATCTCGGGCTTCGTGGCGCGGGTCTCGAACGTGTTCCCGCACGAACAACGGACGGTCGCGGCCACGTATTCGGGGTGAATCCCTTGCTTCATCTTCTGC
>DASSDP010000116.1:0-3364 GCA_035697085.1 Actinomycetota bacterium
GGGGGAGACCTCGAGGACCACGTCTCCGCCCAACCCGCCGTCGCCCCCGTCGGGGCCGCCCTTCGGTTGGAACTTCTCCCGGTGCATCGACATCGCGCCCTTCCCCCCTCGGCCGGCGCGGACGTGGATCACCGCCTCGTCTACAAACGTGCTCACGATGCGAGTATAGGTTCGCCCATGAGCCCCGAACCGGTCACCGCATGGTTGGTCCGACCCCGTGACCGAGCCAACGCCGGAGCCGTGAGCCTTCGCCTGGACCAGGGCGTGCTGATCCTCTCCACACCGGACGAGGAGCTGCGCGTCGAGGCGACGGCGATCGTCCGCATCCGCCGAATCCCGCTCAGCCCCGTCATCAGCATCGTGTACCGGGACGGCGACACGCGATCCAAGATGTTCATCTACTTCGCACGTCCATCCCTCAGCACGTGGACCGAGCAGCGGTTCGGGACTCGGGGCAGCATGGAGCGGGCCGCGGAGGCGGCCAGGCTTGCTCAGGCCGGTCGAGAGCTGAAGCCGGTCGTCGAGGAGTGGGTCCGGGCGATCAGAGACGCGGGAGGAATCCGGCCCTAGGCCGGGTCGACCGAAGCGAGCTTACGTCCGCCCGAGCTGTGGAACCGAACCACGCCGGGCACCATGGCGAACAGGGTGTCGTCGCCCCCCCGGCGAACACCTGAACCCGCATGGATCCGTGTCCCCCGCTGGCGGACGATGATGGATCCCGCTCGAACCGACTGGCCGCCGAACGCCTTCACGCCGAGACGCTTGGACTCGCTGTCCCGGCCGTTCCTGGAAGCGGCAGCACCCTTCTTGTGAGCCATGGCGGGACCAGGGTAGCAGACCGATCGCGTCAGTGGCCCTCCCCCGCCCGGGGGTCACCCGCATGGCGGTCCTTCCGCCGAATGCCGTAATACCCCCCGGCCCGTTTACAACTACCGCAAAAGCACTCTATGTGTCTATCTAGCCAGCATGCTCGGTTTGCCGAAACAGCAAACATGCAGACCGTACGAGCCATACACGGCGACACAAGCCCCGAGAGCTCCGACCCGACGGCCCCCGCTCCACCCGAGAATCTGCCCGAGACATGCATCCGCGTCCTGATCGCCGACGACGATCCCGGGATCCTCGACACACTCGGTCGCCTTATCAGCGCCGAGGAGTCGATGGACCTGGTGGGGACGGCGGCAGATGCGGACGAGGCCGCCAGCCTCGCCGCCGAGCTTCATCCGGACGTCGCCGTGGTGGACGTGCGGATGCCGGGCGGCGGCGGCTCGAGGGCCGCCCGGGAGATCCGGGCGTGCTCACCGGAGACTCGGATCGTGGCCCTGTCTGCCTTCGACGATCCCGACATCGTGCTCGGGATGCTCGAGGCCGGCGCGGTCGGGTACATGGTCAAGGATGCGTCCGGCGCGGAGATCCTGGCCTGCATCCGTCGAACCGCAAACGGCCAGGCGGTCCTGGCCGAATCGATCACCGGCACCGTGATCGATGAGCTCGTCAGGCGAGTTCAGCGTCCAGTGGAGGAGACCGAGACCCTGGAGGAGAAGGTCGCCCGCGTCCGACAGATGGTCGAGCGGAGCGAGTTTCACACGGTCTTCCAGCCCATCATCGACCTGCGGAACTCACGTGTGGTGGGGCTCGAAGCCCTCGCTCGATTCCCGGACAACCCGCCGGACGTCTGGTTCGAAGACGCCGCCGCTGCTGGGTTGAACGAGGATCTCGAGCTCGCCACATTGCAGCTGGCCCTGAAGACGGCCGGCCAGCTCCCGGATGGCCTCTATCTCTCGGTCAATCTTTCGCCGGCCACGATGACGTCGCCGAGTTTCGCCCAGGTGCTCCAAGGCTTCCCCCTCGATCGACTGGTCGTCGAGGTGACGGAACACGCGCCGGTCGACGACTACGAGGCGCTCGACGCCGTCGTGGCTCCTCTCCGGGCCGCGGGATGCCGACTCGCCGTCGACGATGTCGGCGCGGGTTTCTCCAGCCTGCGGCACATCCTCCGACTCGGCCCCGACATCATCAAGCTCGACATCTCACTGACCCGGCACATCGATTCAGATCCCCCCCGCCGGGCCCTGGCCACGGCCCTCATCTCGTTCGCCTCGGCCATCAAAGCGGCGATCGTGGCCGAAGGCATCGAGACGCAGGACGAGGTCGATGCCCTTCGAGGGCTCGGAGTGACGTACGGACAGGGCTATCACCTGTCCAGGCCACAGCCCCTCCAGGTCGAGCGGGTGGATCTGCACGCACTGGCTCAGCGGGCAAGCTAGCAGGGCCCGACGGGCGCGGTTCCTAGGTCTTCTTTCTTCCCGTGGGCTTCCGTGCCGCCGGCTTCTTCCGTGAAGGCGCCTTGGCGGCGGGCTTCTTCGCGGCAGGCTTCCTCGCAGCGGCCTTCTTCGCCGCAGGCTTCTTTCGTGCCGGAGCCTTCGTCTCGGCCTCCGCAGCCTTGTCGGCTTGGGCCTCGGCTTCCTCCGGCTTTCGGGCCACCTCCTCCGGGGTGAGCATGACCATCTCGATCTCGAGCAGGGTCATGAGCTGACGATGTCCCTGGGAGCGCTGGTAGCCGCTCTTGGGCCGGTACTTGAAGACCCTGACCTTCTCACCCTTCTGCTCCCCGAGGAGCTTGGCCACGACCTTCGCCTTCGACAACCCCTTCCCGTGGTGAGCTTTCCCATCGTCGTCGATCACGATGAGCGGCTGGAACTCGACGGCCGACCCGGGATCGTGCTTCATGAACTCGACCTCGATCACATCGCCGGCTTTCACCCGCTGCTGCTTCCCACCTGTCTTGATCACGGCGTACATGGTTCGGGCCCTCCGATCGTGCCTAGATGTCGTGAGTGACCAAGATACCCCGGCCCTCGCACGTGGGACAGGTTTCCGAGAACGACTCCACCAAGCCGGCAGAGACTCGCTTCCTGGTCACCTCCAGAAGGCCCAGAGGGGTGATGTCGAACACCTGTGACCGGGTCTTGTCCTGAGCCAGAGCTTCCTTCAACGCGAAGATCACCTGATCTCGGTTTCGCTGGAGCAACATGTCGATGAAGTCGATGACGATGATGCCGCCGATGTCACGAAGCCGAAGCTGGCGGGCGATCTCCCGCGACGCCTCCAGGTTCGTGCCGACCACAGTTTCCTCCAGGTTCGACTTGCCCACGGCTTTTCCGGTGTTCACGTCGATGACGGTCATGGCCTCGGTTCGATCGATGATGAGATAGCCGCCCGACGGCAGCCAGACCTTCCGTTCCAGGGCCTTGTGGATCTGCTCGGCCACGTGGAACTCCTCCATCAGGGGCAGCGGTCCCTGGTGGAGGCGTACCCGCTCGAGGAGGTCGGGAGCGACCTCCCGCAGGTACGTGGTGACCCG
>DASSDP010000117.1:0-17297 GCA_035697085.1 Actinomycetota bacterium
CTATCAGTTCCCGGTGGTGATACGGGCAGTGACGAGCGAGGACGCCATGACCGCCGACTGGGCTCGTCTTCCCCACGACGTCTTGGAGCGGATCGGCTCGCGCATCGTCGCCGAGATCCCCGGGGTCAACAGGGTGCTGTATGACGTCTCGTCGAAGCCCCCCGCCACCATCGAGTGGGAGTGACGATTTCCTAGCCTGGACGCTTCCCGGTTATCGCGGGCATGTGGGGTCCCTCGCGCAGGCTGTCGGTCTGATATCGAATCTGTTATCAAGGATTGGCGTCCGCACTGCACGGTTCTGAAGCCGTCCCTAGGAGGGTCGCCTCGCAAGCAGTCGGCTCGCGACCGCGACCAAAAGCACCGCGAACAGAACCGAGGACACACGCGGATCGAGGCGCACGGACACCAGCGACGCGGCGAACGCGGCCGCCACCCCGCCGAGCCCCACCCATGCAGCCGTCCGGAGGTCGGCCACGCCCTTCCGCACGTTGTGAAGGGTGCCCGCGATGGCCGTGGGCATGATGACGACGAGAGACGTTCCCTTGGCCACCGCATTCGGAAATGCGAACAGAAGGATCAGCGCCGGAACGATGATGATGCCTCCGCCAACTCCCAGGAGCCCGGCCAGCACTCCCGAGATCAGGCCCGCGGCGACGAGTCCGGCGGCAAGAGCCAGCCCGAGGTCCCCCCCGCGCCCGGCCCCGTCCGAGATATGGAGCAAAAGGGCAAGAGCAGACAGGAGCAGGAAGCCGCCGAACGCCTGCCGGAGCGTCCGGTCCGAGAGTCGCTGCAAGGCTCGGGCGCCGATGACCGCCCCGACCGCGGCACCTGATGCGAGCCAGGCCGCTGCCGGCCAATCGATCGATCCCTCCAACGCGTAGCCCGCCACCGCCGAGGCGGCGATGGGGATGATGGCCGCGAGCGATGTGGCATGCGCCACCCGCTGTTTCATGCGAAGGAGCAGGACAAGCCCGGGCACGATCAGGATCCCGCCGCCCACGCCGAACAGGCCGGACAGCCCTCCGGCCAGGATGCCGACGCCGACCGTCGCGGGTAGGCGTCCCCCGTTGGCCGTCGTCTCTTGCCGAATCGCTGCGTCGTGCCCCATGTGATCGAGTATGGCCCCATGGAGGGCTTCGGCAGGCAAGCCGGCGGGCTTACGGGCAGCGAGCCGCATCTTGCCGGGTCCAGGGCGATTGTGTCCGGTTTGACCGTTTACGAGGGTGCGGACGCGGGTAGTGGTGAAGATGAGGTGATGGAAATGGAAGCTATCATGCGAAACAAACGTGTCCGCGGGATGCAACGAAAGCTGTCCGGCATGATGCCCGCAGCCCGGCGGCGCAGGGCCC
Organism: Actinomycetota bacterium; assembly: GCA_035697085.1. Lineage (GTDB taxonomy): Bacteria > Actinomycetota > UBA4738 > UBA4738 > CALAEC01 > DASQUW01. The sequence continues at coordinate 1,350 of DASSDP010000117.1, forward strand.
GAAACCGAAGGATCACGCTGTTTGCTGCGGGTTCGGCTGTCGGGGCGGCGCTGGCGTTCCTGTTCGATCCGAAGAACGGCCGGGCAAGAAGGAAGAAGGCCATCGATCGAGTGGGCGCCACGGTTCGGCGGGCCACTCGGCGCACGAGGAGATTGGGCCGGCACATGGCCTCGGACGCCAGAGGTCTGGCACGAAGGGTGGCCGCCGCCCGTGGCGAGCAAAAAATCCCCGAGACGGATGCGGCCCTGGTCAGCAAGATCGAGAGCGAGGTCCTTGGAACCACGGACATCCCGACAGGGAGCGTGAGCATCAACGCCGAGAACGGGATCGTCGTCCTCCGGGGCCAGGTGGACCGACCGGAGCAGATCCGCCGCCTGGAGAAGTCCGTGCGAAAGACCGACGGCGTCCTCGCCGTCGAGAACCTCTTGCATCTGCCCGGGACGCCGGCGCCCAGCAGTGAAGGGCGAGTGGCCGCAGAACGGACGTAGAGCCCCGGGTAGTTCCGGACGCTTACCTCGCGTAACGAGGTAGGGGCGACGAGACACCCTACAATCGGTTCATGCCGGTCGAGTCTTCCCTGCTCGATACCCTGAACCCCGTTCAGCGCGAAGCCGTTCAGCACACCGACGGGCCGGTGCTGATCGTGGCGGGTGCAGGATCCGGGAAGACCCGGATCCTCACCCACCGCATCGCCTACCTCCTCCGCGAGGAGGCGGTGGCGCCGGGTTCGATCCTGGCCATCACGTTCACCAACAAGGCGGCTCAGGAGATGGCGGAGCGTGTCGAGGCCCTCGTGGGGACGCGGGTGACCCGGGTCATGTGGGTTCTCACGTTCCACTCCGCGTGCGCCCGCATCCTTCGCAGAGAGCACGCCAGAGTGGGGTTGCCGTCGACGTTCACGATCTACGACGAGGGCGACTCCGAGCGGGTCGTCAAGATGTGCCTGGCAGAGCTGAACGTCGATTCGAAACGATTCCCTCCGCGGGCCATGGGGGCGGCGATCGAGCGAGCCAAGGAGAATCTCCTGTCGCCTCGAGAGGCGGCCGAGAGTGCCGGGAACTGGTACGAGCGAACGGTGGCCGACGTCTACGCGGCCTACGAGCGCCGGCTCAGGGCGGCGGGTGCGGTCGACTTCGACGATCTCATCCTTCGAACCGTCCGACTGTTCCGCGAACAGCCCGAGGTCCTCGAGCACTACCAGGAGCGGTTCCGGTACATCCTGATCGACGAGTACCAGGACACCAACCGGGCCCAGTACCACCTGGTCAACCTGCTGGCCTCGAAGCACCGGAACATCTGCGTGGTCGGGGACGCGGACCAGGGGATCTATTCCTGGCGAGGGGCCACCATCCAGAACCTCCTCGACTTCGAGCACGACTATCCGGATGCGCGGCAGTTCATCCTCGACCAGAACTACCGCTCCACCAGGACCATCCTCGAGGTGGCCAACGCGCTGATCGACCACAACGTCCAGCGGAAGCCGAAGAACCTGTGGACCGATGCGGGCGGGGGCCATCCAGTAGTTCGTTATCGGGCCGACGACGAGCATGTGGAGGCAGGCTTCGTGGCCCAGGAAGTGGAGCGATTGGTTGAGGGCGGGGAGCAGTCGTATCGAGACGTCGCCGTGTTCTATCGGACGAACGCGCAGTCCCGTGTGCTCGAGGACGTCTTCATGAAGACGGGCATCCCGTACCGAGTGGTGGGAGGGGTGCGGTTCTACGAACGGCGGGAGATCAAGGACGTCATGGCCTATCTGCGCGCCCTGGTGAACCCGCAGGACGCGGTGTCCGTGCGCCGAGTCATCAACACCCCGAAGCGGGGCATCGGCGACCAGACGGTTGCCGCCCTCGAGGGATTCGCCCGTGACGAGCAGATCACCCTCCTCGAAGCATGCCGCCGGGCTGAGGAGATCGCCGTGCTGTCTCCTCGAGCGATCGGGGCCATCCGAGGGTTCGTCGAGGTCATGGACCGGTTGAGGGAGAAGCAGCGGGAAGGAGCCTCCCCGGCTCGGATCATCGAGGCCGCGTTCACCGACTCCGGCTACTACGCGGACCTCGACGCCGAGCGGACCGTGGAGGCGGAGAGTCGCAAGGAGAACCTCCGCGAGCTGGTCGGGGTGGGCGCGGAGTTCGAGGCTCGATTTCCAGGAGCTGCGGTCCCGGAGTTCCTGGAGCAGGTTGCCCTCGTGACCGAGCAGGATGAGTACGACGAGACCGCGTCGTCCGTTTCGCTGATGACGATGCACAATGCGAAGGGACTGGAGTTCGACGTGGTCTTCCTGGTGGGGATGGAGGACGGCGTCTTTCCTCACTACCGGTCGATGACCGACAGCGCCGAACTGGAGGAGGAGCGCCGGCTCGCCTACGTGGGGATCACCCGGGCCCGCCGGAGGCTGTACCTGACCCACGCGTGGAGCCGGTCCCTGTTCGGGGCCTCCTCGTACAACCCGCCGTCCAGATTCCTCGCAGAGATCCCCGCCGAGCTGGTCGAGGAGGTGGGGGGTGAGCGGGCGGAGGCGGCCGTTCAGTCGACCCTGGCCCCGATCCCGGAGGTGTCGGCGGGCGACACGGTGGTGCACGATCGATTCGGCGAGGGAGTGGTGCTCTCGGTCTCCGGAATGGGTCAGGACACAGAGGTCGTCGTGGTGTTCGAAGACGAAGGGGAGAAGCGCCTCCTGCTGGCCTACGCCCCTCTCAAGAGGGTCGGGTAGGACTCAACCGCGAAGGTAGATCCAGCCGGCGGCGAGGATGAGGATGCCGACCACGATGGCGCCGATCGTCCAGTGCAGCCCCAGGCGCCCCCGAAACGGACCCCACGAGCCAACCTTCCCGCCGGGCTTTACCCCGGGGGGACGGAACCGGAATCGGCGTCGCTTCACCACTGATCAACCAGACGATATGCTTTCGCGGCCCCGCGCGACGAAGGTGGCGCATGTCTGAGAAGCATCGGATCATCATCGCGAAGCCCGGCCTGGACGGGCACGACCGCGGGGCGAAGGTGGTGGCCCGGGCTCTTCGAGACGCCGGGTTCGAGGTCATCTACACGGGCCTGCACCAGACGCCGGAACAGATCGTGGAGGCCACCATCCAGGAGGACGCCGATGCGGTCGGCCTGTCCATTCACTCGGGCGCGCACATGACCCTGTTTCCTCGAGTCGTGGACCTCTTACGGCAGCGAGGAGCCGGCGAGATCGTCGTGTTCGCGGGCGGAATCATCCCTAAGGAAGACATCCCGGTGTTGAAGGAGAAAGGGATCGAGGAGATCTTCACGCCCGGGGCACCCACCCCTGCCATCGTCGCTTGGCTTCGCCAGCGCCTCGAGGGGCGGAAGGCAGCCAGCTAGTGGATCTACTCGAATACCAGGGCAAGGAACTCTTCGCCAAGCACGGGATCCCGCTGATCGAGGCGGAGGTTGCGGCGTCGCCAGAGGAGGCTCGGGCGGCCGCCGAGCGGCTAGGCGGGAGCGTCGTGGTCAAGGTCCAGGTTCAGATCGGCGGACGGGGGAAGGGAGGCGGCATCGCCCTGGTCGACTCCGCGGCGGACGCCGGCGAAGCCGCTCGTGGGATGTTCGAGGGGGGCTTCAAGGGAATGCGGGTCACCCGCGTGTTGGTCGAACGCCGCGTGGACATCGCCGCTGAGCTGTACATGGCCATAACCCTCGATCGATCGGCTAAGCGCTACGCGGCCATGACCTCGAGCGAGGGCGGGGTCGACATCGAAGAGATCGCGGTCACGCGACCGGAGTCGATCCGAAGAGCGTCCATCGATCCGTTGCTCGGGCTGAAGCCCTATCAAGCGCGGCGGCTCGGCGGCGGGTTCCTCCTCGAGGCGGCGAGCGGGGCCGTCGAGGTGCTTACCAAGCTCTGGGACATCGTGCTATCGGAGGACGCAACCCTGGTCGAGGTGAACCCGCTGGCGGTGCTCGGAGACGGCCGGGTGGTGCCGCTCGACGCCAAGGTCACCATCGACGACAACGCACTCTTTCGACACCCGGAGCTCAGCGAGTACACGAAGGCGTTCGCCTTCGACCCGACGGAGGCCCGGGCTCGGGAGAAGGGCCTGCAATACGTCAAGCTCGACGGGGAGGTCGGCATCATCGGCAACGGCGCGGGACTGGTGATGTCCACGCTCGATGTGGTCCAACAGGCCGGAGGGGCCGCGGCCAACTTCCTCGATGTCGGGGGCGGCGCCGATGCGGAGCTGATGGCCACGTCGCTGGAGGTGATCCTGTCCGACCCGGCGGTTCGATCCGTCCTCGTGAACATCTTCGGGGGCATCACCCGCGGCGACGTGGTGGCGGAGGGCATCCTGGACGCGCTGAAGCGCGTGGAGGCCCACGTCCCGATCGTGGTTCGGCTCGACGGCACGAACGCCGAGGAGGGAAGGAAGATCCTCACCGAGGCCGGACATGAGCGGATCGTCCCCGCGGCCACGATGCTCGAAGCCGCCCAGAAGGCCGTGGACCTGGCCAAGGCGGGGGTGGGCGGATGACGGTCTACCTCGACCGTGAGACGCGGGTGATCGTGCAGGGGATCACCGGCAAGGAGGGGTCCTTCCACGCGCTTCGAAACAAGAGCTACGGCACTCAGGTGGTCGGCGGCGTGACGCCCGGGAAGGCCGGACAGTCCGTCGATGGAGTGCCGGTCTTCGACACGGTGGCGGAGGCCGTCGAAGAAACAGATGCGAATGCATCGTTGATCTTCGTCCCCGCTCGCTTCGCTGCCGACGCCGTGTTCGAGGCGGCCGATGGGGGGGTGCGTCTCATCGTCTGCATCACCGAGGGAATCCCCGTCATGGACATGGCTCGGGTGTACAACTACTTGCGAGGGAAGGAACAGGTGCTCATCGGGCCAAACTGTCCCGGGCTCATATCACCGGGAAAGGCAAACCTCGGCATCATTCCCGACACGATCTGTGTGGAGGGGTCGGTCGGGCTCGTCTCCCGCTCGGGCACGCTCACTTACCAGATCATGCACGAGCTCACGCAGCGCGGAATGGGCCAGTCCACGTGCATCGGCATCGGCGGGGACCCCATCATCGGAACGGGATTCGTGGAGGTCATGGAGCGGTTCGAGTCCGATCCCGAGACGCGAGTGGCCATCCTGGTCGGCGAGATCGGCGGGGACGACGAGGAACGAGCCGCTCAGTTCATCTCGGAGCATGTGACCAAGCCTGTGGTCGCTTACGTGGCCGGGTTCACCGCGCCCCCGGGAAAGCGGATGGGCCATGCGGGAGCCATCATCACCGGTTCGCGGGGAACCGCACAGGCGAAGGCCGATGCGTTCGAAGCCGCCGGCGTCCGGGTCGGTCGAAATCCGACGGAGGTCGCCGATTACGTGAAGGAGGCGCTGGGATGAGATGTCCGAACTGCGGGAACGAGAACCCCGCCGAGGCACGGTTCTGCTCGACGTGCGGCAATGCCCTCACCGAGTCCATGGCCACCTCGGAGACGACGCCCGGGGACGCCGCGGACATGGCACGGATGGAGGACCCTCCCGGTCCAACCCCCCCGGAGCCTCCGGTTCCGGGCCCTCCTCCCGAACCGCCGACGCCGGAACCCACCCCCCAGCCACCGATGCCCGAGCCAACGCCTGAGCCACCCACCCCGCAGCCCACTCCACCCGCACCGACCGCGCCGATGCCCATGGTCGCGCCGGGAGGGGTCCCACCGAGAGGAACCATGCTGACGAGCGGATGGGGAAAGGCCGTCGGTCGGGCGGCCCTCGCGTTCGTGATCGTCGTGTTGCTGGCGCAGGCCATCCCTTGGCTCGCCACCGCTTCCGATCCGGAAGGTGCGCCGGCGACCCAGGACGTGATCAAGATCGGTGGCGTCTTCTTCTTCCTCTTCCATCACGCCGGCATCACGTTCGACCTGCCGAACTTCTCCTTCGGGGGAGACGTGGCGGGTCCTCTGGGCGGAGACATCCCCCTCAGCATCACCATGGCGCTGGCGATGATGCTCGGGACCGCGGTTGCGGTGTGGCTCCTGTACCGGGGCGGGCGAGCCGTCGCAGAATCCGCGGGCGGACGCCCTGCCGTCCGCGCCGTCAATGGAGCAAAGGTGGCGATTCCGTACGCTCTCCTCGCTCTGGGACTGTCGTTTCTCGTCAGTTTCAGCATCCCCCTGCCGCCCCTTCCCTTCCTCCAGGGCAATCAGCCGCTCGAGATCGGCCCGTCTCCGATCGCTGCCTTCCTCTGGCCGCTGGCGCTCGGTCTTCTCGCCGGCGCGTGGGGAGGACTGTCGACGGCGAAGGAGGAGATCAGGGAGGGCCCCAGAGGACGTTGGGTTGGAGCCATCCTCGGTGGGGGATGGCGGATGGCCTGGTACGGGCTCGGTCTGGCGTTCATCGGGTACCTCATCACCGCCGCGCTGAACCCGGACGTGCCGCTTCCCTTCGGGCCGGACTACTTCCGAGAGGTCGCGGGCGCCGACTCGGTCCTGGACGCGGTGCTGCTCGTATTGCTGACGGTCCTGGTCATCCCGAACATCGCCACGCTCGTTCTCGTGCCGGCCATGGGTGGAGCCTTGGGTTTCTCCGGCTCTGCCAGCGGCGTCCAACTCTCGTGCCCGCTCCTTTCGTACACCAAGTTCCCGAGCGGAGGCCTCGAGCCTTCCGGGGGTCAGGCGCTGCTCGATGTGTGCGGCAGCCTGCCGATCCGGTTCGAGACCGCCCCCATCGGCTATTTCCTTTTCCTGCTGGTCCCTCTCGTGGCCACGGTGCTGGCCGCCCGGCGCGCGGCCCGGCGGGCGGAGGCCGTGTCCCCGGGTCAAGGGGCAGTCATCGGTGCGGCGTCGGGAGTGGTCTTCGCCGCCGTGGTCTTCCTCCTGATCGTCCTGGCCGCTATCACCGTGGGGTCAGCCGGGCAGGTCGGGGGGTTCGGGGGCTCTCAGAACCTTTCCATCGGCCCGACGTTGATGACGGGCCTGCTGGTGGCCCTGGCCTGGGGAGTGGCCGGAGGCGCTCTGGGGGGAGCGCTCGGCGCGGGGCCCGGAGGGGGCCGGGAGGCCAGGGTGCCCGTATCCGAGACTCAGCCGGTTCCGGTCGCAGCGCCCAGCGGGACCTCCGGGTTCGAGAAGACGCGACCCATGACCGGATTCGAACGCCCGGCTCCCTCGGGACCGCCGCCTACCGACTCCGAACCGACCGAGTAGCGGAGAAGACTGCACGAGCAACGGGCCCGGATGACTCCGGGCCCGTTGTCAACGTTGACGGATTGGTTTACGCAGGTGGCGGCATCATCGGGGGCGGCATCGCGCCTCCCCCCGCCATGGTTTTGTGCTCCTGCCAGTTCACCCAAGCGGCATACAGCAACGCCAGCGACAGGATGATGCCGATGTATGCCCCGAACGACGCAAACTCGGTGTTCAGGAGCCAGCGGAGCAGCGCGAAGACCGCTGCGCCGGCCGCGAGTGCCGCCGTGATCAGTTTCTTCGGCGCGGCCACGTTCGCCAGCGCCCCGGCCGCGTTCAGGCCCTCCCACACGAGGAGGGCGAGCACCAGAAGGCCGGCGATGACGCCGATCGAAGACCACCCACTCGCGCTGGCGCAGATCTCGGGGATCGAGGTGCCGAAGAGATCCCCGCCACCGGAGCACACCCTGTTCCAGGGAAGGAACAGGTCGATCAGCATCAGTCCGCCCGCCACCAGGGCTCCCTTGGACCCCATGGACAGTCCGCCCCAGTTGAATCCGGGCCTCTGTTCCATCCCCTCTCCTTTCTTCAACTTCCCCTGGGCGCCGTGAGTAGCCGGGCCCAGGCGGATTTAAGCTGAGCGGTCCTCGGGAGTCAAGGACGGACCCCTGTGCTGAACCCGCTCCCAGCGATCGTTGTCGATCGATCAGAGCTACGACGTTCTCGGTACTTCCGAGCTGCTCCGTACGCCCACAGCAACGACAGGACAATCCCCACGGGCAACGCCCACGACACCGACGCCGTTCCCACTCCGGTCGCCGGCGGCACCGCCAGTCCGAGCAGCGTGAGCACGAGCCCGGCCGAAGCCAGGACGAGATCGACCACGCTCCCAACCGTCCCCGCCCCGAGCCGGACGCCCCCGCTCCGGAGGCCGAGCCAGGCGATGGAAACGATCGCCACGAGGGCCGCGAACGTCGTGGTCCCACGCCAGGCGTTGAACGTGTAGCTGGGAAGGGGAATGCCGAAGGCCTTTCCCCCGCCCGCCCGGTACCAGGCCGGAACGATGGTCCACGCGAGGTAGGTGGCGGCGCCGGTGAGGATGATCCAATCGGCGGCGGTCATGCCACCGGTCTTGGTCGAGGTCCGTCCCACGGCCCAATCGTTCCGTGAGGGCCGGGGTGAGTCAAGAAATTCGACGACGAAGCATGACGATCCCGAGCCCGAGGATGGCCACAGAGACGGCCAGGATCACGTGCGGAGCGGGGGTGTGGACGACGTACGAGGGAGTCCCGAGCAGCTCCGCGGTCGTTGCCGACCCCCCGACGAGGGCAAGGATCGCGTAGGTGCCGGCCGCGTACCGGGTCAATGGACCGGGTCGGAGAGCGAGAGCGGCGAGCGCGGCGAGTGTCCCCACGAGCATCGAGATGCTGGCGATCAGAGGCCACGAGTTCGGATCAGAGCGCCACGCCGAGAACATCGTCGTGAGGATGCCGAACCGGTCCCATGGGGCCAGCGTGACCAGGAAGCCCACCGCGAAGAGCGCCGCCGCCGCGACATGGGTGGCCACGACGGCCCGTCGTGGTTCGGCCGATGCCACAGGGGCCGTCTCGCCGACCTCCCGGGTGGCGCACTCGACGCACAGCACCCGGCCGCGCACCGGCACCGCGCACGACAGGCAGGCCGTGCGGCCGCACGAGGCGCATCGCTCGACGGCCTGCCGCTCCGGATGAATCCGGCAGCTCTCCTTGCTCGTTGAGGGGGCTTCGGCACCCACGGTTGGATTCTGCCGGATTGACAGCGCAGACGGGCCGCCCGTACCGTGCGGACCGGTGAACGCTCGCGTGGCCGTGCTCGCCTCCGGGGCCGGGACGAACCTCCAGGCTCTCCTCGACGACCCCGTCGTGGGGCCCCGGATCGCGCTGGTCATCTCGGACAAAGGAGGAGCCGGGGCCCTCCAACGCGCCGAGTCTCGGGGGGTGCCGGCCGTGCATCTGGATCCGTCGGGCCGCACCTCGAGCGAGTACGACCTCACCACGCTCGGACGGCTCCGGGACGACGACGTGGACGTCGTCTGTCTTGCGGGCTTCATGAGGATCCTCACGCCTCCTCTCGTCCGTGCCTTCGAGGGTCGGATGCTCAACGTGCACCCCTCTCTGCTTCCAGCATTTCCGGGGGCCCGCGCGGTGCGCGACGCCCTCGCGTGGGGGGCGAAGGTGACCGGCGTGACGGTGCACCTCGTCGACGAGGAGGTCGATCACGGCCCGATCGTGCTCCAGGAACCGGTACCCGTTCGTGAAGACGACGACGAGGCATCGCTGCACGCCCGGATCCAGGAGGTGGAGCACCGCCTGTTTCCTCAAGCCGTCCGGCTGGTCCTCGAGGATCGATTGGTCATCCACGGACGGCAGGTTCGGATCCGGCAGGGCGCGGAACGGTGACCGATCTCCTGCAGATCCGCCGGGCCCTGTTGTCGGTTTCCGACAAGGACGGCCTCGCCCCCTTCGTGGAAGGACTTGCCTCCGGCGGCGTGCGGCTCGTGGCCACGGATTCCACCGGGGCCGCCCTGCGATCCGCCGGCCTGGAGGTGATGCTGGTCTCGGAGCTGACCGGGTTTCCGGAGCTGCTCGGCGGCCGGGTGAAGACGCTTCATCCGATCGTTCACGCGGGCATCCTCGCGGACAAGTCCAACCCCCGGCATCTCGATGAGTTGGCCGAGCAGGGCATCGAGCCGTTCGACCTGGTCGTGGTCAACCTGTATCCGTTCGAACGAACGGTTGCGAGCGGGGCCGAACGGGGCGAGGTCATCGAGCAGATCGACATCGGCGGCCCCACGATCATTCGCGCGGCGGCGAAGAACGTTGGATCGGTGGCCACCGTCGTCGACCCCCGTCGCTACGAGGAGGTTCTCGAATCGATCCGTGACAACGGTGGCGTGCCCGGTGAACTGCGGACGCGGCTTGCCGCAGAAGCGTTCGAGCACGTCGCGCTGTACGACGCGGCCATCGCCGCATGGTTCCGCCCGCCGGCCCAACACGAAGGGCCCCCGGCGTCGCTGACCATCGGCCTCGAGCGGCTGGCCGATCTTCGGTACGGGGAGAATCCTCATCAGCAGGCGGCCCTGTACCGTGAGGTCCTCTCGTCCGGGCCGCTCGGCGGATCGGAGATCCTCCAGGGAAAGCAGATGTCCTTCAACAACTGGTTGGATGCCCATGCCGCACGCGGTCTCGCCGGGGCGCTGGCCGAGCCCGCCGCCGTCATCGTGAAGCACAACAACCCCTGCGGGGCCGCGGTCGCCGTCACGCCGGCCGCCGCATATCGGGCGGCGTACGAGTCGGACACGCTCTCGGCATTCGGCGGTGTGGTCGCGTTCAACGCGGAGGTCGACGAGGAGGCCGCTGCGGCGATGGCCGACGTCTTCACGGAGGTGGTGGTGGCTCCGGGATACACGGACGCCGCGCTCCACGCCCTTGGCAAGCGAGAGAAGCTCCGGGTGCTCCGGGCGCCATCGCCGAAAGGCTCGGGGCTGGACGTCAGGGCCGTCGATGGCGGCGCGGTGGTGCAGGACCGCGACCTCATCGTCGAGAGCCGGATCGACATGAAGGTCGTGAGCAGACGGGAGCCCACCGAGGACGAGTGGGACGATCTCCTGTTCGCCTGGACCGTGGCCGCCTGGGTGAAGTCCAACGCCATCGTCCTGGCCACGGCCCGCGCCACCGTTGGGGTGGGCGCAGGGCAGATGAGCCGAGTCGACGCCGTCGATATCGCGTGCCGGAAAGCGGGTGAGCGGGCCCGCGGAGCCGTAGCTGCGTCGGACGCCTTCTTCCCCTTCCGGGATGGGGTGGACCGTGCTGCTGCTGCCGGAGTGACGGCCATCATCCAACCGGGCGGCTCGGTGCGGGACAACGAGGTCGTGGAGTCGGCCGATGAGCACGGGATGGCCCTGGTCCTGACCGGCCGACGCCACTTTCGTCACTAGCCTGAGGCGGCCGGCTGGCCCGGCCCAGCCCAAAACGACTATGCTCCGACCCTGTAGGTACGGGGGGCGAGAGGGAGAGATGCCCAGCAGCCCCGCAAGTCGAAGGGAGGGGATCATGCGGAGAGGAATCTTCGCGAAAGTGGCGGTGCTCGCCGCCGTGATCGCGCTTCTCGCCGCCGCATGCGGGCGGGAAGAGGAACAGCCACAGCCCGGCGGAACGGGCGGACAGCAGGAGGAGGCCCAGAGCACCCTCGATGCGGTGAGGGAGCGAGGGACGCTCCGGTGCGGAGTCAACGAGACGGTTCCCGGGTTCGGGTTCCTCACCGCGGAGGGGAACATCGAGGGCTTCGACATCGACTTCTGCAGGGCCTTCGCGGTGGCCGTCTTCAACGACCCCGAGGCGGAGCCCGAGCTCGTGCCGATCAGCGCCGACGAACGGTTCAATGCGCTCCGGGCCGGCCAGTACGACGTCCTGGTTCGGAACACGACGTGGACGAGCAGCCGGGATGGAGCGGAGGGCGTGGCCTTCACCCACGTCAATTTCTACGACAGCCAGGCGATGATGGTCCGGGCCGACAGCGGCTTCGAGTCGCTCGAGGACATGAACAACACTGGGATCTGCGTCACCTCGGGGACGACCACCGAGCTGAACCTGGCCGACGTGTTCGGGGAGCTTGGGCTGGAGTTCGAGGCGGTCTCGTTCGAGGAGAACCCGCAGTTGCAGGAGGCGTTCATCCAGGATCGGTGCCAGGGGTGGACGTCGGACCGCTCGCAGCTCGCCGGGATCCGGGCCTCGTGGCCCGAGGACCAGGGCGGACCCGACTCGCTGGTGATCCTTCCCGACGTGATGTCGAAGGAGCCGCTCACGCCCGCCGTGCTGGACGGCGACTCGCAATGGCAGGACGTGGTGAGCTGGACCATCAAGGGGATCATCCTCGCTGAGGAGCTCGGGGTGGACAGCGGAAACGTGGAGCAGCAGGCGCAGAACCCCGACGACCCCCAGATCGGGAACCTGCTCGGGGCGCCGACCGAAGAGGGCGCCCCATTCGACCCGGGCCTCGGCGTCGATCCGGACTTCATGGTCAACGTGATTTCTGCCGTGGGGAACTACGGGGAGATCTACGACCGGCACGTGGGTGCCAGTTCCCCGCTCGGCCTGGAGCGAGGGCTGAACGCGTTGTGGTCCGACGACCCGCCGGGCCTGCACTACGCGCCGCCGTATCGTTAGAGCGGACAGGGTAGGACTCGAAGGGGGGCTCGGCGAGCGCGCCGGGCCCCCCTTCCTCTATGCTTTCGCTCATGTCCGAGGCTGCGGTCGAGCGGAAGGTCGCCCCGCCGCTCTGGAGGAACATCCGAGTCCTCCGAGGATTCGGACAGGCTGTGTTCGTGGTGGTTGTTGTTCTGGCCTTTCGGGAGCTGTTCCTCAATCTCCAGTTCGGTTTGGACCGCCAGGGACAGGAGCTGAACTTCGAGTTCCTCCGCCAGCGTGCCGGCTTCTCGATCAAGGAAGGGATCTCCTACAACCCCAACCAGAGCTTCGTCCGGGCCCTCCAGGTAGGGCTTTCGAACACCCTGCGGGTGGCGGTGGTCGGCATCGTCCTGGCCAGCATCTTCGGACTCATCATGGGAGTCGCACGCCTGTCGACGAACTGGCTCATCCGGAAGATCGCCCAGGTGTACGTGGAAGCCGTACGAAACACACCCTTGGCGGTTCAGCTCGTGTTCTGGTACGTCGCGGTGGTCCTGGCTCTTCCGTCCGGCGTCAGCGGCGGCCTCTCGATCTGGAACGTGGCCTTCATCTCCAACCGCGCCTCCGTCATCCCATGGGTACGGGCAGAAGACACGTTCGGCGTCTGGGCGATCTTCCTCGTGATCGGGATCGCCGCGGCCCTCGCGGCTCGGTCCTGGCGAACGCGCGTGAGCGAGCGCACCGCACAGCCACCCCGCCGGTTCCTGTGGTCGCTCGGGACGTTCCTGGCCATCGCTGCCGTCGGATACGTCGTGGCCGGCAACCCCGTGCGCCTGGACGTGCCCAAGTTCGTTGATCGAACGTACGAAGGTGGGGCGCAACTCAGTCCGGAGTACACGGCCCTCCTGTTGGCTCTGGTCGTGTACACAGGAGCATTTATCGCCGAGATCGTCCGGGGAAGCATCCTCGCGGTTCCCAAGGGACAGAAGGAAGCCGCCGAGGCAATGGGGCTCACGCCGAGACAGCAGCTTCGACTGGTGGTGCTCCCCCAAGCGCTTCGGATCGCAATCCCCCCGATCAACAGCCAGTACCTGAACCTGACGAAGAACTCCAGCCTCGGACTCTTGATCGGGTTTCCGGAGATCGTTTCCGTCGGCCGGACCATCTCCAATCAGGCGGGTGGGGCCACGCAGGTCCTTCTCATCTGGATGGCCACGTTTCTTACCCTCAGCCTGACGATCTCGTTCTTCATGAATCTGCTCAACCGCGCGGTAACCCGAAGAGGAGAGCGGAGATGATCCCTGGTTCCGAGCTCCCAACGGACCTGGAGCGGGCCCCCCTCATCATCGAGGAGGAGCGGGCCGTCGAGGTCGCACCCTCCAAGGTGCCGACCACCCCGGGCGAATGGGTTCGCCAGAATCTCTTCTCGAGCATCTTCAACGGCGTTGTCACGGTGCTTTCGGCCGCAGTTGTTCTGTACTTCGGCTTCCAGCTCCTTCGCTGGATCTTCGTCAGCGCGGACTGGGCCGTGGTGAAGGCCAACCTCCGTATCTACATGGTCGGTCGCTTCCCGCTCGAGGAGGTGTGGAGGGTGTGGGCGTCCGCCTACCTTGTCGCCTTCCTGATCGGTCTGTCCTGGGGAGTCTCGGGCCTGCGGCTGCGGTGGACGCCCAGGAAGGCCGCGTTGCGCGCAGTTCTTGGGGTCGCGGTCCTCCTGGTCCTGGCGTACCTGTTGGAGGGACTGCGGATCTGGATCCTCACGCTGGCGATCCCGGCGACCGTCGCCGCAGGGGTGCTGCTGGGGCGTGCGGGTTCCCGCCGCCTGCGTGGCGTCGTGATCGCCGGGTGGGTGCTGGTGTTCCCAGCGATCATCGTCCTCTTGCGGGCCTTCGACGGCGTGCCTCCACAAGTCTGGGGTGGCTTCATGCTGAATGTTCTTCTCGCCGTGGCGGCGACCTTTCTCTCGTTTCCCGTCGGGATCCTCCTGGCTCTGGGGCGGCGAAGCACCCTCCCGATCATCAGCAAGTTCTGCGTTGGGTTCATCGAGCTGTTTCGGGGCGTTCCGCTGGTGACGCTGATCATCTCGGGGCAGTTCATCCTTCCGCTGATGCTTCCCCCCCGGATGCAGCTGTCTTTGATCGTGAGGATGATCCTGGTGTTCACCATCTTCAGCTCGGCGTACGTCGCGGAGATCGTGCGGGGCGGGCTCCAGGGGGTGCACTTCGGTCAGTACGAGGCGGCGAAGGCGGTGGGGTTGTCAACCACCCGGATGATGGCGCTGATCATCCTGCCCCAGGCTTTGCGGATGACGATCCCTGCGATGATCAGCCACTTCATCGGCTTGTTCAAGGACACATCACTGTTGGCAGCCCTGGCCATCACCGACGCGCTGAGGGCGGCCCGTCGGGCCTCGGCGCAGCTCGAGTTCATCGGAGACCAGAAGGAGGCGCTCCTTGCCGCGGCGCTGCTCTTCTGGGTGGTGACGTTCTCGATGTCCCGGTGGAGCCAGCGACTTGAGCGACGGCTCGGAGTGGGGGAGCGGTAGAGATGGCGAGCGAGATGGAACTTGTTGGTACCGAGGTCGAGGCCGGACCCGAGCAGATGATCGAGGCCGAGAATGTGAAGAAGTGGTTCGGCAATTTCCAGGCGCTCAAGGGAGTGACGACGACGGTCAAACGCGGCGAAGTCGTGGTGATCCTCGGTCCTTCAGGGTCTGGAAAGTCCACGTTCATCAGGACCATCAACCGGCTGGAACGTCACGACGACGGCCGGATCGTAGTGGACGGCATCGAGCTCACCGACGACATCCGTAACATCGAGCGGGTCCGAAGCGAGATCGGGATGGTCTTCCAGTCGTTCAATCTCTTCCCACACCTCACCGTCATGGATAACATCACGCTCGCCCCGCGCAATGTTCGGCGATGGCCGAAGGCCAAGGGGATCGAGAAAGCCCGAGCGCTCCTGGAGCGGGTGGGCATCCCCGAGCAGGCAGACAAGTATCCGGCCCAGCTCTCAGGCGGGCAGCAGCAACGGGTGGCCATCGCCAGGGCCCTGGCCATGGAACCAAAGATCATGCTGTTCGACGAGCCGACGTCCGCGCTCGATCCGGAGATGATCAAGGAAGTCCTGGACGTGATGAAGGAGCTCGCTCGTTCTGCGATGACCCTCATCGTCGTCACCCACGAGATCGGGTTCGCCAAGGAGGTCGGCGATAGGGTCCTCTTCTTCGACGAAGGCCTGCTGATCGAGGAGGGGACGCCCGACCGCTTCTTCAGCAACCCGCAAAACGATCGGACCAAGCTCTTCCTGTCACAGATCCTGTGAGGCACCGGGCCCCGGATACCATGGGCGGCCAATGACCGCTCGCATCATCGACGGGAAGGCATTGGCCTCGGAGATCCGTGCCGAGGTCGCCCAGCGCGTTCGCGGACTCACCGCTCGAGGCGTCACTCCCGGACTGGCGGCCGTGCTGGTCGGCGACGATCCGGCTTCCAAGGTCTACGTCGGGGCGAAGCAGAAGGCGTGCGCCGAGGTGGGCATCCACTCGGAGCGCCACGATCTTCCGGCCGAGATCCCGGAGACCGAGCTGCTCGATCTGGTACGGGCCCTGAACGAGGACCCTGCCGTCGACGGCATCCTGATTCAGCTCCCG
>DASSDP010000118.1:0-3942 GCA_035697085.1 Actinomycetota bacterium
TGTTGGCTCTCTCGGGTCCGGTCGGGATGTTCTTCTTCGGTGTCATCCCGATCCTGGAGCGAATCGAGTTCCTGGGGATCGCGCTCTACCTCGCCGTCGTTGGGCGACGAAAGTGGTCGCTCGACGCACGCCGCCATCGAAATGGTGAGACGGCATCGATGAACCCCGCCGCGGTCGGTCTGCTTCGACTCTGCGCCGGTCTGGCCATGGTCGGGGGGGCGCTGACGGAGAAGCTGCTGGCTCCGGATGTCGCCCGGGAGTTCCTCCGCCGGTACCCGGGGTTCAATCTCCTGGAGGGAGCGGGGGTCTCGGATCGCACGTTCGCCGATGCCGTGGGAGCGATCGAGCTGGCCCTCGGCCTCATTCTCCTGTCGGGGATCGGAACGAGGCTCGCGGTAATTGTTGCCGTCGTTCCGTTCAACCTCACGCTCTTCTTCTTCGGGGTGACGGAGCTGATCGGACACCTGCCGATCTACGGCATCTTCCTCGTGCTGCTGGTCGAGGGCCCGGGACGAGCCAGGGACATCTCGAAGACACGGGGGGTCGGTCGAACGATCGGCGCCCGGCAGGCTAGCTCTGGCACTGGGGGCAGTGGTACGAGTTCCGCCCCGAGAGCTTGACGGTCTCGATCGGTGTTCGGCAGCGGCGACAGGGCAATCCTCGTCGGCCGTATACCTTGAGCTCGGCCTGGTATTCGCCCGGCTTCCCGTAGAGGTCCACGTAAGCTTCGTCGTCGAGGGTTGTTCCTCGGAATCGGATCGACTCCTGGGCCACCTCCTGCACCGCTCGATAGAGCCGCCGGACCTCCTGTGACGACAACTCGTCGGACATCCGATCCCACCTGAGGCCGGCGGCGAACAGGATCTCGTCGGAGTAGATGTTCCCCAGCCCCGACACGAAGGCCTGATCCATCAAGAGGCTCTTCAGCTTGGTCTTTCGCTGGGCCAGGATCTCGGAGAACTGCTGCCAGGTGAACGCGTGTTCAAGAGGGTCGATGGCGATGTGCGCGAGCTCCTTCACCTTGCCGAGCCCGTCGGTCGTCGTGACGAACATCTCGCCGAACGTCCTGGGGTCGACGAATCGAAG
Source organism: Actinomycetota bacterium (assembly GCA_035697085.1). Lineage (GTDB taxonomy): Bacteria > Actinomycetota > UBA4738 > UBA4738 > CALAEC01 > DASQUW01. The sequence continues at coordinate 1,087 of DASSDP010000118.1, forward strand.
GTCGCCCCCCTTCTGGAATGTGATGACCACATGCGTGTGCTGGGGCGGTGACACGCGCTTGTTCCCGCGGAGAAGCCGGCCACTCATTCCGAAGTGCAGGACGAGGACGTCGCTGCCGTCGAGGTGGAGCAGGATGTACTTTCCTCTCCGGTCGGCCCTGGTGATCTTCTTGCCGACGAGCCGATCCCGGAACTCCTTCGCCGACTTGGCCCGGCGAATGACTCGCTTCGCATTCTTGGTCCGCCGCACGTCGACCGAGGCGATGCGCCGACCCACAACGTCTTTCTCGAGGTCGCGGCGGAGGATCTCGACTTCGGGCAGCTCCACTACTTCTCCCCGGCCGACACGGTTCGGTCCACGTGAGCCAGGCGATCGAATGCAACCCGAGCGGCCTGCTGCTCGGCCTCCTTCTTGGAGCGTCCGCGTCCGCTGCCGTAGACCGTCCCCCCCAGGTGCACGGTGGCCGTGAATTCCTTGGCGTGGTCGGGACCGCGTTCCGTCACTCGATACTGTGGGATCGTCCCCATCTCCTGGGCCGCAAGCTCCTGGAGGCCGGTCTTGTAGTCCCGATCCCCACCGCCGCCGGCATAGGTGAGCATCCGAGGCCAGAACAGCCGCTCGATGACGCGGCTCACTCCGGCCAACCCGCGATCGAGGTACAGGGCTCCGAGGACCGCCTCCATGGCGTCGGCGAGGATGCTGGGCTTGTTGCGGCCTCCCGACAGTTCCTCTCCCTTGCCGAGCAGGATGGCCTCGCCCAGCCCAAGCTGCCGGGCCACGTCGGCCAGAGTGGCCATGTTCACGATGGCCGCCCGCAGCTTCGCGAGCTCGCCCTCCGGCAGATCGGGGAACCTTCGGTAGGCGAGATCGGTCACCACCAGACCCAGGACCGCGTCACCGAGGAACTCGAGACGCTCGTTGGTCAAGGCCGTCCCCCGCTCGAACGCGTAGGACCGATGGGTGAGCGATGCGGCGCGAAGCGCTCCGCTCTTGAACCGCACCCGGAGCGCGCGCTCGAGGGGAGTGACCTGTCTCAGCAAACGCCTACTCCACCTCGATGGCTTGGCGCCCCCCGTAGAAACCGCAGTTTCCACACACCCGATGGGGCAACTTGGGTTGGTGGCACTGCGGACACTCGCTGTACGTTGGCGGAGTCCCCTTCCAGTGAGCCCGGCGAGAGTCACGCTTCGACTTGGTCGTCTTTCGTTTCGGTAGAGCCACGATGCTCCTTTCTCAGTCCACGTCCAGCAGGAATTCGAGAGCGCCCCATCGAGGGTCGCTCCGCGGTGAGCACGTGCATTCCCCGAGATTTCGATCGCCCCCACACCGCTCGCACAGTCCGAGACAATCGGTCCGACACAGCGGGGAAAATGGCAGCGAGAGGACGACGGCGTCTCTGATCATCGGCTCCAGATCGATCATCCCGTCGATCAACGGGTACTCGTCGTCCTCTTCGGAGGCACCCCGAGCGAAGAGCTCGGAGACCTCGACATGCAGGTCACCAGTGAAGGGCTTCAGGCAGCGAGCGCACCGGTATGCGATCCTCCCCGAGATCGGGCCCGACGCGAGGATTCCCTCGACCAGGCTCTCCAGCACCAGGTCGATGTGCACGGGAGCATCCGCCGGGATCTCGGCGAGCTCGGTCCTCAGGCCCTGGATCGCCGGCGCGAGGTGCAGCTCCCGAGAAGAGCCGGGGCGGGCGAGAAGATCGCGAACGTCGATCGCGTGCATCACTGGAGCTCCTCCTCGGCGTGCTCTTCGTTTTCGTCCTCGGAGTCGCCTTCGGCCGCGGACGCGAAGTACTCATCGGCGATCGTGCCGCGGAGCCGTTCGCGCCCCCGCTCGACCAGATCCCTCGTCCTCGTCAGGCGTTCCTGGGTCTTGGTCAGCGTGGACTCGAACGAGGCCAGCATGGCGTCGACGTAATCTTCGGCCTCGAGCTTGATCTGGCGAGCCTGCTCTCGTGCGTCCGCGAGGATCCGCTCGGCCTCACGGGCTGACTCGGCCACGACCTCATCGTCCGAGACGAGCCGGGCCTGTTCCTTCCGAGCGTCGTCCACGATGACCTCGGCGTCACGGCGAGCCTTTGCCAGCAACTCTTCTCGGTCCTTCACCACCCACCGCGCTTGCTTGATCTCCTCGGGGAGGGTGTTCCGCATCCCGTCGACCAGCTCCAGGACCTCGTCCTTGTTGACGAGGACGGAGGCGGACAGCGGCATGGACTTGGCCTCGCGGATCAGCTCCTCGAGCTGATGGATGCGAGCAGCGATATCCATCTACCCGAGCTTCTCTCTGAGTCGTTCACGGACGTTGTCGGGTACGAGCCCGCGCACGTCGGCGCCGTATCCGGCGATCTCCTTGACCAGGGACGAGGAGAGATAGGACCACTTCGGGCTCGTCGGCACGAAGCAGGTCTCGACGCCGGCAAGGTGATGGTTCATCTGGGCCATCTGCAGCTCGTAGTCGAAGTCCGAGACGGCCCGGAGGCCCTTCACGATGATCTTTGCCTCCCGTCGGGCCGCGTAGTCCACGAGCAGGCCGGAAAACGACTCCACCTCCACGTTCTCAAGACCCCCCACGGCTTCCTTCAGCATCGTGACCCGTTCCTCCGGGGCGAACAGAGGTTCTTTCGCCGGATTCTCGACAACCGCCACCACCACCGTGTCGAACAGGCGCGAAGCCCGCTCCACGATGTCGATGTGCCCGTGCGTGACCGGGTCGAATGTCCCCGGGCAGAGGGCGGTCAGGCTCATGAGTCCTCCCGACAGACCAAAACGAGGGTATCTCCGTAGATCAGGCGCCGTACGACGTCAAAGTCTACCGGAATGACATCGATGGAACTCCGGGATGGCCTGG
>DASSDP010000119.1:0-7236 GCA_035697085.1 Actinomycetota bacterium
CGTGGCGCGGCCCAAGGTCGACAAGCATTCCACTGGAGGCGTGGCCGACGGCGTCACCCTGGTGTTCGCGCCGCTGGCCGCGTCGCTCGGCCTCGCCGTGGCGAAGCTCTCCGGACGCGGGCTGGGTCACACCGGTGGCACCCTCGACAAGCTCGAGGCCATCCCCGGGCTCCGCACTGACCTTTCCGTCGACGAGCTGGAGCGACAGGTGGAGAACGTCGGATGTGCCGTTGCCGCTCAGTCGAGCGAGCTCGTCCCCGCCGACGCGGCGCTGTACGCGCTCCGGGACGCCACGGCCACGGTGCCATCCGTTCCGCTCATCGCGGCCAGCGTCATGAGCAAGAAGCTCGCGGTGGACAGCGACCTGATCCTGCTCGACGTGAAGGCCGGCAGCGGAGCATTCATGAAGACGCCCGAAGACGCCGACGCCCTGGCCGAGGCATGCATGGACCTGGCCGGTTCGTCCGTGCGGGAAGCCCGGGCCGCCGTGACCGACATGTCGCAGCCGCTGGGAGACGCCGTGGGAAACGCCCTCGAGGTGGCGGAGGCGGTCGACACGCTTCGGGGGGAGCGAGGAGGTCGGCTCGCCGAACTGGCGCTCGAGTTCGCGGTCCGTGCCCAGACGACGTTGCTGGACGTTCAGGAGGCCGAGGCCCGCTCGCGCGCCGATAGGGCGATCTCCTCCGGGGAGGCAGCCGAGGCGTTCCGGCGCATGGTGGAGGCGCAGGGCGGCGACCCCGGAGTGGTCGACGACCCGGCCGCCGTCCTCCCCGCGGCGCCCGAGGTGATCCCCGTGGTCGCCGAGGGGTCCGGATATCTCGCGGGGGTCGATGCCGAGAACATCGGTCGGATCGCCGCCGACCTCGGAGCCGGCCGCGCTCGGAAAGGGGATCCGGTCGACCCCGCCGTCGGTCTCACCCTCGCCGCCAAGGTGGGCACGCGGGTCGAGGGCGGCGATGAGATCGGGCGAGTCCACGCCAGGGACTCGGACGCCGCCCGAGACGCCGCCGGTCGGGTGCTTGCGTCCCTCCGCTTGTCCGAGAAGCCGGTTTCGCCCCCACCGCTCGTGTACCGTTGGCGGGAATCCCCGAACACATGAGGAACGGGCAGTGGAAGACGTCCTGACGGTTGTGTACTTCGTTGTCTCCCTTGTTCCGGCCATCGTGCTGCACGAGGTCGCCCACGGGGTGGTCGCTGATCGCATGGGCGATCACACGGCTCGCTTCGCCGGCCGTTTGACCCTGAATCCGATCAAGCACGTGGATCCGTTCGGGACCGTGGTGCTCCCCGGGCTACTTCTGCTTCCTTATCTGTTCGGACGGGGCAGCAACCCCGTCTTTGGATACGCCAAGCCGATGCCGGTCAACCCCGCCAACCTCAGGGACCCCGACCGGCAGACGATGTGGATCGCGCTGGCTGGCCCCGGGGCGAACCTGGTGCTGGCCGCGGTGGGAGCGCTCCTGCTCCGTCTGGTCGGCCTGGGGGGTGGAGAGATCACTCGCCTGCTGATCATCTTCGTTGGGGTCAACGTCCTCCTGGCCGTGTTCAACGTCATGCCCATACCTCCGCTCGACGGGTCGAAGGTACTGGCCCGGTTCCTTCCGCCCCGGGCGAGACACGTGTACCAATCCATGGAGCCGTACGGCGCCCTGTTCATGCTGGTCATCTTCTTTCTCTTCCCGAGCGCCATCTTCGCCATCGTGGACCCCATCGTGACAGGGCTCTTCGAACTGCTCGTGGGTTGAGGGCGGGTGATTGAGGGGTCGGAAACCGGCGGATACCATGACCAGAGTCGAGTTGCGGCACCGACCCATGGATCCGGTATGAGCGCGATGAAAGAAGAAGGACTCTCGTCTCGGGTGGGGGAGTTCCCCGTCGAGCTCCCCGTGTTCAACGGTCCCTTCCGCCTACTGGCCGAGCTCCTCCTGGACCGGACCATCGACGTGTGCGACGTCTCCGTGGCCCGGGTCACGGAGCGGTTCCTGGAACACGCCGAGGAAGCCGAAGGCTGGAGCCTCGAGGAGGCCACGTGGTTCCTGGCGATCTGCGCCGTCCTCCTGGAGATGAAGGTGGGAAGGCTCCTGCCGAGGCCACCCCGTGGCGAGGAGGAGGATCTCCTGGGTGGCTCGCCCGACGTCGCGTACGCCCGCAGCCTGGAGCTGGCGGCGTTCCGACGCGTGGGGCAGTGGTTGCGCGAGGCCCTGGCGGACGGAGCGAGGTACCACGGTCGAGAGGCGGGACCCGCGGAAGAGTTCGCCCACCTGTATCCGGATCTCATGGAACGGGTCACCCCGGAAGCGCTGGCCGAGGCGGCCGCGGCGCTGCTCCGGCCCCCGCCGACCCTCGATCTTTCCCACGTGGCCCCGATCCGAGTCTCGGTGGCTGACGCGCTGGAGACCGTTGTGGCGCAGCTCTCACAGGGCCGGAAGAAGACGGCGCGATTCCGGGAGCTCGTTTCCGACTGCCGAGAGCCCATCCACGTGGTCGTGCGGTTCCTGGCCCTGCTGGAGCTGTACAAGGATGGGCGGGTGGGGCTCAAGCAGGCGAAGAACTTCGGCGAGATCGAGGTGAAGTGGAAGGGATGAACGGCGAGGCGCCGCCGAGAGACGAGATGCTCCGTGCACTGGAGGCCGTCCTGTTCGTGGCGGCGGAACCGGTTTCGTCGACGGTGCTGGCGCAACTCCTCGAGACCGATCGTGGTGCGGTGGAGGCGTCGCTCGCCCGCCTGGCCGAGGACTACGAGCGTGCGGGTTCCGGGCTGGTGCTCCGCAACGTCGCGGGAGGATGGCGGCTCTTCTCCCATCCTTCGGCGTCTCCCGTCGTCGAGAGGTTCATCCTCTCGTCCCGGCATACGCGCTTGACGAAGGCGGCGCTGGAGACGATGGCCATCGTGGCGTACAAACAGCCCGTGACCAGACACCAGGTGGCCGCCATCAGGGGGGTCAACTCCGACGGCGTCCTCAGCGCCCTCGTCGATCGGGGATTGCTGGAGGAGGTCGGACGTGACGAGGGTCCGGGCAGGCCGCTCTTGTTCGGGACGACCCCGGAGTTCCTCGAGCGGCTGGGGTTGGCATCCATCGGGGATCTGCCGTCGTTGGCCCCCCTGCTCGAGGAGCCGGAGCGGGACGACGCCAGCGACGTCTCGGAGGAGATCCCGATCGAACCCGAGAGCGACGACGGCGCCTGAGCCGGAGCGGTTGCAGAAGGCGCTTGCCCGGGCCGGCTTCGGCTCGCGCAGAGCGTGCGAGGACCTCATCCGGGAGGGACGGGTCACCGTGAACGGCAGGGTCGCCACACTGGGCGACCGGGTGGATCCCGCCAAGGACCGCGTGCGGGTCGACGGCTCATCGGTGGCACTCGATCCGGCGAAGCGCTACTACGCCCTGAACAAGCCTCGGGGAGTGGTGACCACGGCCCGTGACCCCCAGCGTCGGCAGGACGTCTCGTCGTTCTATCCCCCCGGACCGCGGGTGTTCCCCGTGGGGAGGCTCGATCGCGAAACGGAGGGGCTTCTTCTGCTCACCAACGATGGCGAGCTGGCCAATCGCCTGACGCACCCACGGTTCGGTGCGGAGAAGGAATACCTCGCCGAGGTGGAGGGGAGCCCGAGCGATCGGGCCGTGACCCGGCTGGTCCGCGGCGTGAAGCTCGAGGACGGAATGGCCAGGGCGCGCTCCGCTCGTCGGGTGGCAGCATCGAGGGGGAGGCAGGCCGTGAGGATCGTGATGACCGAGGGGAAGAAGCGCGAGGTTCGCCGGATGCTGGCCGCGATCGGTCTCACGGTGCGGAGGCTGGTGCGCGTCCGTGTCGGCCCGGTCGGCCTGGGTGGGCTTCACCCGGGAGAAGTGCGCCCCCTCACGAGTGCCGAGGTTCAGGCACTGTACCGTCACGTCGACGAGGGAACTCAATGAGCGACGAAGGACGCGTGGCGAAGAGCGGGCCGGTGGTGGCCATCGACGGCCCCGCCGGCGCGGGAAAGAGCACCCTCGGAAAGCGCTTGGCCGAGGCTCTCGGGATCGCCTTTCTCAACACGGGCGCGATGTATCGATCGCTGGCCCGAGAGGCGCTCGAGCGCGGCGTCGATACGTCGGTTGCATCGGCTCTGGCCTCTCTTGCCGGCGGGGTGCGCTTTTCCATCGATTCCAGCGCCTCGCCTCCGGGCCTGTTGGTGGACGGGCTTCCGCCCGGGGACGATCTCGCCAGCCCCGAGGTCGAGTCCGTCGTCTCCGCGGTGGCCCGACATCCGGAGGTCCGAGCGGTGATGCGAGCGGAACAACGGCGGCTCGGTGCAGCGGGCGCGGTGATCGAGGGTCGCGACATCGGCACGCACGTCTTCCCCGACGCGGACGTCAAGGTGTTTCTTCACGCAGAGCCGGGGGAGCGGGCCATCCGCCGGCAGGCCGAGCGGGGTGCGGAGAACCCCTCGCTGGCCGAGGCTCTCTCGCGCCGCGACGCGCAGGACGCGAAGACGAATCCGCTGGTGCCGGCCCCCGATGCCCAGGTGGTCGACACCACCGGCAGGGATCTCGGCGATGTCTTCGATGAGGTCCTGGCCATGGTTCGCGCAGCGCTGTCGTGAATGCCGCGCGGCTGCCGCGCGTAGCGGTCGTCGGACGCCAGAACGTCGGGAAGTCCACCCTCGTCAATCGGCTCCTGGGCGTCCGGAAGGCCATCGCCGATGAACGGCCCGGCGTCACCCGGGACCGCCTCGAGGTTCCCGTGACCTGGCGCGGCCGCTCGTTCCTGGTCGTGGACACGGGAGGACATGTGGAGGGAGCCCGGGGGATCGAGGAGCTCGTGGCCAAACAGGCCGAGCGAGCGGCCGCCGAGGCTCAGGTCGTGCTGCTGGTGGTCGACGCGGAGACGGGCGTGCAGGAGGAGGACGCCGCACTGGCCCGGCGGCTGCAGCGCACCACCGTGCCGGTGGTCGTCGTGGCCAACAAGATCGACTCGGCCCGCAGGGAGCCCGAGGCGGCCGAGTTCTACCGATTGGGGCTCGGTGAGCCGATCCCGGTCTCCGCGCTGCACGGACGGGGCTCGGGAGAGCTCCTCGACCGAATCCTCACCCTTCTACCGGATGAGGCTGATCTTCAGTCTGACGTTGCAGGGGAGGAGCGGACGTTCGCCCTGGTGGGAAGGCCCAACGTGGGGAAGTCCTCGCTGTTCAACCGCCTCGTGGGGGAGGACCGGGCCGTCGTCTACGAGGAGGCGGGGACCACGCGCGACGCGGTGGACTCGCTGGTTCGCTGGGACGGCGAAGAGGTCAGGTTCGTGGACACGGCCGGATTTCGACGCCCGTCGAAGGCCCGAGGCGTCGAGTACTACGGGTACGTTCGGACCGTCCAGGCTATCGACCGGAGCCACGTGGTGGCTCTTCTCGTCGACGCGGCCGAGGGAGTGACCACCGAGGATCGACGGATCGCCGCCCGAGTGGCAGAAGCGGGCCGAGGGCTCGTGGCGGTGGCCAACAAGTGGGACCTCGTCCCATCGGGGGAGCGGGCCAAGCGATTCACCGAGATCAAGGAACGGCTCGAGGTGTTCCCCGGAGTGCCCCTTCTGCGGACGTCGGCTCTTGGCGGCGCCGGAGTGGGCAAGGTCATTCCCGCGCTGCTGGAAGTTCACGGCCACTGGCTTCGCCGGATCCCCACGTCCGACGTGAACCGACTGCTGCAGCGCGCTCAGGGCAGGCATCCGCCGCCGGGAGGGGGAAGGCTCATGTACGGCACGCAGGTGAGCGCAGGCCCCCCGAGGTTCGTGATCTTCGGCACGGGCGAGACGTACCCGGACTCCTACGCGCGGTTCATCGAGAACCGCCTCCGGGAAGCCTTCGGTTTCGCGGGAGTGCCGATCCGATTGAGCTTTCGCAGGCGCCGCCGATAGTCCTAGTCGTGGCTCTTTGAAACAAAGGTAACGGCGTCATGGTGACTGCCGCTCTAGACCCTTCGGGCCACTAATCGGCTAAATCCGAGGTTCCGACCAGCGTCTTCTCGGACCATTCGGATCTCTGCTTCGTCCGTCTCCGCACCAAGCTCCCGGGAGACTTCCAGCCAAAGCAACCATTGAGTACAACCATCCGGTACAAGCTCTGCCCGCTCGACCTCAACGAGCCCTGAACGCTCCCAATGCCGGCGCCACCACTGCGGACTGTGGAAACTCCAGCAAGCCGGGTCCCAATACGGGCCCAGGTGAGGGGGAAGCTCATCCAGCTCGGCCACCAGCCCTGGAACGACGATCCCTATGTTTCCACCTGGCCGCAGCAGCCGAATGCATGAGGACAAGTAGAGATCGTCGGTCCCGAAGTAGTGATAGGCGTCCACGCTCACGATTGCATCGAAGGTCTCGTCACCGAACCGCAGATCGTGGGCCTCGAGCCGGACCGGCAAAACCAGATCTTCGACTCCCGCCTCACGGATGCGGGCCTGGTTCTCGGTGGGATCCACCCACAGATCAGCGGCGACGACCGAGACTCCGAACTCCTTCGCCAGGAATATCGAGGTCAGTGCGGTTCCCGCACCAAGATCGAGTACGCGGTCACCCGTTTCGAGGGTAAGGCCGTTTGTGAGCGCCTCCACGAGCCAGAGGGGATTGGGCCCCATCTGGTTCGCGACGATCCAACGCGGGTCATAGCCTTGCGTGCGGGGGTAAGCATCGAGTTTGAGTCGGTCGAGCACATGGTCGATTGACATGATTGTCCTCCCGGTCTCGGACGACGCTGCGAGAGAGCGCCCGAATGACGAGCGCAAGCGACCCCAGACGCGCGACGAAGTCAGCTGGCCGTGCGCCCGGAGATGGACGTCACCTGCACCCGCTCGGCGTGCAGTTTGGCCACCTTCCGGAAGAACTCCACGAGGGAAGTAAAGCATCTGGGGGCCGTCAGTGCCTTCTTGAGCTGGGCGCGATCGAGGATCAGCGACTTGGTGGCTGCATTCATGAGGAGAGTGGCAGGAACCGGTCATCGTCCCCGACTGTAGAACCGTTATGAGCACTCGTCGCCGACAACTGGCGCTAACCCACGGCCGGGCGGTGCGTGTGCTGTGCATCGTTCTGCTCACGGAGGCGTGCGCGACCGGAGGCGGTGATAAGCCTGTGCGGTGTCCTCCATCGGCCGAAGCGGCCGTGGGTGGGGCCGACGGCGGGCCGCAAATGGTGACGCTGCCCGGTCGTTTCGCCTACCACGACGCCCGAGGAAGTTTGTGGGTCGTCGAGGGCGACGGAAAGAGCCGCCGTCGGCTGACC
>DASSDP010000120.1:0-14649 GCA_035697085.1 Actinomycetota bacterium
GTGTTTCTCCTGTCCGGGGATCTCTACACGTCTCGAGAGCTCTTTCGCCAGACCTTTCAGACGAGCGTTCCCTGGAGGTGGCAGGCCGCGGTGCTGATGCGCTACCTCGTGGTCGACCGACGCTATGCCCGCATCATGGCGGTGGTCGAAGCGGGACCTCAGGAGCGTTCGACGCGAGAGGCCCTCGAGCTCGCGGCCAGCGAGGAGGAAGCGAATCTGTCCACAACCCTCACCCTGGGTCCGGGCCGGCCGCTCAGCCCGATCGTCCGAGCGGCGGGGGATGCCGAGGCGGTGATCTTTTCCGGCAGCGCTGCGGAGACGGCCAGGCTCTCCGACGCGCTCGCGGCGCTCCCCGAGCCTCCCCAGCTGGCCGCTTCGTTCGAGGCGCTCTCGCCGGATTTCTCCGCCGCTGCCAGGCCCGGGACGGTGGCCGCCTATCCGTACACGTGGGCCGGCTGGGCCGATCCCATTCCTCGGGTGGGCGAGTTCCGTGACCGGTTCAAGGAAGTATTCGACAGGTTGCCGGCGGGATTCGAGCAGGAAGGCTACGACGCGGTGCGCCTGGTGACCGAGGGCCTGGCCCGAACCGGCGGCCGGGGAGGCGAGCCGCTCGTGCGGGCGCTTCAGAGCTTCCGAGAACGGATGTACTCGAGCCTTCCCGCCCGCTTCGGGCCCGACGATCGCACCGCGATCGACGACAGCCAGCTGGGACTGTTCGCGGTTCCTTCACCCGACGAAGCCGCGGAGCCCTGGCTCTCCGTCGCGCCGCGGTGGCGTCCGTTGATGCGCACGTTCACCTTCGACGGAGAGAAGACAAATGTCCTCGACCGGGACAAGCAGGTGTTCTTTCCGATGTGGCGGAAGCCCCGTCCGAGCCCGAAGTACTGGCGCTCGCGCTACGGGATCACCACGCGGCCCCGTCAGGACTCACTGCATTGACGAGCTGGGGCTCGCTCGGCTCAGGCCGGTGACTCGGCCGGACTCGCGTGGTCGTGGATGTGGGACTCGCGCAGGTGCTCTTTCTCCTGGTCCTCGTGCGGCTCGTGGTCGTGCGAGACGCCGGGATGGTTGTGCTCATGCCCGTGGGTCGCGACCAGGTGGGTGATGTCCTCGCCGTGACGGCTGTAATGCGTCACGTGGCCGTGCTCGTGGTCGTGAACCGCTGCATCATGGGAATGCATGTCCACAACTCTGCCCCCCTTCCTCTCCGCCCGCCCTCGCCGAAGCTCAGCTTCTCGAGTCTACGCCCGAGCCGGCCGGTTAGAGATCTGAGAGCGCCACCTTCAGAAGCGTGACCTGCTCCTCCTCGTGGACGGCCCGGATCCCCGGCGCGGGACTCCCGCTCTCCGGCCTGGCCACGTGGCGGAACCGGATCCCATCGGGAAGGGCCCGATGCAGCCGCACGTGCACGAATCCGTACGCCCCCATGTTTTCGGGCTCCTCCTGGACCCACCTGACCTCCTCGACGTTTGGATACCGCTTCAGGGCGTCCAGGATCTGGGTCTCGGGGAATGGGTACAGCTGCTCGAGGCGAACGACGCCAACCGGCGGGTTGTCAGCTTCCTTCCGGGCTCGATCGATGTCGTAGAAGACCTTCCCGGAGCAGAGGAGAACCACTCGAACCCGCTCCGTATCGCTCTCCGGCGCATCCGGAAGCACCTCGACGAAGTGGCCCTTCACGAGCTCGTCGGTGACGCTGTTCGCGGCGGCCAGACGCAGGAACGACTTCGGCGTGAACACGATCAGCGGCTTCCGGATCTCCCGCCGCATCTGTCTGCGGAGCAGATGGAAGTACTGGGCAGGCGTGGTGGGCACAGAGACCTGGATGTTGTCCTCGGCCGCCAACGTGAGGAACCGCTCGATCCGTCCGCTGGAGTGCTCCGGCCCCTGTCCCTCGGAGCCGTGGGGGAGGAGCAAGACGAGGCCGCTGGTCTGTCCCCACTTATCCTCGCCGGCCACGATGAACTGGTCCACCACGACCTGCCCCTCGTTGACGAAGTCGCCGAACTGAGCCTCCCAGGCAACGAGGGCCTCCTTCGCCTGGACGGAGTACCCGTACTCGAATCCGAGCGATGCGAACTCGTTGAGCGGCGTGTCGTAGATCCAGAACGGCGCCTGATCCTCGGAGATGTTGGCGAGAGGGAAGTACTCTCGTCCCGTCTCGTAATCCACGAGCACCGCATGCCGCTGGCTGAACGTGCCCCTGCGCGAGTCCTGGCCGGAGATCCGAACGGGGATCCCCTCGAGCACGAGTGAGCCGAATGCAAGCGCTTCCGCGAGCGACCAGTCCACTCGGTCCTCCTCGAGGAACGCGCGGCGCTTCTCCAGCTGCTTGGCAAGCTTCGGGTGCGGGGTGAATTCATCCGGCCAGCTCGTCACGACGTCGAGGATGCGATCGAGCGTGCCGCGCTCCACCCCGGTGTTCGTCGGAGGAAGGACGCCGGTCGGCCGGGCGTGGTGGCGGTCCTGATCCGGCGGGTGGCTCTCCTTCGTCTCGGCGAAGGCCTGTTCCAGACGATCCCGGTAGTCGTGGAGGACCTCCTCCGCCTCCTCCATGGTGATGTCGCCCCGGTTGATCAACCGCTCCATGTAGAGCTTGCGTACCGACCGGTGCTCCTCGATCTCGGTGTACATCACCGGCTGCGTGTAGCTGGGGTCGTCGGCCTCGTTGTGGCCGAAACGCCGGTAGCAGACCAGGTCGACGACGACGTCCCGGTGGAACGTCTGTCGGAACGCGAACGCCAGGCGAACGGCCCAGACGCAGGCCTCCGGATCGTCGCCGTTCACGTGGAGGATGGGGGCCTGCACCATCTTGGCCACGTCCGTCGCGTAGACGCTCGAGCGTCCCGCCTCGGGGTCCGTGGTGAACCCGAGTTGGTTGTTCACCACGATGTGCACGGTTCCTCCGGTCCTGAATCCTGGGAGCCCGCTCATCCCCAGGGTCTCCGCCACGACCCCCTGGCCCGCAAACGCGGCGTCGCCGTGGAGCAACACCGGGAGCACCTTCATCCTGTGTCGGTCGCCGAGCTGATCCTGCGCCGCGCGGGCCATCCCCTCCAGCACCGGGTCGACGGCCTCGAGGTGGCTGGGGTTCGAGGCCATCTCGATCTCGATAGTGCCGCCGGAGCGCCCGGTGAACTTCCCGGCGATGCCGACGTGATACTGAACGTCTCCCGAGCCGTGGATGGACTCCGGATCGATGTCTCCCTCGAATTCCCGGAAGATCCGCTCGTGACTCTTGCCGACGATGTTGGCGAGCACGTTCAGCCGGCCTCGGTGGGCCATCCCGAGCAGCGCCTTCTCCATGCCTCCGTCGATGGCCTCCTCCAGGAGGACGTCGAGCATCGGGATGAGGCTCTCCGATCCTTCGAGGCCGTATCGCCGGTGCCCGATGTACTTCGTGTGGAGGAATTGCTCGAACGCCTCGGCTGCGTTGAGGCGCCCGAGGATGTGCCGCTTCTCTTCCCGGGAGGGCTCTCGGTCGACCCCCTCGACGCGCTTGCGGATCCATCCCTTCTGCTCGTGCTCCTGGATGTGCATGTACTCCACACCGACGGTCTGGCAATAGGCCGCGCGAAGCTGGTCGAGGATGTCTCTCAGAAGGCGGGGGTCCTCCCCCGGATCCATGAAGAAGCTTCGGTCGAGATCCCAGATCGACAGGCCGTGATGCTCGAGGTCGAGCTCCGGGTGGGAGAGGATGTCGTCGCTGCCGAGGGGGTTGATGTCCGCAACGAGGTGCCCCCGCACGCGATACATGTTGACGAGGCGAAGCACGCCGGCCTGCCGACGCGCGTGGGGCGTCGCGTCGTGGAGGAACGTCGTCGCCCTGTCCTGCGTCCACCGAACCGGCTCGTACTGGATCTCCAGGCTGCGGAAGATGTCGTCGTAGAACTCGTCCTCGCCCAGGAGGAGCTCCTCGAGCCTCCCCAGAAATGTCCCGCTCTCCGCGCCCTGGATCACCCGATGGTCGTACGTGCTGGTCACGCCGACGACCTTCCCCGCGCCGATCTCACCGAGCAGCGCGGGGTCGGCCCCCTTCAGGTCGCTGGGATAGTCCACCCGCCCGATCCCGACGATGAGGCTCTGTCCCGGCAACAGTCGCGGCACCGAGAGCTGGGTGCCCACCGTCCCCGGGTTGGTGATCGTTGCCGTCGTGTCGGCGAAGTCATCCGGCGCGAGGCTCCCGGAGCGCGTCTTTCGGATGACGTCCTCGTACGCCCGCCAGAAGCCGGAGAAATCGAGGTTGTTGGCCTTCTTGATGTTGGGGACGAGAAGCGTGTGCGTCCCGTCCTTCCGCTCGACGTCCACCGCAAGGCCGAGATTGACGTCCTGCCGACGGAGGAGATGGGGAGCGCCGTCCACTTCGAGGAAGCTTGACTTCATCGCGGGGACGGCATCCAACGCTTTCACCATGGCCCAGCCGAGGATGTGCGTGTAGCTCACCTTGGCCGGAGCGAGATGCCCGTTCAGCACGCGCCTGTTCTCTTCCAGCAGCTTCGCCGGGATGAACCGCACGGAGGTGGCCGTGGGTACCTCCAGGCTCGCTTGCATGTTCTCCGCGATCCGGGCAGCGGCCCCCTTCAGGGGCTCGGCGCCCGGGGGAACCTCCGATGAATCGGCTGCACGTCCGTCCTCTCGGGGGCGGAAGTCCTCGAAGAACTCTGCCCAGCTCTCGTCGACGGAGCGCGGGTCCTCCTGATACCGGCGAAACATCTCGTCGACGAGCCAGGTGTTCGGACCGAATCCTTCGGTCTCCAGATCCTGGCTCGGTTCGCTCCCGGGATCGTCGTTCGGGCTCATGTGGTCGCTCCCATTCCGTCCCATCATTGCACCCGACACGGGTCACCAATGAACGCCTGGGGGTGGGCACCCTCCGGTGTGGGTAAGACCGTCTGGTAGAGTGCCGCGGAACCAAGACGCGCTACCCACGACGAGGAGAGGAGGCGACATGGGTTTCAAGCGAGGGCTGTTGTTGGGGTTCGGTGCCGGTTATGTCCTGGGATCCAGGGCCGGACGTGAGCGCTACGAGGAGATCAGGCGGGCTTGGCAGCGATTCACGGGTCACCCCACGGTCCATACCGTGCTCGAGAGGAGCCGGGAGGTCGTGCAGGCGGGAGCCGGCAAGGGACTCCACGTTGTCGAAGAGGGCGTCAAGAAGGCCACCGGCTCGGTGAAGCGCCGGTTGGAGACGGAGGAGCAGGGCTGGGAGCCGGTCTCCGGTAACTAAACGGCGGGGTTGATCCGGGTCGTCAACGTGCGGGCGTCACCGAGAATCGCGCGCTGAGTGCCCAAGCTCCGCTGGAGGAGGTCCGCAGCCTCCTCGGTGCGACCTCTGTCCAGGAGGTTGCGCAGGGCCTGGAAGCGCAGCAGGTTGCCCACGACCATCTGGATCGCGCTGTCCCGAAGATCGAGGGTGACTTGCTGTCCTTCGGCCGTGCCCCACCCGATGTCGTCGTTCACGGGCAGCAGTCTCCACCGGAGCAGCCTCGACGTAATGGCGCAAAATGACCGGATTCCCTACGGGGATCGGACCATCGGAATCGGTCGCCCGGACGGCTCGGTCGGCAGGAGATGGAGCTTCGGCGTGGAAGTCATGCATCGGGAACTAATCCAAAGGCGTCGGACGTCCGAAGTACTGAAGGAAGGAACGGCCTCCCAGGGGGATTTGACAGACCCCCGGGTATAATTGGTTTCGCGGAGGCGCTCCGGGGGCGCGACAAGAAGCGCCAACTGAGAGCGCCACCGTTGCCTCGGGGGTAGGACGAAGTTCCGCGGAGCCCTGAGGAGGCCCGAGGGGCCGGCTGGTCCGGTCCAGGAGTGGCGAAATGTTCGAGCGGTTCACCGACCGGGCCCGCCGGGTTGTCGTACTAGCTCAAGAAGAAGCTCGGATGCTGAACCACAACTACATCGGCACCGAGCACATCCTGCTTGGCCTGATCCACGAGGGCGAGGGCGTGGCAGCGAAAGCTCTCGAATCCCTGGGTATCTCTCTCGAAGCGGTCCGCCAGCAGGTAGAAGAGATCATCGGCCAGGGGCAGTCCGCCCCCACCGGACACATCCCGTTCACACCGCGCGCAAAGAAGGTCCTCGAGCTCTCGCTTCGCGAAGCACTGCAGCTCGGCCACAACTACATCGGCACTGAGCACATCCTGCTCGGCTTGATCCGGGAGGGCGAGGGCGTCGCCGCCCAGGTGCTCCAGAAGTTGGGCGCCGACCTCAACCGGGTTCGCCAGCAGGTCATCCAGCTCCTCTCCGGATACACCGGAGGGAAGGAAGCTGCTCCCGGCGAGCAGACGCCGCAGGGCTCGATGGTCCTCGACCAGTTCGGGCGAAACCTCACCCAGCTGGCTCGGGACACCAAGCTCGACCCGGTGATCGGGCGGCAGAAGGAGATCGAGCGAGTCATGCAGGTCCTCTCCCGCCGGACCAAGAACAACCCGGTCCTCATCGGCGAGCCCGGCGTGGGCAAGACCGCGATCGTCGAGGGCCTGGCCCAGAACATCGTCAAGGGTGACGTGCCTGAGACGCTCAAGGGCAAGCAGATCTACACGCTCGACCTCGGCGCGCTCGTCGCCGGCTCTCGGTACCGCGGTGACTTCGAGGAGCGCCTGAAGAAGGTCCTGAAGGAGATCAAGAGCCGGGGCGACATCGTTCTGTTCATCGACGAGCTGCACACGCTCGTCGGCGCCGGAGCGGCCGAGGGCGCGATCGACGCGGCGTCGATCCTCAAGCCGATGCTCGCCCGCGGTGAGCTCCAGACGATCGGTGCGACCACGCGCGACGAGTACCGGAAGCACCTGGAGAAGGACGCGGCACTGGAACGTCGTTTCCAGCCGATCTACGTGGACGAGCCCACCGTGGCCCACACCATCGACATCCTCAAGGGGCTGCGGGACCGGTACGAGGCCCACCACCGCGTCTCGTTCACCGACGAGGCTCTGGTGGCCGCGGCAAACCTCTCCGACCGTTACATCAGCGATCGATTCCTCCCCGACAAGGCCATCGATCTCATCGACGAGGCGGGGTCCCGGATGCGCATCCGCCGGATGACCGCACCGCCGGACGTTCGCGAGGTCGACGAGAAGATCGCCGAGGTGCGTCTGCAGAAAGAGTCGGCGGTCGACTCGCAGGACTTCCGCCGGGCCCAGGAGCTGAAGGAAGAGGAGCTCCGGCTCATCGAGGAACGGAAGCACCGCGAGAGCGAATGGAAGTCGGGCGAGCTCGACGTTCTCTCCGAGGTCGACGAGGAAGAGATCGCCGAGGTCCTCTCGGCGTGGACCGGGATCCCGGTGTACAAGCTCACCGAGGAGGAAACCCAGAAGCTCCTTCGCATGGAAGACGAGCTGCACAAGCGACTCGTCGACCAGGAAGAGGCCGTGGCGGCGGTGTCCAAGGCGATCCGCCGCACCCGCGCGGGCCTGAAGGACCCCAAGCGGCCGTCTGGATCGTTCATCTTCCTCGGCCCTTCCGGGGTGGGCAAGACCGAGCTTTCGAAGACCCTTGCCGAGTTCCTGTTCGGCGACGAGGACGCCCTGATCCAGCTCGACATGTCGGAGTACATGGAGAAGCACACGGTCTCGCGCCTGATCGGGTCGCCGCCGGGCTACGTCGGCTACGAGGAGGGCGGGCAGCTCACCGAGGCCGTTCGGCGGAAGCCGTTCTCTGTCGTGCTGTTCGACGAGATCGAGAAGGCCCACCCCGACGTGTTCAACACGTTGCTCCAGATCCTCGAGGACGGACGTCTCACCGACGCCCAGGGGCACACCGTCGACTTCAAGAACACCGTGATCATCATGACCTCGAACCTCGGGACCCGGGAGGTCCAGAAGGGACCCGCCGTCGGATTCGCTGCCGCGGCCAACGAGGAGGTCACCTACGAGAAGATGAAGGACAAGGTGATGGAGGAGCTGAAGCGCTCCTTCCGTCCCGAGTTCCTGAACCGGATCGACGAGGTCATCGTGTTCCACTCCCTCAGCCAGGAGCACGTCAAGTCGATCGTCGACCTCATGATGAAGCGCGTGCGCGAGCAGCTGAAGTCCAAGGACGTGGAGATCGTCCTCACCGATGGGGCGAAGAGCCTCCTTGCGGAGAAGGGCTACGACCCCACGCTCGGTGCTCGGCCCCTCCGTCGGACCATCCAGCGGCTGGTGGAGGACCCATTGTCCGAGAAGCTGCTGTGGAAGGAATACACGGCTGGGCAGACCATCATCGTGGACGCCCAGGAGGGCGAGATCGTGTTCGAGTCGTCCACCCCGCCCGACACTCCTCCGGTGGAGCTGGCCGGCCAGCAGGAGTCGTAACCGCCCGCCATTCCTCGACCGAGACCCCGTCCGTGGGGACGCCTGCGGATGGTAAGGCCGAAAGGGCCCGGCAGCCCTCGGGTTGCCGGGCCTTCGGCATTCCGGGACTCGGATCACCGACTGCCCGGATCGATGTCAGAGCCTCTCGATAGGCTCGTCCCGTGCCGAAGGTCAGGGTTCCATTGGCGTGTCAGGCCTGTGGCCACCCCGTCGGACAGTGGGTGGGGCGATGCCCCTCGTGCGACGCGTGGGGAACGGTAGCCGAGCAGCGAACCGAGGCGGCCACCGGGAGCGAGCCGGTTCCACTGTCGGTGACCGACGAGGCCGACCTGCGGATGACCACAGGACTCCGCGGTGTGGACCGGGTCCTCGGGGGAGGACTGGTGGCGGGCTCGGCGGTGCTCATCGGAGGGGCGCCTGGAATCGGCAAGTCGACCCTGCTGCTTCACCTGATGGCGAACCTCTCGGCTGCGGGCCATGACTGCCTGCTCGCCTCCGGCGAGGAGTCCAGGGCCCAGGTGGCGGCACGGGCCCGCCGACTGGCGATCCCGGCCGCGGCCGGGGCCTTCGTCCCGGGAAGAGAGCTGCCCGTGGTCCTCGCAGCGGCTCGCAGCTCCCGCCCGAAGGTCCTGGTGGTCGATTCGATCCAGGCCATCAAGGATCCGGAGACGACAGGATTGCCCGGCGGACCGTCCCAGGTTCGCGCATGCGCAGACGCGCTGATCGGACTGGCGAAGACGGAGGGCGTGACCGTCATCCTGGCGGGGCAGGTGACCAAGGACGGCGATCTGGCCGGACCGCGGACTCTCGAACATGCGGTGGACGTTGTCTGCTCCTTCGACGGTGATCCCAGGACGGGACTTCGTGTGCTCACCGCGGGGAAGAATCGCTTCGGCCCCGACGGCGAGGTGGCCTGGTTCGACATGGGGGCGAACGGACTAGGGGAGATCGATCCCTCGACCGTGATGTCTCGGTCGGACGGAGAGGTGGGTGCGGCCACGGCGCTGTTGGCGGCGGGCCGCCAGGTCCTCCCGGTCGAGGTTCAGACGCTCGCGGTACCGACGGAGTCGTTCCCACGCCGGCAGGTGTCGGGCCTCGATGCGATGCGCTTCAGCTTGATGGCGGCCGTCGTGGATCGAGCCGTCGGTCTTCCCGTCGCCCGCGCAGAGTTGTACGGCGCCGCCGCCGGCGGACTTCGGATCGATGATCCCACCTGCGACCTGGCGGTGGCCGCAGCGCTCGCTTCGACGATTAGTGGCGTGCCGCCGCCTCCGCGCGCGGCGTTTTGTGGCGAGGTCAGCCTCACCGGGGGGGTGCGCCCGGTGACCAACATCTCGGGCCGGCTCGCCGCGGCTGCGATGGCGGGAATCCAGACCGTGTACTGCGCCGAGGACCCACACTCGTCTGCGGGAGTGCGAATCATGTCCGTCCGCCATCTTCGGGAGGCGCTCAGCTGGGCCCGTTCGGACCCTAAACCGAGGCCGTGACCAGCGGTTTTGAAATTGGTGGGTCGGCACAAGCCGTGCTAGCATGGAGGTGCCCGGACGAGCCCAAAGGCGATTAGGGGGTGTTGTGTACCGGAAGGGCGACACTGTGATCTATCCCCATCATGGGGCTGCCGTCATCGAGGAGCTTACCGAACGGGAGTTCCTCGGTGAGATGAAGAAGTACCTCGTCCTCCGATTGTCCTACGGAGACCTCACGCTGATGGTTCCGGTGGAAAACACCGACGAGATCGGTCTTCGGGAAGTCGTGAGCAAGCGGGAAGTCCGCAAGGTCATGGAGGTTCTCCGCCAGAGTGAATCCCGCATGCCTGCGAACTGGAGCCGGCGGTACAAGACGAATATCGAGAAGATCCGCTCAGGCGACATCTACCAGGTCGCAGAGGTCGTGAGGAACCTCTCCATCAGAGAGCGCGAGAAGGGCCTTTCCGCTGGAGAGAAGCGTATGCTGGCCAAGGCCCGGCAGATCCTCATCTCCGAGCTCGTGTTCGCGGTCGGATCGACAGAGGATAAGGCCGTGGCCATGGTGGACAAGGTTCTCGAGGAAGCCCACGCGGTCTAAACACTTGTACGACCCTCAATCATGGCGCACCTTTAGGGTGTGAGCACGGAATCCAGAAGGAAGCGCCCTTCGAGCGGCATCGTCGTCGAGCTCGTTCGCCTTATTCTTGTGGCGGTATTCACGGTCGGTGGATGGCGTATCGCGGACGCGACCGGCACCGGGGAGTCTCGGCTCCTCACCGGGATCCTGCTCGGCAGCGCTATCGGGTACGTCGTCGGCGGGATGCTTGGACGGGGTGCCGTGGCAGCGGTCTCGGCGGTTGAGCGAGATTTCCGAAAGATCCCCGCCTCCGAGCTTCTGGCCGGGGTGCTGGGACTGATCCTTGGCCTCGTGGTTGCGATTCTGGTCTCGCTCTTGCTCTTTCGACTGCCGTCCGCGGCCGCCTATCCCACGGCTGCGTTCATGACGCTCTTGCTCGGCTATCTGGGGTACCGGGTCGGTCGGGCTGTGAATCAGGAGCTCTTCGGGCTGTTCGGGCTGAAGCCACGGGCATCGGGAATGGCTCCCGGGACGGTGAACGTCCTCGACACGAGCGCCCTGATCGACGGGAGGGTGTTGGAGGTTGCCCGTGCCGGATTCCTGGGGGGCACCTTCCTCGTGCCGCGGGGCGTCCTCTTCGAGCTCCAGTCCATCGCCGACTCGTCTGATCCCCGTCGCCGCTCGCGAGGCCAGCGCGGGCTCGAGGTCCTCGCCGAGATGCAGCGCTCCCCCGCCATCGACCTGGTTCTGGTCGAGGAGGTGGGGGCTGGCGATGTGGACGCTCAGCTGGTGCGGCTGGCCAGAGAACGCGGCGGCGTGGTCGTCACCAGCGACTCGAACCTGGCCAAGGTCGCGGCCGCGCTGGACGTCCCCGTTCGCTCCCTTCCTGGGCTGGCGGATGCTCTTCGGCCTCCGTTTCTTCCCGGCGAGGACGTGACCGTCCATCTCACCAAGGGGGGCCGAGAGCACGGGCAAGGGGTCGGGTACCTGGACGACGGGACCATGGTCGTGGTGGACGGGGGAAGCGAGCATCTCGGAGCGGACGTTCGGGTCACGGTGACCAACGTGCTTCAGACGGCGACGGGCAGGATGGTCTTCGCTCGGATGAACCAGGGATGAGAGCCGTCGCGCTCCTCGCGGCCGCGGGGCGAGGCGAGCGGCTGCAAGCGGATGTTCCCAAGGCCCTCGTTCACATCGCCGGCAAGCCGATGGTGCACTTCGCCCTCCAGGCCATGGACGCATGCGGAGAGCTTGAGGCGGTGGTCGTTGCAGCCCCGCCCGACCGATGGAGCGAGGTCGCGGACCTGGCCAGGATCTCGGGGAAGGTCATCGAGGTGGTCAAGGGGGGAGAGAGCCGGCAGTCCTCGATCCGGAATGCACTTGAAGCCGTTCCCAAGGAGTTCGACGCGGTGCTCTGCCACGACGTGGCTCGCCCTTTCGCCTCTCCGGCCCTCTTTACCCTGGTGCTCCGAGCGCTCGGTGGCGCCGACGGCGCCGTCCCCATCGTGCTGGTGAGCGACACGGTGAAACGGATTGAAGGCAGGGCGGTGGCCGAGACCGTTCCTCGAGACGTGCTCGCGTTGGCCCAGACTCCCCAGGCCTTTCGCCGGCGGGTGCTGGAAGCCGCCCATCGAGCCGCCTCACTCGCGGGCGTCGAGAGCACGGACGATTCGGCGTTGGTGGAGCGAGAGGGGTTTCAGGTCGTGGCCGTACCAGGAGAAGCCTGGAACATGAAGGTCACGACCGCCGCGGATCTGCCCATTGCTGCCGCGCTTGCATTGAGCCTCGGTGACTGAGCTTCGGTTTGGCCTCGGCTTCGACGTGCACCCTCGTGGCGATGCACCGCCGCTCCTTCTCGGAGGCGTCCGGTACGAGGACGAACCGCGGCTGACGGGCCACTCCGATGCGGATGTCGTGTGTCACGCGGTTGCCGACGCGTTCCTGGGCGCCGCGTCGCTGGGGGATCTCGGCACGCACTTTCCGGACGATGATCTGGCCACCACAGGGATGGCCGGTGTGGATCTTCTCGGGCGGGCTGTCGAACTGATCCGCGAAGCCGGGTTTCACCCCACCTCGTGCGACGTCGTGGTTGTCGCGGAGCTTCCCGAGATCGCGCCCCGCAGAGATGAGATGCGTGCGAACCTCGCTCGGGTTCTCGGAGTGCCCGTGGAGCGCGTCTCGATCAAGGCAACCCGCCCAGAAGGGATGGGCCTCACCGGCGACGGTGCGGCCTGTCTGGCGCTTGCAGTGGCCTCCACGTCGTGAAGCGCAAGGGAAGGACTCGGGAGCAACGCTCGCGCAGCTCGGGAGACGCCCAGGTCGTTGGACGGCGTCCGGCGATGGAGGCGATCCGATCGGGTTCCGCCAAGGAGTTGTTGGTATCGATATCGGCGCGTGACACTGCCGATCTTCGGGAATTGATGGACACTGCGGCGCGCCTGCACGTTCCCGTTACGCGAGTCACCGACGAGGTCATCGATCGGATCGCCTCCGGCGCTCGACACCAGAGGGTCGCCGTGCGCATACGGAAGCCTCCGCCCCTCGACGAGCGCGCGCTCGACAAGATGACCTGGGCCGCCGATGCAGTGGTGCTCGTACTCGATGGCGTGACGGATCCTCAAAACGTCGGCGCCGCAGCGAGGACCGCGGAGGGAGCAGGCGCGGCGGCGTTGATCGTCCGTCGGCACCGCGGCGCGCCGAACTCCTCGGCTGCATTCAAGACGTCAGCGGGCGCGTTGTTTCATCTGCCCGTCGCACGGGTAACGAACATCACTCGAGCGTTGAAGATGTTGAAGGATGCTGGGTTCTGGGTGGCCGGTCTCGACGCCGCTGCGTCGCGAACGATCCATGAAGCGGACCGGCCGCCTGGTCGCCTGGCGCTGGTGGTCGGATCGGAGGGGTCGGGATTGTCTCGACTGGTTCGCGAGAGCTGCGACGAGTTGATCGCCATTCCGCTTACGGGAAAAGCTGAGTCTCTGAACGTAGCGGTGGCCGCCGGTGTCGGCCTTTTTACTTACGCTGATCGAGGCAGCAAACCGGGGGGGAAATGACGGAATCCCAAGACCTTTTCGACCGTATTGGCAGGGATTGTCTACGCCAAACCCACTTGCCTCAGGGGCTTTCCGTGCCGATAATCTTGGTGCCCTCTCAAATGGGGTTGCCCGCAGGCACCCGCACCATGGAAGGAGTCATCTCGGGTGGCTGAACGGCTAGCGGCGAGGGGGTTGATTTCGTCTGAGGAGGTCCCTGACGAGGACCTCGTCGACGAGTATCGCCTGGGCAACCAACGAGCGGTCGATGCGCTTCTGTATCGCTACCGTGACTTTGCCCGTCTCAAGGCTCGCTCGTATTTCCTCGTCGGCGCGGACCGAGACGACATCATCCAGGAAGGGATGATCGGTCTCTACAAGGCCATCCGTGACTTCAGCCGAGATAAGCAAACCTCCTTCCGCGGCTTTGCCGAGATGTGCGTGACTCGTCAGATCATCACGGCGATCAAAACGGCGACGCGACAGAAGCACGGGCCGTTGAACTCCTATGTTTCGTTCTCGAAACCAGTGGGTGCCGACGAGGAACCGGATCGAGTTCTGATGGATGTGCTGCGAACGCCGCACGTGCCCGATCCGGCCGAGATGGTGATCTCACACGAGGAGATGCTCAGCATCAAGCTCGCCTTCACGGAGATCCTCTCGGACTTTGAGGCAGAAGTGCTTCATCTGTACGTGGATGGGAAGTCCTACCAGGAGATCGCTGAGATCCTCAATCAGCATGTGAAGTCGGTCGACAACGCGCTCCAGCGGGTGAAGCGGAAGGTGGATCTTCACCTTCGCTCTCGAAGGGCAAACGAAGACGCGGAACGCGCGCAGCAGATCGCCGACGACGCGCACGTCGCGGCTCGCACACCCGGCCGCCGGTAGAATCGTTCAGCTGGCGTGGCGCAGTCCGGTAGCGCAAGCGATTTGTAATCGCTAGGTCGTGGGTTCGAATCCCACCGCCAGCTCCACGAGCAAGCCTGAAGGCGCCTCGCTGCAGATTCCCTATGCTTGTTTGAGAAGCTACCCGAGGAGGGGGAGTCGTTGGAGGACGAAAAGGTCGTCGATCGGATCAACGAGCTCGCCGATGAGGAACACGAATTGTGGGAGAAGGGAGCGCGCGGCGAGCTGAGCCAGGCAGAGCGGGAGAGGTTGAAATTGCTTGAGACGCGTCTCGACCAGTGCTGGGACCTCCTGCACCAGCGCCGAGCCCTTCGAAATGCTGGGCAGAACCCCGAGGAAGCGAAGGTCCGAGACGAGAAGACCGTCGAGGG
>DASSDP010000121.1:0-2419 GCA_035697085.1 Actinomycetota bacterium
CGCATCGCCTCCAGCAGGAGCAGCTCGTACGCCTCAACCAGCGGCGTATCGAATGCCTGGCCGTAGTCGAAGTCGAGGGAGGCCTGCTCGAGGGCGATGCCCACTCCCGGACGTTGCACCGTGAACGAGATGGAGATTCCCTCGTCGGGCTGAAGGCGCATCGCCAGGCGGTTCGGATCGGCGCCTCCGGTGCCGGCGTTTTCGAAGATCCGGTGAGGAACGTCGCTGAACACCACGGTGGCCTCGGCCTGCCTGCGCTGAAGCCGTTTCCCCGCTCGAAGGAAGAAGGGAACGCCGGCCCATCGCCAGTTGTCGATCTCGATCTTCAGCGCCACGAACGTCTCCACCTCCGAGTTCGATGGAACGTCCTTCTCATCGCGGTAGCCTCGGTACTGGCCTCGCACGACGTGCTCCGGGCGCACGGGGCGCATCGCTCGAAGCACCTTGACCTTCTCGTCGCGCAGGCGTTCCGGCTCGAAGGAAGCGGGAGGCTCCATCGCCAGGAATGTCACCACCTGAAGGAGATGGGTCTGCACCATGTCTCGCAGCGCCCCGGTGCGCTCGTAGAACCGCCCCCTCCCCTCGATGCCGATGTCCTCGGCCACGGTGAGCTGGACGTGATCGACGTACTTGTTGTTCCACAGCGGCTCGAAGAGGGCATTGGCGAAGCGGAGCACAAGGATGTTCTGAACCGTCTCCTTTCCGAGGTAGTGATCGATGCGGAAGATCTGCGACTCGTCGAAGACTTCGTGGACGATCGCGTCCAGCTTGCGCGCGCTCTGAAGGTCGGTGCCGTAGGGCTTCTCGATGATGACGTGGGCGTCCCTGTTCATCCCCGCTTCGCCGAGCCGACGGACGATGTCCGCGTACGCCTCGGGCGGCGTCGCGCAGTAGTACAGGCGCCGGCCCTCCGTACCCATCGTCCTGTCGACGTCGGTGAGGCGCTCACGGAGATGCGCGAACGCGCCCTCGTTCCCAAAGTCGCCGGAGACGTACGAGACGTGCTCGGCGAATTCGGTCCAGGCGTCGGGTTCTGCCAGACACCGGCCGTACTCGGTCACCGCCGTCCTGGCCTGCTCTCGGAAGTCCTCGTCCGACAGCTCGGTCCGCGCGTACCCAACGATCGCGAACGAAGAAGGGAGCATCTTCTCCAGGAACAGGTGGAACAGGGCCGGGAGCAGCTTCCGATGGGTCAGATCGCCCGATGCTCCGAAGATGACGACCGCGATCGGATCCGGGGGTTCGAACTTCAAGACCGCTCCTCGCGCACGGCGTGGCCGCCGAACTCCTTTCGGAGTGCCGCGATGACCTTCGCGCTGAAGGACTCCTCCTGGCGAGAGGCGAATCGAGCGAACAACGAGAGCGCGGTGACCGGAGCGGGCACGTCCTCATCGATCGCCGACAGAACGGTCCACCGTCCCTCCCCCGAGTCCTCCACGTAGTCCTTCACCCGGGCAAGCTCGGGATCCCGAGACAGAGCGACTGCCAGCAGGTCGAGAAGCCAGGACCGAACCACGCTCCCCCGCCGCCACAGCTCGGCCACCTGGTGAAG
This sequence comes from Actinomycetota bacterium, assembly GCA_035697085.1. Lineage (GTDB taxonomy): Bacteria > Actinomycetota > UBA4738 > UBA4738 > CALAEC01 > DASQUW01. Next base: position 1,553 of record DASSDP010000121.1, read on the forward strand.
GTCGAGATCGTAGACCGAGGCGTTCAGGATCTCGAACCCTTCGCCGAACGACTGGAGGAGCCCGTATTCGATCCCGTTGTGCACCATCTTCACGAAATGGCCGGAGCCGCTGGGGCCCACTCGAGCCCACCCGTTCTCCGGGGCCAGCGCGGTGAGGACGGGCTCGAGGTGGTCGACGGCACCGGATTCTCCGCCGAGCATCAGGCAATACCCCTCCTCCAGCCCCCAGATTCCGCCGGATACCCCCGCGTCCACGAACATGAGGCCCTTCTTGCTGAGCTCCGCAGCTCGCCGTACCGAGTCTCGGAACAGCGAGTTCCCGCCATCGACGATGACGTCCCCTGCCTGGAGCAACTCCCCGAGCTGGGTGACCGTGCTCTCTGTTGGGTCGCCGGCCGGAACCATGACCCATACGGCTCGGGGCGGATCCAGCGCAGACACGAGCTCTTCGAGGGACGCGGCAGAGTTTGCCCCTTGCCGAGCCACCCGCTCGCGCGACTCCTCGCTCCTCGCGTATCCGACCACCTCGTGGCCGGCGCGCAGAAGGCGGATGCTCATGTTCCCGCCCATCCGCCCGAGTCCGACCATTCCGATGCGCATCTACACGGACACTTTCACTTCGCCGTTCTCCACCAGGACCTCGAACACGGGCTCCGACTCGGTCGCGGGACCAGAAAGTACCTCGCCCGTTCGCACGTCGAACTCGCTCCCGTGGCACGCACAGATGACCGTCGTGTCGTCCAGATCGCCGTCCGCGAGGGAGCATTGCTGGTGGGTACACACGTCGCCGAACGCGACGAAGTCTCCGTCCAGGTTGGCGATCGCGACGTCCTCTCCCTCCACCTGGAACGACCGCATCTCTCCGGG
>DASSDP010000122.1:0-7037 GCA_035697085.1 Actinomycetota bacterium
CTTGACCATCACCCGAACCTCCCGGCCGGCCTGCATGGCGAACGTCTTGGCCACGCCGGGGTGAGACTCGCAGATCTCCTCGAGGCGTTCCAGGCGCTTGACGTAGGACTCGATGCTCTCCCGGCGGGCGCCGGGGCGACCTCCCGAGATCTGATCCGCCGTCTGGGCCAGCACCGCCTCGATCGTGCGCTGCTCCACCTCGCCGTGGTGGGACTCGATGGCGTGCACCACCTCCGGCGGCTCCTTCAACCGGCGGGCCAGCTCCGCGCCGATGAGCGCGTGCGAACCCTCGACCTCGTGGGTCAACGCCTTCCCGATGTCGTGCATCAGCGCGCACCGTTTCACGAGGGCAGGTTGCAACCCAAGCTCGGTGGCCATGGCTCCAGCGATGTGCGCGCTTTCCACTAGGTGCTTGAGGACATTCTGCCCGTACGACGTGCGGTACTGGAGCCGACCCAGCACCCGAACCATCTCGGGGTGCGCATCGGTGATCCCCACCTCCGAGAGGGCACGTTCGCCGGCCCGCTTCACCTCCTCCTCGACCTCTCTCCCCGACCGCTCGAACATCTCCTCGATCCGAGCGGGATGGATCCGCCCATCCTGAACCAACTTGTCGAGGGTGAGGCGAGCGACCTCTCTGCGAACGGGATCGAAGCAGGAGAGCACCACCGCTTCGGGAGTGTCGTCGATGATCAGGTTCACCCCGGTGAGCGCCTCGAACGCCCGGATGTTGCGCCCCTCCCGGCCGATGATCCGACCCTTGAGGTCGTCGGAGGGAAGCGCGAACACCGCAACGGTGGACTCCGCGGTCTGCTCGGAGGCGACTCGCTGGATGGCGATCGTGACGATTTTGCGAGCCCGCTCCTCGCTTTCCTCTCGTGCGCGCTCCTCGATCTCCCGGACGCTGGCCATCGCTTCTCGTTTGGCCTCGTCCACGAGCCCGGTCATCAACGCTTCCTTGGCTTCTTGTGCGGTCATCCGAGCCACGGCTTCGAGTTGCCGGCGGTGCTCGTCCTGAGCCCGGGACATCTCCTCACGGAGCCGGTCGAGCCGTGCGTCCTTCTCCTCCAGCCCGCGCTCTGCTTTCGCCAACTGCGCGGCCTTCGACTCCAGCCCCTCTTCACGCTTCGAGAGCGTGGTCTCTCTTCGCCTCGCCTCTTCCCGGCGCCCTCGGACATCCTCCTCCGCTTCGCGCCGCATGGCGGCGATCTCTTCCTTCACCTCCACCAGCGAGTTCTTGACGGTGTCCTGGGCTTCTCTCTCGGCGTCGGTCACGAGCTTCTTCGCCCGGACCTCGGCCGATGAAACCGTGCGACTGGCAAGGACCCAGCGGACCGCGAACCCGATCGCCACGCCGACCAGGAGCGCCCCGAGGGCCACGAACACGACGGTCATCGTCTCCTCCCATAACTAAGCAGAGCCAGGCCCGGAGGCCCGGCTCATCCGTTTACCGGGGCAAGAGACGTCGAAATGACAGAACGGGGCCTCTTACGGGCCCGCCCGCCACCTCACTGATCTGGCTCGGCTACCTTCGGTCAACAGGTTCGTTTGCACGTCTCGTCCCCGGTACGGGGTTCGATTTTTGGCCTCTTATTCACAAATGTACTATCACCTGGCGGGTACCGCAAGACACGGGCGCGGTAGCCGGGGTTCCTTTGAGGCTCTTGGTGCGCTACTCCACTCTTAGCTCACCATTCATCGGCCCAGGCACAGATCCTCCCACGTGGTACTTGCACTGGTAGGCATACGTGTTACCGGGCTCCAGCACCTCGCCGATCGCCTGCTTCGTTGTCGTCGTCTTCCCCGCAAGGACATCGAAGTCGAGTTCCGGGATGGTGAAGCTGTGCCGGCTGTTGCCCTCGTTCGCGAACACGAGCCTCTGATCGCCCGACACGATCGCGCAGAATGGGACAAAGGTGAAGTCGCGCATCACGATCTGCGCCGTAGCCTCTCCGGTCAGGTCCGTACACTCGGGCTCTGCTTCTTCCGTGGCTTGTGGAGAGGGAGACGCAACGGTCGGTTCTGCCGGTCCCTTTGCCGTCGGTTTTTCTCCCGCACACGAGGAGAGGAACACGACCGCACCCACGGCAACCGTGACTCCCAGAGACCTGCTCAGACCACCAAGGCGGACTCGTGCCCCACGGGCGTTCTTCACCGCGTGGACGATAACACCCACCGATCTCCGCCCATGAACGACATCTCCTCACACCACGGTGAACGATGCCGCCATTCCGCGCCTGTAGTGGTCCACGATGTTGCAGATGAGGACGTACTTGCCGGGAGTGGCGCTCACATTCAGAGTCGGTGTCTCTCCGGGACCGAAGGTGTTGAGGAACCCCATGAGCTCCACACCGTCAGCAGTGGTGTCGGCGTTCCCGGCAGGCAACGTGGGAAGCGCATCCGGTGACAGGTCTGTCTTCACCACCACGAAGTTGTGGCCCTCGCTGCCGTCCACAACGGCTGGTTCGAACGTGATCTGACCTGCGGGAGCCTCATCGGTGTTCGGCTCCACCTTGAAGTCGGCCATGCCGACCCCGACAGTGGTCTCAACACCGGCCGGGGCCTCGGCCGCTTCCGGAGCTGCGGTTGACTTTGCACCCGGCTCACGGTCCGTGGTGCCCGACTCGGCGCCGCAGGCCGTGGTGAGGACCGCAAAGATCGCGAGGGGCGCCGCCGCCATCACATGCCGCTTCATGACAACTCCTCCTTCCGTAAGGTTGGTGCATGAATGCTCCGAAGGAGGTGAACGTTTAGTTGGACGGTGAATCGCCGGCCCGGAGAAGAAGGAGCTCTTGCTCGGTCGCCGCCCACAGGCCAAAGCTGGTGGAGGCGAATCCTCGGACGTCGGTCACGTCCAGCACTCGGGAGGGAACGTTCGTCTCGGGATCGACCAGGGAGATGCCCGCAACCGTGGCCGCCCAGACCCCTGCGGGACCAACGGCCAGAGTGTGCGGTGGCGAGGGAAGGGTCACCACCGTGACGACACGATTGTGGGTCGGGTCGATCCTGGCCACTCCCGATTCGACGCCGACCCACACCGCGCCGGCTCCCACCGCGATCGGTCCGGTGGGGGCGGACACTCCTATCTTCTGAACGACGTCGCCCCGGGCGGCGTCGATCCTGGCCACGGCACCCTCTCCGCCAAGGGCAACCCAGACCGCGCCCTCACCGACTGCCACTCCAAGAGGCCGATCGCCAACCGACGAGATGGTTTCCACCTCGCCGGTCGATGGGATGATCCGATGGACGGAATCGTCGACCGGGGTGGCAACCCACACGCCGCGAAGTGGGCTGCTTTCAGGCTCGCCTCGGGCCAATCCGAGCGCTGTTGGATTCTCTCCGAACCCGAACGCTTCCAGCTGCGCTCCGCTCTCCGGATCGATTCGGCTGACCGTCCCGAGCCCTCCCAACCACACAGCTCCCTCCCCCACCTCCATCGCCGAGCCCGAAGCCGCGACCGCGAGGGGAACTTCTGCGGTGACTCGACCGGTTTCCGGATCCAATCGAAGGAGCCGTTCGTCGGCCTGGAACTCGACCCCCTCCGGAGAGAGCCGGTCCTCTTCTGCAACCCAGAGCGACCCAAGTCCGCTCGCCACCACGGCCGGTGTGCGATCCAGGACGACGGTCCGCACGACGACTGGCTGGCTCGCCGGCTCTATCTTTGTCGGGAAGAGCCGGATCGCGGCTACGGCTCCCACCACAACCGCCAGGAGGGCCACCGTCCCGGCCGTCGCCCGGCGCCTGAAGTCTCTCCTTCGGCGCCGGGTCTCGAGTCGCTCGAAGGCCCCCGGGGCGGGGCGCGACTCGGCCCGCTTCCGATCGAGGATGTCCCGGAGATCGCTCATGCCGATCCCTCCCGAGCGGCCTTTCGTGCCTGGGACACCAGCACTCGAATAGTCACGGGCTTGACTCCGAGCAGATCACCCGCATCCGCGGTCGAGTAGCCGAGCAGCTCGGTCAGGACGAGCGCAGCACGCTGACGGGGTGTCAGCTCCCTGAGAACTCGATCCACGTGATCCCTGTCCTCCACGACGTCAAGGGGGTCAGGACCTCGGGGGACGCCCAGCTTGAAAAGACGCCTTGCCGCTACTGCCGTGCGCCGGTACCGCATACGGAATGCATTCATCGCCGTGCGGTACAGGTATCCGGTGGGATCCTCCAGCGAGACCACCCGATCCCACCGCTCCCAGAGCTTCAGAAAGGCTTCCTGCATCAGGTCCTCGGCCTCATGCCGGTTCCGTGTTACGAGGAAGAGCGCCCCGAACAGATCACCGTGCTCTCGTTCGAAGAAGGCATCGAACGACTCCGGCACGGCTGCCGAGCCGGCCTTTCGCTCGTCCGGAACGGGCCTCCGGATACCTCTCAGTTGATCTCCCTGACAGACGGGGCGAGAAGCCTCCCGTGGGAGTGTGTCACACCTCCTTCCGGCACCGTCCGCTTGGATGCTTCTGAGGGCCGCAGCGTTTAGCCGGGCAGCGTCTCTATTTCTGCTTCTGACGAGGCCGCGGAAAGCGCTCGCTGAGCCGCCGACCGGGCCACGGTTCCTTCGTACCCTCGGCGGAGAAGATAGGAAAGAACGCGTCGATAAGCGGAAGCCTCGTCGAGCCCGCTGAAGCGCCGGAGCCTGGCCCGGGCCACTTCCTCGGCCCGATCTTCCTCATCCGCGGGAGCAGCCTCGTCGACGACTCTCTCGGCCACCTCGGCATTCACTCCGGCACGGCGCAACGATGAAATGGCGAGCCGACGTCCGGAACCTCGTCCGCGAAGCTCATGAGCGGCGAGTTCCCGGGCGAACTGTTCGTCGTCGACCAGACCGACGGCCTCAAGGTCGTCCAGGGCAGCCGTCACCTCCTCCTCGGTGTAGCCGGCGCCGAGCAATCGCCTGGACAGCTCCATTCGGCTCCTGGCTCTGTAACCGAGGAGGCCCAGCGCCCGATCCTTCGCCGAGCGCCGCGCGGCCGAGGTCACCTCGCTAGCCGGCCGGTGCCCGTGCGGGCTCTTTGGTTAGCGCCGGCGCCTTCGCTGGTGCCTCTTTGGCAGAAGCGGTCTTGGCCGGAGTTGCAGACTCGTCCCCGTCGAGAGCCGCTTGGGCGGACTTGGTCGGAACAGCCAGATCTTCGATGGCTGTGGCATCGTCCTCTGAGAAGTTCGTGAGACCGATGGCCTCCCGTATCTTCCGCTCGATCTCTCCGGCGATGTCCTTGTGTTCGGCGAGGAACTGCCGCGAGTTCTCGCGGCCCTGCCCGAGCTGCTCGCCTTCGTACGTGAACCATGCACCCGACTTCTTCACGATCTCCGTGTCGACACCGACGTCGAGCAACGAACCTTCCTTGGATACTCCCTTGCCGTAGATGATGTCGAACTCCGCCAGCCGGAACGGAGGGGCGAGCTTGTTCTTCACCACCTTGGCTCGAACCCGCGAGCCCACGACTTCGCCTCCGTCCTTGAGGTTGTCGATTTTCCGAACGTCGAGGCGGACGCTGGAGTAGAACTTCAACGCGCGCCCACCAGGGGTGGTTTCAGGTGAGTTGTGCACCACTACTCCATCTGCCAGGTAGTTGTGGCTGCCTTCCACCTCGATGTCGAACCGGTGCATGCTTCGGGTCTTGGGCTTCGGAGCGATTTTCAGGATAGGCGCGGGCATCAACTCGTACCGCATCGGAGAGAAGACAGGCTCGACCGAGAACCGACCTCGGTACCTCGGAAGGAGCTTGTAGTCCATGGAAGGGTGAACGAACGGCGCGATCAGCGCGTGCAGCTTCGCCGTCTCATCCTTCGGGAACACGAGGACGGCTTTGCCTGCCCGGGTGACCAGGTTCGGCACGATCCCCCAGGTGTCCGCGAGGTACTCCAATAGCCGGATCCTGGTGGTCTGCTCCATCGCTTCGATGCAGATCTGAGCGCGACCACTGCCGTCGCGGGTGCGTTCCTGTAGCCCCTTGGCCCGCAACGTGAACGACCCATCGTCCATGTACCAGACGGCCAGCGCTAAAGGAGTGAGCTGCTTCAGGTAATCGTGGCTAAAGACCTTCTTTCCCCCGATGTAGACGGCTTCCCGAAGCTCCGAGAGCTCGGGGAGAGGCTGAGCATCGTAGAAGACCGCTCCCTTGTCATTCGACGAACGGCTGACGTGCAGATTCGAAAAGAGTGATGCTTTCCAATCCGCGTAGGCGGCTTGCTTCGCGCCGTGGCCGTACCGGAAGCGAGCTCCACCGCCACTGCGAGTTGGTGAAAGAGCGCCGTCTCCCATGAGAGATCCGAGAACGATCTCCCACTGGAAGTCCGAAAGCCGGTGCGCCACACTTTGCATGACTCGATCTCCTACCGACAATTCCCGTGCCTCTTTCCAGCCAGCGGGGGTCCGGATCTGGTGGTTCGGGGTGCACCCATATTGGGCACGCCCATTCCCCGAGGGCTTCGCCACCGTGAACTGGAGAAACTCATCGGTGCGCCCGTTGTCGAACCAGTTCACCACACGCTTTGGCACCACCGCGTCGATCTCCGGATCGTACGAGAGGACTTCGACGGGCATCCGTTGATTCACGATCTTTCCGATCTTCTCTTGGGTCCCGTCGGCGAGCGTGACGCGGGTGCCATAGGACAGGCATCCGAACATCACACCTATCTTTTCGCGGAGCTGATTGATGAACATCGTCGTGGTGTCGAACCGGGAGAGCGAGCCGGCGAGCTTCCGCATGGCTTGGGACATCAGCCGAGCCTGGAGCCCCACGTGCGTGTCGCCCATCTCGCCTTCGATCTCGGCCCGCGGCACCAGCGCGGCCACCGAGTCGATGACGATGAGATCAAGGGCCCCAGACCGCACGAGCATGTCAGCGATCTCCAGCGCCTGTTCCCCGTTGTCGGGCTGGGACACCAGGAGCTCTTCGATGTTCACCCCGAGCGTCCTGGCGTACGTGGGATCGAGAGCGTGCTCCGCGTCGATGAACGCGGCGATCCCTCCCTTCGCCTGGGCCTCGGCGATGACGTGCAAACAGACGGTGGTCTTCCCCGACCCTTCCGGACCGTAGACCTCCACG
>DASSDP010000123.1:0-2841 GCA_035697085.1 Actinomycetota bacterium
GCGTGCGCCGTCGATGTCGAAGTTGTCCTCGGTTCGGTTGGACCAGGGGACGTCCACGAGCCAATCGAGATAGGTCCTGATCCAGCCGTGCTCGGGATTCTGAGGAGAGGTCCGCTCGAGGCGGGCCAGCTCCTGCTTGGCCTGCGCCAGCACGGCTTCGGGCATTCCCGCCGCTTCGATCTTCTTCCGATACTCCTCTGCGACGTTCTCTTCGCTGTCCTCCCCCAGTTCCTTCCTGATCGCGTCGAGCTGCTGGCGAAGGATGTACTCGCGCTGATTCCGCTGCATTCCTTCGGCGGCCTCAGAGCGGATCTTGTCCTTCAGGGCCGCCTCGGCCAATGCCTCTTTGGCCCATGCCAGGACCCTCTCCAGCCGCTGTTCGACGTCCAGGGTCTCGAGGACCTGGACCTTCTGATCGAAGGTGAGGTCCGGCGAGTAACCGGCCATGTCGGCGAGGGCTCCCGGCTCCTCGACCCCCCGCAGGAACTCGGCAACCTGGGGAACGCCCCGAGCCTCGACGATGTTCTCCAGCGTGGCCCGGTACTCCCGGGCAAGCTGCTCCGTCCGTTCGGTGACCGACTCGGGGTCGGGCCGGGGCTCGACCTGAACCCAGATGGCCTCTCCCGTTCCGGCCACCCCGGAGCCGATGACGGCCCGGTGAAGGCCTCGGATGACCACCGCCTCCGCCCCTCCGGGTGTCCGGCCCATCTCCTCGATCACGGCTTCGGTCCCCACGCGCGCATATCCGCCGCCCTGCGTTCGGGGAACGAGAAGAAGGGTGTCCTGGGCCGAGCGAGCGGCGTCAACGGCCGCCCGGGCCTCCGGCGACTCCAGGGTCAGGGTGACCACCATGTGCGGAAGTACAACCCCCGTCTGCAGAGGCAGCAGGGGCAGAATCTTGGTATCCAGTTGTTCAGGCACGTCTTTTTCTCCTACTTCTGGTCAGTGATGTCCTTCAAGGAGAACGCCGCGACTTCAGGGCCTATTCCCGAACCTGAGCGATGCGCACTCAAGTTCGGCGACCCTCCTCGACTCTCAGGGGGGGACTTGACGAATGTCCGAGCTTCGTTCTATTGTATCAATACATTAGTACAAAGGAGGGACGGCCATGAGCGCCGCTGAATGGGGAGTCACGCTGATCGTTGTCGCCGCCATCGGTCGAGCAGGCCTGAGGAAGTGGGCAGGCCATCAACGACGATGGCGACCGTCCGAGTGGGCTGCAGGAGTCGGGTTGGAGCTCACCCCACATAACCTCGAGTTCGTTCGCTCGTACATCCGCCGGACCCGGACGCTCAGGATCGCGGGAGGGCTAACCGGGTTGGTGGCGCCGTTCGCCTATTCAGCGTACGCGGGTGAGCCGCCACCCGCTCCCTTTGATTTCAGCCCCATCACGGGCCTCGGCGGTTACCTCGTGGGAGGAGTCCTCGCAGAGGTCCTGGTCAGGCGGGCCAAGCCGGAAAGTCCCACGGCCCTCCTCGTGCCGAGAGACCTGCGCGACTACCTCCCTTCGTTCCACACCATCAGCCTTCGCGCGACATCGGCCGCGGCTCTCTGCCTGTTCCTGCTCTATCTCGTCGTTGCGAAGGATGCGGCGATCGACCGGGCCGACGCACTCCCTCCCCCGACCGTCATGGTGCCAATGATCCTGCTCATCCTGCTGGGAGTAGAGCTCCTTCAGCGCTACATCGTGCGACGGCCCCAGCCCGCAGTGCAGAGCGATCTGCTCGATGCTGACGACGCCGTTCGTTCGGCCTCGGTGCACGCCCTTGCAGGCGCAGGAATCGCCCTGGAGCTGCTCATCGTCTCGGTCGAGATCATGGGCATCGGGGTTGTCAGCGACATCCAGGTCGTACGGTGGACGCTTCCGTGGATCGCGCTGCTCTGTCTTGGTGTCTCGCTTGGAGCATGGATGGATCTCACACAGCCGCGCCACTGGAAGGTGCGGCACGCACAGCAGCCGGCAAGGCCATGATCCTGCGCGTCGAGCCCGAGTCGCCGGTACCACCGTACGAGCAGATCCGGTCGCAGATCGCCACAATGGCTTCGAGCGGCGTCATCAAGGCAGAGAGTCGGCTCCCCTCTATTCGCCAGCTCGCCTCGGACCTCGGACTGGCGGGTGGCACCATTGCGCGCGCCTACCGGGAGCTCGAGCGGGAAGGCGTCATCACCACGCGAGGTCGGCACGGGACTTTCGTCGAGAAGGTCAGCCCACGAACGAGCATCGACCGGGAGCTCCAAGCAGCAGCACGTTCCTTCGTCGTACGCGCTACTCAGCTCGGCGCCGACGCGACACAGGGCGTTGCATCGGTACAACGGGCCTTCGAATCGGCCACAGCTTCATCGTGACGGACTCGCGGCCGCGGTGGCGTCGCGGATCAGGTCGATGGCCTCGTCGATGCGGTCACCGTGGGTGCGGTGGACCACGATGCACGGGCGTATGTAAAGGAGGCCGTCGATCGTCGTCGTGGAGAAGAACACCCGGCGGGAGCCATTCACGCGGTCGAGCACCTGCCGTGTCGCGGCGTTGGCGGCGTCCGGCTCCCCCGCGACCCTGAACGGGACCACCGTCAGCCCGGCCGGCCATGGAAGCTCGAGCCCGGGCGTCTCGGTGAGAGCCGCGTGCATGTGCTCGGCGAGATCGAGCTTCTCGTTGAGGGCATCGCGGAATGCGGCCACGCCGTGGAGCATCAGCGGCAGCCAGACTCGAAGGCCGCGGAAGCTCCGGGTGAACTCCGCGGAGTACTCCCCGAAATTGGGGATCGTCTCCTCCCCGAGGTCCAGATCCTGCAGATAGTCGGCCGTCTCCATGTGCGCACGACGGAGCTTCTCGCCGTCTCGGGC
>DASSDP010000124.1:0-14079 GCA_035697085.1 Actinomycetota bacterium
TCTCGGGGCAGAAACTCCAGCCCGGAGGACGGCGTCACCCACAGCCGATCGAGATCGGCCGCCTCGCTCAGATCGCGGATCGTCTCGACGAGTGAGTCCATCTGCTCCAACTTCGTGTTCCGCCCATCCACGATACCCGCCGACAGCACCTTGTCCGAGGGGAACTCGTGGATCGCCTCGAGATTCGCGGGTCCCGCCACCATGTCCAGGCCGAAGGCATCGAACGGAAGCGAGAAGAAGCCTGGACCGTGCTCGGCGATGTCCCCGAAGTAGGTCTGCAGGACGGTCGTGGCATCGACGTCCTCAACGAGTACGGCAGCCGCGTCCGCGAACACGTCGAGGTCGCCGGGCGGGTGACCCGGAACCCGGGCCAGGGCGGGCTCGTCGAACTGAATGACGGTGGCTCCGGCGGAAACGAGGTCCCTGGCCTCCTGGTTCAACGCCACTGCGAGATCTCGAACCAGTGCGGCCGGAGATCCGTAGTGCTCGTCACGTGCGAGGGCTGCCAACGTGTAGGGGCCCGTGAGGACGGGCTTCACGGCCACCGAGCTCGTCGACGTGGCAAAGCTGAACTCATCCACCACGATCGGACCGCGGCGGGAAACAGGTCCCTTCACCACCGGCTGGCGGTAGTAGGTGTTGTTGTCGAAGTACCTGATGAGGCCGCCGACAGTGAATCCTTCAAGACCTTCGGCGAAGTGCGTCTGGCCGTCGTCCCACCGCACCTGTCCATCGGTGACCATCTCGATCCCCGCAGCGATCTGCTCCTCGATGACCTCCTCGACCAGGGCATCCTGGGCGGCGCGGACGTCGTCGATCCTGGCATCTCCGCGATCCATGGCCTGCAGCGCCTTGCGCAGCCGGAAGTCGCCGCCCTCGACAGGCGGTTTCGGGTACGAGCCAACGACGGTGACGGTCGGTCGGGGCATTGGAGCAGGATGCTACCTGAGGCTGAGCCTCGCTACCAGGGTCGAGCGGCGGATTCTCGGAGCTAGTGGAAGGAATGCCCGCATGCGCAGGTGCCCTGGGCCGCGGGGTTGTTGATGGTGAACCCGGTGGCCTCGAGGCTGTCGACGAAGTCGATCTTCGCTTCCTTGAGGTAGGGCGCGCTCATCTTGTCCACCGCGACCTTCACGCCGAAGTACTGCTCGGTGACATCGCCATCGCCCACGCTGTCATCGAGGAACATGGAGTAGCGGAGGCCCGAGCAGCCACCCGGCTGGACGGCCACCCGAAGCACGACGTCGGGCTGCCCCTCCTGCTCGAGGAGTTCCTTGACCTTGCCGGCCGCGGATTCGGTGAGCTGAATCATCGCCTTGATTATACGTGCTGATTACGACGTGACCACGGCTCATCCTTCCCTGATGTCTGCGGGGGTTCCCTCCGACGCCTCCAGCAGATCCCGAGGGCTGAGGGCGAACAGGGCCTTCGGCGTCCCGGCAGCAGCCCAGACCACCTCGTGGCCCAGGAGGTCCCGGTCCACGAACACCTCGATCGGGCGCGCGTGCCCGAACGGCGGGGTGCCCCCGATGGCGAACCCTGTTGCGTCCCGGGCCTCTTCCGGAGTGGCCTTTCTGACACTCGTCGCGTCCATCAGCCGCGCCAGGGCGCTCGGATCGACGCGGTTCTGGCCAGAGGTCAGCGCCAGCACCGCCTTGCCATCCGCCATGAACACCAGGGACTTCACGATCTGGCCGATGTGACAGCCGACGGCCTCGGCCGCCTCGGCCGCGGTTCGCGTGCCCTCGGGGAACTCGAGAATCTTGAGCGACAGCCCCAGCCTCAAGGCCTCTTCGAGGAACCGATCGACTGCCGAGGCCATGTCACTCTCCTCCGAAACGGGCGGCAGCATCGGCGGCCGCTTCCTCGAGCACCTCGGCCGTTCGAGCGAGCGACGCCTCACGGCCCACGCGGGCCGACAGCGAGTACACGAGGTCGGCCTGGGGGGTCAAACCTTCGTCGATTTCTCCGGCGATGAGGACGGATCGGCACCGGGCCTCCCGGGCCATCTCCAGGACTCGAGCCGGCGCCTTCCCTCCTGCCGACTGCCGGTCGAATCGCCCCTCCCCGGTGACGGCGACATCGGCTCGATGCAACCGCACCGAAAGGTTCAGGACCTCGGCCACCAGGTCGAAGCCCGGACGAAGCCGCGCTCCCAGGAACGCCATCAGCCCCGCGCCCAGCCCGCCGGCGGCTCCCCCTCCTTCCACATGCCGAACATCGATGCCCAGGTCGCGCTGGATCACAGCTGCGAAGTGACCAAGGGCGCGATCGAGGAGGGCCACGTCCTCCCCGGAGGCCCCCTTCTGGGGGCCGAACACCGGCGCCGCTCCGTCCGGACCGGTGAGCGGATTGTCCACGTCAGTGGCAACCACGACCCGGACCCTCCGCACCGACGGATGAAGGGAGGTGGCGTCGATGCGGGAGAGTCGTTCAAGGGACTCGCCGCCTGGTGGAAGATCCTCCCCGTTCTCATCGAGAAGGCGGATCCCCAGGGCCTGGGCCGCCCCCGCCCCACCGTCGGTGGTCGCGCTGCCTCCGACGCAAACGACGACCCGAGCCGGCTCGTACCGGCATGCGGCGAGGATGACCTCTCCCGTTCCGAACGTGCTGGCCCGCAGGGGATCCCGACGATCCTGCTCCACCAGTGCCAGCCCCGAAGCCTGGGCCATCTCCACGATGGCCAGGAGGCCATCCCGTGTTCGAGCCAGCCCGTATTCGGCGTCAACCGGGTCTCCGAGCGGGCCAAGAGCTCGCGCATGGTGCTTCTCGCCATCAAGTTTCGCAACCAGCGTGTCGAGCGTCCCCTCTCCCCCGTCGGCCACGGGCACCTCCTCGACATTCGCTCTCGGGTCTCCGCGCCTCCATCCTGTTGCCATCGCCCGGGCCGCCTCCCGGGCCGTCAACGTTCCCTTGAACTTGTCCGGCGCGACCACGACCCGAGCAGGGCTCACGCGTTGAGCGTATCCCGCCACGACGGATGGGCCACATCGGGCCGGTATCATTGGGCCGCCCTTCAGGGGAGGGACCGATGACGCTCGATCGAAAGTGGCTTCTTGGCGTCGCTCGGGCGGAACGTGAAGCGCTCGGGCGGACGGTGCAGTACACGCCGCCGGAACGGTGGGAGGCTGACTCACCAAAAGAAGGATGGCGACTCGGTGACGTCGTCGCCCACCTCGAGGCATCGGAGGCGGTTGCTGCTGCCGTGATCGCGGACGAAACCCCGGCCGAGCTGGACGAGTACACCAAGTCCCTGGACGATCCCCGGAATCTCGACGCGGACGGGTTCAACCGTTGGGCGGTGACCAAGCGTCAGGAAGCATCGGTCCTTTCACTGGCCCAGGGCTGGGGCAGAGCAGCCGACCTCCTCCTGGTCCGTGCTGCCGCGACCACTGAGGAAGACTGGGGAAAGCGAGATCTCCGCTGGATGACCGAGGAACTCCCGGTGGGGTACTTCCTGCAGACTCGCGTCTGTCAATGGTGGATCCACGGTGAGGACATCCGAGCCGGGGGCTTGCTCCCACCCCGCATGGAGCACCCTCCCATCTTCTGCCTGAACGACCTGGCCGTGAGATTGATCCCGTACGCGCTTGGGCTGGCCGGCCTCTCCTTCAGGGGCAAGAGCGTGTCCATTGATCTCGAGGCTGTGGGCGAAGGGAGTTGGCACCAGGGCCTGGAGGCGGGCTACGAACCTCCGAAGGACAAGAAGCCCGACGCGATGATCATCGGGCGCGCCCATCCCTTTGCCCTGGTGGCATCAAGACGGGCCGACGTCGACTTGTGCCTGTACGACGGCATCCTGAATACGGGCGGCGATCTGGAGATCGCCGAGGCGGTCCTCCGTAACCTTCGAGCGTTCGTCTAGAGCGTTCGCTCCAGCCGGACCAAGCCGGAGATGTTGATGAGCCCTCGGTCTGCCTGGGTCGTTCTCCTCGTGTCGACCCGCTGAAATCCAAGGCGTTCATAGAGTCGAAGGGCGGCCTCGTCCTCGACCCCCGCGTCCAACGCCACGCCGAGCCCGAGCCGTTCGGCGCCGACGAGGACCCGCTGGATCAGGGCGGTACCGATGCCACGGCCTCGGCGATCCGGGAGGACCGCCAAAGCGCTCACGTAGAGCACCTGGCGCCGGATCGGGGCCAGGAGGCGCTGGAGAATCCTCCCCCGCCGAGCGAGGTCGGAGGCGTGCCGCGCACCAGCGGCCCGGGCCAGTACCACTCCAGTCCCAAGGGCCAGCGAACCGTACATTCGGCCGGGAAATGCGGTCACCAGACCGACCGGACCGTTCCCGTCCTCGGCGGCGAGGCCGAACCTGTGGCTCCACACCGTCCGCTCGGCGCGGAATGCGGCCTCGGCCGCTCGGTCTGCGGTGGCCCGGTCACGGAGCACCACCTCGAGGCTTGGAGCCGCGGCCAGGATCAGCGGGGTGACGGCCCGAGCGTCCTGTTTCTCCGACCTCCTGAGAGAGAGGTCGGGCCTCCTCTCCGAGTTCACGACTCCCGAAGGGCGGATGGTTCCTCCAGGGCCTCTTGAAGAACATCCCAGGCGAGCACGGCACACTTGATCCGCACCGGGTACCTGACCACTCCCTTGAGGGCCACGAGGTCGCCGAACTCGTCCTCGTCGGGGTCGACGCTTCCCTGCATCATGGCCCGGAACTCCGCCGCAAGGTGGGCCGCCTCCTTCAGGTTCTTTCCCTTCACGACCTCGGTCAGCATCGAAGCGGAAGCCTGTGAGATCGAGCAGCCCTGGCCTTCGAACGCCACCTCGGCCACGAGGTCGTCGGCAAGCTGAGCGTGCAGGGCGATGTCGTCTCCGCACAGCGGGTTGTTCTTCCGGCGCGACACCGTCGCCTCGGGCAGAGCGCGCTTGTTTCGGGGGTTCTTGTAGTGGTCCAGGATGACCTCCTTGTACAGCTCATCCAGAGCCACTAGGCGAAGACCTCCTCGGCCCGAGCAAGGGCGTCCACGAGCGCGTCGATCTCCTCACGCAGTGTGTACACGTAGAAGGACGCGCGAGCCGTGGCCGGTACGCCGAGCCGTCGCATCAGGATCTGGGCGCAGTGATGACCCGCCCGAATGGCCACTCCTTCCTGACCCAGGATCGTCGCCAGGTCGTGGGGGTGCACGTCCTTGAACCAGAAGGACACGGCGCCGCCTCGAAGGTCGGGATCCATTGGGCCGAAGATCCGAGCGCCCGTGTCGCCGAGCCGCTCCAGCGCGTACGCGGCCAGCTCGCGTTCGTGCTCCCGGACGTTCTTCATCCCCAGGTCGTCGAGATAGTCAACCGCCGCTCCGAGCCCCACTGCCTGGGCGATCGCCGGCGTGCCGGCCTCGAACTTCCATGGGGGGTCCTTGTACGTGGACCGGTCCGGGAAGACCTCCTGGATCATCTCCCCGCCACCCAGGAACGGATCCATGTCCTCGAGAAGCTCGCGTCTGCCGTACAGGCCTCCCGACGCAGTCGGGCCGAGCATCTTGTGGCCGGAGAACGTGAGGAAATCAACATCGAGCTCGCCCACATTCACCGGATTGTGGGAAACGAACTGCGCCCCGTCCACCAGCACCTTGGCACCCACATCGTGTGCGATCTCCGCGATCTCCCGGAGAGGCGTGAGCGTCCCCAGGACGTTGGACTGCCCCGTCACCCCGATGAGCTTCGTCCTCTCGGTCACGGTGGATCGAAGCGCATCCAGCTCGAGAAGCCCGTCGTCGGTGATGGGGACGTACCTGAGGACGGCGCCCGTATCGCGGGCGCAGAGCTGCCACGGAACGATATTGGAGTGGTGCTCCATCTCGGTGAGCACCACCTCGTCGCCCTCACGCAGGAACTTCCTTCCCCACCCATGGGCGACCAGATTGATCGATTCGGTCGTGCCACGGGTGAGGACGATGCTGTTCGGATCGGCTGCCCCGACGAACGCGGCGACCTTCTCTCTGGCGCCCTCGTACATGGCGGTCGCTTCCTCGCCGAGGGGATAGATGCCGCGATGCACGTTGGCGTTGTGCTTCTCGTAGAAGTCGCTGAGCGCCTCGATCACCTGCCGGGGCTTCTGCGACGTGACGGCGCTGTCGAGGTACACGAGCGGCTTCCCCGCCATGCTCCGCTCGAGGATGGGGAAATCCTTCCGTACGATCTTCGGGTCCATATCGCCTCTTGCCCTCGTCAACATCCTACGCTCCCGCTTTTCCCCCTTCGGGCTCGGCCTCGTCGCCGGTTGCGCTAATCCCGAGCTCAGCGCGAAGGCCCTCGTATCCCTTCTCCTCCAGCTCCTTGGCCAGCTCCGCCCCACCCGATTTCACGATCCGTCCACCCATCAGGACGTGGACGTGATCGGGGGTGATGTAGTTGAGGATCCGCTGGTAATGCGTGATGAGCAGGACCCCGAGATCGGGTCCGATCAGCTTGTCGATCCCCGTGGCCACGGCCTTCAGGGCATCGATGTCCAGCCCGGAATCGGTCTCGTCGAGGATGGCGATCTCCGGCTCGAGGACGGCCAGCTGGAGCGTCTCCATCCGCTTCTTCTCCCCGCCGGAGAATCCCTGGTTGACGTACCGACGGACCATCTCGTCGTCGACTCCGACGATTCTCATCTTCTCGGTGAGACGCTTCCGGAAGGCCAACGCGGCGAGCTGATCGTCCTCGGATTTCGTGGCGTTGTACGCCGACCGAAGGAAGTTCACCATCGAGACGCCGGCGACCTCAACCGGGTACTGGAACGCAAGGAAGAGTCCGCGCTGGGCACGCTTGTCCGGAGAGATGCCGACGATGCCCTCGCCATTGAACAGGATCTCGCCTCCGGTGACCTGATATCCGGGGCGGCCCATCACCGTGTTGGCAAGCGTGGACTTCCCCGATCCGTTCGGGCCCATCAGCGCGTGCACCTCTCCCTGGCGGACCGTGAGGTCAACGCCCGAGAGGATCTCCTTTCCCTCGACGGAAACCCGAAGATCCCTGATCTCCAACGTCATCGATCCGTTTCGCTCACTCATCGTTCAACTCCACCTTGATCTCGTCGCCTTCCACCTTTATCCGGTACGTCGGGACGGGAAGCGTGGCCGGGAGGCTTACCGGACGCCCCGAGTCCAGATCGAACACCGACCCATGTCGGGGACACTCGATCGTGCGTTCCTCCCCGTCCACCTCGCCCTCGTGCAGAAAAGCCTGAGCGTGCGAGCAGACGTCTCCCAACGCCCGGAATTCTCCGTCGCCGAGATTGGCTACGGCGATCTCGTGGCCATCCACCTCGAACCGACGGGCTTCTCCTTCCGGGACGTCTCCGATCCTCCCGATGGTCACCAGCGTCATCACTAATCGGACCTCTCCAGCTCGTCCTCGATCGCCTGCTCCAGACTCTCCCGGACCTCAGGGAGAGGGACTCGATCCAGAACCTCCTGGAAGAATCCCGTGACGATGAGCCGCTCGGCCTCGTCTGCGGGGATGCCCCGCGACTGCATGTAGAAACGAACGTCCTCATCCACCGGTCCCACGCTCGCGGCGTGGCCGCATCGGACGTCGTTCGCCTCGATCTCGAGGTTCGGGATCGAGTCGGCCTTGGCCTCGTCGGAGAGAACGATGTTGCGGTTGGTCTGGAACGCGTTGGTCTTCTGCGCGTCCTTCCGCACGTGCACCCACCCCGAGTACACGGCCCGAGAGCGACCCTTGAGGGCGCCCTTGTACAGAACCTCGCTTCCACAGTTTGGCGCCACGTGATCCTGGAGAGACCGGTGGTCGAAGTGCTGAGAGCCATCGGTGAAGTACACACCCAGCATCTCGCTGTGCCCGCCGGAGGCGGAAAGGACGCTCTCCACCTCCGTGCGAGACAACGACCCCCCGAAGGCCACAGCCAGGGACCGAAGCTCCGCGTCACGGTCGAGGACCGCTCGCTGGACCGAGAGATGGGTCATCCCCTCGCCCCAGTCCTGGAGCGAGACGTACCGGACACGAGCTCCGGGACCAACGAAGACCTCGGTCACCGCATCGGACAGTGCTCGCTCGAGCGGTCGGGAGACGAACCGCTCAATGAACGTCACCTCCGCGCCTTGCTCGGCCACGATGAGGGTGTGAGGAAACACGGCGAGCCCCTCGGCATCGACGTATGTGAGCGATTGGAGGGGAAGCTCGACCCTCACCCCTGCGGGGACGTACACGAAGACTCCGCCGGTGCGAAATGCTGCGTGCAGCGCCAGGAACTTCGTCCGCTCGGCAGGGACCAGGCGGTGCAGTCGTTTCTCCAACAGATCCGCGTGCTCGGCGAGAGCACGATCGAGTCCGACGAAGATCACTCCTCGATCTGCGTCCTCCGGGGAAAGGTGGACGGTGGCGGTCTCGGAGTTGTGCTGGACGAGGAGGCCGGCACGCTCGCCGAGCTCGCCGACCGCTTCCTGAACCTCTTCTGCCACCCCGTCGAGGTTGTCGGAGACGCGCCCGGAGGCAAACGGGGCGAAGGCGTCGAGGTCGAGACCGGAGAGGTCCGTGTATCGCCATTCCTCGGTCTCCTGCGACGGGATGGGAAGCGCCCGAAACAGCTCGAACGCCTCCTGGCGCAGGGACCGGGTCCACGCCGGCTGGCCGGGCGGAGAAGGCAGCTCCTTCTCGGTCAAGCCGTTCTCGATCAATGTCTCGCTCATCGTTCCTCGTAAATGAGGGGCAGAGCGCCCGGCGCCTGCCCCTGTTCGGTTCGATTCGCCGGGCCGTTGCCCAAGCGGATTCTCAGCCGACCGCGCCCTCCATGTTCAGCTCGATCAGTCGGTTCAGCTCGACCGCATATTCCATCGGGAGCTCGCGAGTGATGGGCTCGATGAACCCGTTCACGATCATGGCCATGGCGTCCGCCTCGGACAGTCCCCTGCTCATCAGGTAGAAGAGCTGGTCCTCGCCGACCTTGGACACGGTGGCCTCGTGGCCGAGCGACGCCGTGTCCTCCTCGACCTCGATATACGGGTACGTGTCGGAGCGCGACTCCTCGTCGAGGATCAACGCGTCGCACCGCACGTTGGACTTGGCGTGGTGCGCGTCAGGCTCCACTCGAATCAGGCCGCGATACCCAGTCCGACCGCCGTCCTTCGATACCGATTTGGAGTTGATGATCGAGGTGGTGTACGGCGCCACGTGGATGGCCTTTCCTCCGGCGTCCGTGTGCATCCCCTTGCCGGCGTAGGCGACGGAGAGCACCTCGCCCCGAGCGCCCTTGCCGAGGAGGTAGATCGAGGGGTACTTCATCGTCACCTTCGATCCGATGTTCCCGTCGATCCACTCAACGACGGCGTCCTCATACGCGGCAGCCCGCTTTGTCACCAGGTTGTACACGTTCGTCGACCAGTTCTGGATCGTGGTGTACCGCACCCGGGACCCCGGCTTGGCGATGATCTCGACCACCGCCGAGTGAAGGCTGTCCGTGGTGTAGATAGGCGCCGAGCAGCCCTCCACGTAGTGCACGTACGAACCCGGCTCCGCGATGATCAGGGTCCGTTCGAACTGCCCCATGTTCTCGGCGTTGATCCGGAAGTAGGCCTGAAGCGGGATGTCCACGTTCACGCCCTCGGGCACGTACACGAACGATCCCCCCGACCACACTGCCGAGTTCAGCGCGGCGAACTTGTTGTCGTTCGGCGGGATGATCGTCCCGAAGTACTCCTTGACGATCTCGGGGTGCTCGCGAAGTCCGGAGTCCATGTCCGTGAAGATGACCCCGATGGAGTCGAGCTCCTCCTTGATCTTGTGGTACACGACCTCTGACTCGTACTGGGCGGAGACGCCGCCGAGGAACTTCTTCTCGGCCTCGGGGATGCCGAGCTTGTCCCAGGTGGCCTTGATGTCCTGGGGCAGGTCTTCCCAATTCTCTGCCTGCTTCTCCGTCGACCGGATGAAGTAGTAGATGTTTTCGAAGTCGATGTCGGACAGGTCGGCGCCCCACCAGGGCATGGGGCGGCCCCGGAAGTGCTTCAGAGCCTTCAGCCTGAACTTCCTCATCCATTCCGGTTCGCTCTTCATCGAGGAGATCTCCTCGACGACCGCCTCGGAGAGACCCCTCTTCGGCGTGAAGACGGAGTGGTCAGGGTCCTTCCAGCCGAAGCGGTAGCCCTGCTCCAGTTCTTTCAGATCCGGTTTCGGTACGGCCATTTCCCTCTCGCCTCTCTCGGAGCCCAGTCTAACTGCGTCACGCCCTAATTTCTACCCCGGAGGTCGGATTTAACACGGTTGCGCCCCTGTGAGCCTCCACCATCACCCTTCCGGCCTGATCCAGGGCACGAAGCGGCGGTGAATGAAGGGCTCTCGGTACTCACCCTCCCACCGGTCCATGACGGCTTCGTGCTCGGGGTGATGCTCCCACGCTCGGACCTGCTCGATCTGGTCCCATTCGCTGACCACCAGGTAGACCGGGTCTCCCGTTGTGGCTCTGGCCACCTCGGCCCACCTGAAACCGGGCTGGCTCCGGGAGAGGGTGAGCATCTCGCCGAGATCCCGCTCGAACGCGGCGGCATCGGCTCCCTGCTGAAGGGAGAATCGGAGGTACGACAGGACGGTCACCAGCTGGCGGAGTGGCCGATCAGCTCTTCTCCACCGGAACCCCGACCAGGGATCCGTATTCCGTCCAGCTGCCATCGTAGTTCTTGACGTTCGGGTATCCGAGAAGCTCCGTCAGGACGAACCACGTGTGAGAGGAGCGCTCCCCAATCCGGCAGTAGGCGATCGTGTCCGTCGACCCGTCGATCCCCTCCCCCTGGTAGAGCGACCGGAGCTCGTCGGCGGACCGGAACGTTCCGTCCTCGTTGGCGGCCTTGAGCCAGGTGATGTTCTTTGCCCCCGGGATGTGACCCGGAACCTGAGCCTGCTCCTGTGGCAGATGATCCGGCGCGAGCTTCTCTCCCCGGTATTCCTCCGGCGAGCGGACATCCACGAAGGCCGCCTTTCCCATCCCACCCAGCACCTCTTCCCGCAACGCTCTGAGCTCTTTTCGAGCCCCCCCGGGGACCTCGTGGGTGGTCTTGGGAAAAGTCGCCACGCCCTGAACCAGCTCGCGGCTCTCGAGCTCCCACTTCTTTCGTCCGCCGTTCAGCAGCTTGACGTTGTCGAACCCCAGGTACTTGAGGAGCCAGTAGCCGTACGAAGCGAACCAGTTGTTGTTGCCGCCGTACAGGACGACCGTGGTGTCCGGTCCCACTCCCGCTCGCTGGAGCAGGGCAGATAGCCCCCTGGTGTCGATGAAGTCACGATTGAGCGCGTGGTGGAGGTCATCGGACCAGTTCCATGCCAGGGCGTTCTTGATATGGCCCTTCTCAAACGCCGTGGTGTCCTCGTCGACCTCCA
Organism: Actinomycetota bacterium; assembly: GCA_035697085.1. GTDB lineage: Bacteria > Actinomycetota > UBA4738 > UBA4738 > CALAEC01 > DASQUW01. Next base: position 11,308 of record DASSDP010000124.1, read on the forward strand.
CGATCCTCACGTTCGGGTCGTCGACGTGCTCTTCGAGCCAATCGGTCTCGACCAGCGCGTCGGGATTCTTGTACTCGGCCATGGAATCGCACCTCCCTCGGGTCTATCGATCAGGGACAGTAGGAATTATCAGCGTGACCAGGAAAATGGCAATACCCAGGTCGAATCGCGCCGGGCTCAGAAGAAACCGAGGGCCGCCTTGGCTTCCTCGGACATCATCTCCGGAGTCCAGGGCGGCCGAAGCACCATCTCCGCCTCGAAGCCGTCCACGCCATCGATCGAGTCCACCAGCTGTCGCATCTGCTCCTCGATGAGCGGGCCGATGGGGCAGCCCATGGTCGTCAGCGTGTACTGGACGTGGACATTTCCCTGGTCGATGGACACGTCGTAGACGAGGCCGAGGTCCACGATGTTGATCCCAAGCTCCGGGTCGTGCACGTTCCGGAGAGCCTCGACGATCCTTCCCCGAAGCTCCTCGCTTCCTCCGCTGCCAGGAAGGGTCGAAACGGATGATTCGAAATCTTTGGGCTCGGGGTCCACCTTTTCTCCTCCAGGGCTTATCCTACAGTCAGCTGCTTGCTACGTCGTTCGCCCCTGGGACAGAAAGGGGACCGATGCGCGTAATGATCGTCGATGACCATCCGGTCACCAGAGATGGGCTCAGGGCCGCCCTGGGGACCGCCGAGGACGTGGAGATCGTCGGCGAGGCCTCCTCAGGAGAAGAGGCGGTAAAGGTCGTCAACGAGGTCGAACCGGACGTGGTGTTCATGGACGTCCGGATGCCCGGTATGAACGGCATCGAGGCCACGAGGGCCATCCGCCAGGGGAACCCCGACACCCGGGTCATCCTGTTCACCGTGGATGAATCACGAGCCAGCATCGCCGAAGCGATCCAGGCGGGCGTGTCGGGCTACCTGCTCAAGGACGTCGGAGTGGACGAGCTCGTGAGCGCTGCTCGCCTGGCCCTGGAGGGGAAGGCCGTCATCCACCCCACGCTGACCCAGGCCTTTATCGAGGAGGTCAGGCTGGTCGACAGGAAGCCGGAGGCTCCCCTGTCGCGCCGGGAGATCGAGATCCTCCAGAGGGTGGCGTACGGAGCGACCACGAAGGAAGTGGCAGACAAGCTCGGCATCTCCCCCCACACCGTGAAGACGCACCTCGAACGTATCTTCGAGAAGCTCGGAGCCAACGATCGGGCCCAGGCGGTGGCCATCGCCATCCGCCAGGGTCTCGTCGAATAGCCCGTCCAGTCCCTCGCTCGGGCGACCGATAGACATCTGAGAGATGTCCCCTTCAACCATTGTCGTGTGCGAACGGAGCGAAGAGATCGCGCTGTCGTCCTCGTTCCAGGCCGCGGGCCACACGGTCGAACGCGCCACGGACGGGTATCGGGTCATCGAGCTGGCCGAACGAACCAAGCCCGACGCGATCTTCGTCCAGCTCGGCGCGGACGGGCCGGCCGGCCCGGAACTCCTTCGGCGCATCCGAGTCGTGTCCACGCAGATCCGCGTGGTGTGCATCCTGGAGCCGGAGTCGGGCACGGTCTCGGCCGCCGACCTTCTTCGGGCCGGGGCCGACGGGGTTCTCTCCGCACAGCCGGGCACCGAGGCCCTGTACTGGGCCCTCGATGGCGTCCTCTCCGGTGGGTGCGTCCTCTCTCCTGAAGTCGCCCGGGAACTCCTGGAGCCGTTCGCTCAGGCGAGCCACCGGGAGAAAGAGTGGGCCCGGTCTCTGGCCGAGAGCGCCCGTCAGACCGAGGAGCTGGCCTCGACGAAGGCCGAGTTCCTCTCGAACGTCTCCCACGAGCTGAGGACGCCGCTCACCATCATCAAAGGTGTGGCCCAGGCCGTGGGGAAGTTCGGAGCGGCCTCGGAAGACGAGGCGGCGATGTTGTCCAAGCTCGAGGAAGCGGCCACCAAGCTCACTCGGATGGTCGAGAACCTCCTCATGCTGGCCGAGATGGAACGGGGCGAGTTTCGGCTGAACGTGGATGCCTGCGACTTGGTGGCCCTCGTCCGAGAGGCCGCGGATGACGCCTCCGCGAGATATCCGAAGGTGAACGTGGACCTTCGGCTCCCGGTCTCCATCCCCGCGCGCGCCGACGCGGATCGCATCCGGGAGGTCATCCGACAGATCGTTGACAACGGCTGCCGGTACTCGGAGGAAGGAGGGTCCGTCCTTGTCCAGGCCAAGCGTGCCGTCGAGGGCATCGTGGTATCCGTCAACGATCAGGGCAAGGGAGTGGATCGTCGCGTCGTGGCCGCCGCCTTCGGTGAGGCCTTCTCCCCTGGAGAGCAGGTCTTGACCAAAGAGAAAGCGGGACTGGGCATGGGCCTCAACCTTGCTCGGAACCTCATCGCGCTGCACGGCGGGATCCTCTCCGCCGAACCCCTCCCAGGCGGTGGGTCCAAGGTCTCTTTCGTCATCCCCCCCGACCCGCAGGCACAGAAAGCAGCCGCACCGGCGGCCCCGCAGCAGCCCGAGGTTCGGCAAGAACCGGAGCCTGCACAACCCGCTGCCGACGCGGCCGAGGAGCCGCCGCAGAAGGAGATCTCCATCGATGCCGACGAGGGAGACACGCTCGCGCAACTTCGCGAGCTCCAGCGGCGCCTGGCCCAGATCGAGGAACGTGCTCAGCAGCAGTCATGAAGCCGCGCCGCGCGGCAGCGTGGCCATGAGCTCCTCGTACGAACCGACCCTCTGAGCCCCATCCATCAGCTCGTTCCAGAGCTCGGTGGCCTCCCCACCGGTGAAGTCGCGCTCGAGGATCGG
>DASSDP010000125.1:0-35421 GCA_035697085.1 Actinomycetota bacterium
GCGAACCGGAACATCGTCGCGGGTTGAGGCCCGTCCTCGACCGGACGAAGCGGAAAGATCCGCGAGATCGAGTCGAACACTTCGCGCGAGGCGACCACGTTCGACCGGTCCCATGTCCCATCCGCGTCGAGCGGCATGTACTCGATGAATCGGACCTCGTGGCCGGTCCGTCGAGCCAGCCGGGCGAAGTCGACAACCTCGTCGTCGTTCGACCCTCGAATGACCACGCAGTTCAGCTTGATGGGAGCGAAGCCGGCCTTCGCGGCAGCGCGGAGGCCTGCCGTGACCCGGTCGAGGGCATCCCGTCGCGTGAGCTCGGCGAACCTGTGTGCGAGGAGAGAGTCGCACGACACCGTCACCCGATCGAGACCGGCGGCCCGAAGTGAGCCGGCGAGACGGTCGAGCAGGAAGCCGTTGGTGGTGAGCGAGAGGTCGAGGTCGTCTCGAAGAGCCCGTACCCGTCGGACCAGGTCGGGGAGGTCGGGGCGGACCGTGGGCTCGCCGCCGGTGAACTTCACCGCCTGGACCCCGAGGTCCACGAACAGCCGAACAAGCCGTTCGATCTCCGAGGCGGTGAGGGTTTCGTCCCTCGCCAGCCACGGGAGCCCCTCCGCCGGCATGCAGTATCGACATCGGAAATTGCATCGATCGATCACGGAGACGCGAAGATCTTGGGCCACGCGCCCGAAGGCATCGACCAGGGTCCCGTTCGAAGGGGCGCGGCCGCTCACGGCGGTAGGCTACTGCGTATCATCGGTTCGTGGAGGCGGCGGTAGTAACCGTGAGCGACCGCGTGTCGGCGGGAGACCGCCGGGACGAGTCAGGCCCCGCGGTGGCCGATGCGCTCGAGCGTTCCGGGTTCCGGGTCCTCGAAACCCGCGTGGTGCCGGACGAGCGAGCCGCCATCCAGGAGGTCCTGCGCGATCTCGCCGGATCGGTTCGACTCGTGGTCACCACCGGCGGGACCGGACTCGGCGCCAGGGATGTGACCCCCGAGGCCACAGAGGCCGTCGTGGAGCGTATCGTTCCCGGACTCGCCGAAGCGTCGCGGGCCGCGGGTCGGTCGCGCACTCCGATGGCCGATCTTTCGCGAGGGGTCGTCGGTATTCTGGGTTTGTCCATGATCGTGAATCTGCCGGGCAGCCCAAACGGCGCCGTGGAGAGCCTGGAAGCGATCCTTCCCGCCCTTCCCCACGCCCTCGCACAGGTGGCCGGGGACGACGCCCACGGCGCCCACTCCCACCGTGCGCCGTAAGGGTCGCGAGGAGGGCGGTCGGCGGCCATGAAAGTGCGGATTCGGTTGTTCGGCGCTCTGTCGGAGCAGGCCGGGTTGGCCGAGGAAACCCTCGACGTCTCCGACGGTGTGACGGCGGGTGATCTCCTCGGTCTGGTGGCGGATCGATACCCCTCAACCGTCGGCCTGCTTCCGCGGGTGGCGCTGACGGTGAACCTGGAGCTCGCTTCCACGGACACTCTCCTCGCCGAGGACGACGAGGTGGGGCTTCTTCCGCCGGTCGCGGGCGGCGGCGCGACGATCCTCACCGGGCTCCGGCACGGCTCACCGTCGGTCGAGGAGGCCCGTGCCGCCGTGACCGCTCCCGGCGCGGGTGGGACCGTGGTCTTCGTCGGAACCGTGCGGGACCATTCCGGTGACGGGGTGGTTGAGCGGCTCGAGTACACCGCCTACGAGGAGATGGGCGAACGAGTGTTGCGCCAGATCGCCGAGGAAGCGGCGGAGAAATGGCCCCTCGCCGGCGTGGCCATCTTGCATGCGGTGGGAGATCTCCGGGTCGGGGACGTCACGGTAGTGGTGGCCTGCTCCGCGCCCCATCGGCGAGAGGCCTTCGACGCGTGCCGCTACGCGATCGATGAGGTGAAAGAGCGGGTGCCGATCTGGAAAAAGGAGATCGGGCCTGACGGGGCCCGATGGGTCGGGCTTCATTCGGAGGCCGAAGGAGCGGGCCGGTGACTGCCCCGCGACACGTGCACGATCACGACTCGGGGGAAGGCCTCATCTCGGTAGAGGAGGCCCGGGGTCGGATCCTGGCGAGCGTCGCCGTGCTGCCATCGGTCCAGCTGCCTCTTCGCGAATCGCACGGATGCGTACTGGCCGGGGAGGTCACGGCGGCGGACGACATCCCGCCCTTCACCTCGTCGGCGATGGACGGCTTCGCCGTCCGAGCGAGGGATGTTGCGGCGTCCACTCCGGATCGCCCGATCGCGCTCACGATCGCCGGGGAGGTGACGATGGGGCACCGTCCGGAGGTCGCGGTCCCGGCCGGAGGCGCCGTTCGCGTTCCCACCGGCGGTGTGATGCCCGAGGGGTCCGACTGCGTCGTTCCCATCGAGAACTGTTTGGTGGAAGAAGGACGGGTTCTCGTATTTCAGGCGTCCGAGCCGGGCCGATACGTTCGCCCCGCGGGGGAGGACGCGCGGCCGGGCGATGTGCTGGTGCCGGCGGGGCGGAGGCTGCTCGCTCCCGATCTCGGCCTGCTGGCCACGGCCGGCCGTGGAAGCGTGCGGGTCCACCCCAGACCGCATGTCGCCATCTTCTCCACCGGCGACGAGCTCGTGGAAGCGGGCACGCCGGCAGCGGAAGGGCAGGTGCCCGACGCCAACTCGGTCACGCTGTCCGGTGCGATCCGCGAGACGGGTGCCCATCCACTCCAGCCGAGCATCGTCCCCGATGACCCGAAGAGCCTGCGCGAAGCGATGCGGTCGGTCAGTGGAGTTGCCGATGTTCTCGTGGCTTCGGGAGGTGTCTCCGTTGGAGAGCTCGATCCGGTGAGAGGGGCGTTCCTCGATTCAGGCGACGTTGACTTCTACGGTGTGGCCATGCAGCCCGGCATGCCGCAGGCCTTTGGGATCGTGGGAGGCAAGCCGTTCTTCGGCCTCCCCGGGAATCCCGTCTCCGTGTTCGTCTCGTTCGAGGTGTTCGTTCGACCCGCGCTTCTGAAGATGATGGGACGGAACTCCCTGTTTCGCCCGGAGGTGACGGCCCGCCTCGAGACCGACATCACTGGACCCAGGGAGAAGACCCAGTTTGCGGGGGTGTGGGTCCGGAGGAAAGGCGACGAGTGGACGGCAGCTTCAACCGGCCCCCGGCAGTCGAACCTGATGAGCACGGCTTCCCGAGCGAACGGGCTGGCTATCATTCCCGCGGGCGTCCCGGGGCTACGGGCGGGGGATCGGTGCACCGTGATGCTCTTCAGAGAGATCGAGGACTGAGCGATGGCCAGGATCGTCGAAGTCGGGGACAAGGGCGTCACCCATCGCGACGCCGTGGCGGAGACGACGATCTCCATGACGCGTCAGGCATGTGCTCGTCTGATCGAGGGGACGGCCAAGGGGGATGCTCTCGAGGCGGCGCGGGTCGCCGGAATCATGGCCGTGAAGCGGACCCCGGACCTTCTTCCCTTCTGCCATCCCGTGGCGATCACGGGAGCAGAGGTGACGGCCGACCCGGACCCGGAAACCGGCCGCATCCGAGTCCGGGCCACCGTGCGCGCGTCCGACCGGACCGGGGTGGAGATGGAGGCACTCACGGCCGCCGCCGTGGCCGCGCTTTGCCTCTACGACGCGGCGAAGCCGTTCGATCGCTCGGCCGTCATCTCCAACCTTCGGCTTCTCCACAAGCGGGGAGGGAAGAGCGGGGACTACCGACTGGAAGAGTCGGCCGTGCGAGACGAGCCCGGGTAGGGCGACAAGCGGTCGTGGCACCAGAGTCCCTTTCGAAGGATCGGCCAGACCCCGGTCTGTTCGGACCGGACAGCGCGTCGTGGCAGGTGCACGGGGAGACCACGGTGCTGTTCGGCGGAGCTCGGGCGCTACTGATGCACGCGGCACATCCGTTGCTCATCGCGGCGGGCCGGGACACGGGGTTCTACAAGAAGAACCCCTGGCAGCGCCTGGAGCGGACCCTTCAGCTCACCTACGCCATCACGTTCGGAACGGTCGAAGAGGCCACCACCGCCGTCGAACACATCAACGATGTCCACCGCTCGGTCCGCGGCCTGGATGAGGTGACCGGACTTACCTACGACGCGTTCGACCCGGAGCTGCTGCTTTGGGTCCATGCTTCCCTCGTCGATAGCGCGCTTCTTTTCGAGCGGCTGACCGTCGGAAGGCTCGGCGACGAGGGCCGACAGCGCTTCCACGAGGAGCAAATGGTGGTCGCGGAGTTGCTCGGCCTCCCCCGCGACCGGATCCCACCGGCCGTCCCCGCGCTGCGCGGCTACATCGATGAGATGGTTGCGAGCGGCGGCCTGAACGTGACCGACGATGCCCGGGACTTCGCCGGCCTGTTCCGAGATCCGCCCAGGGAAGCCACCTGGCGCCCCATCCTCCGACTGGTGGCCTGGTGGGCGTTCGCCACGTTGCCGCCACCCATCGCTGAGCAATACGGCATGGGCCGCAGCTTCGCCCGAGCGACCGGTCTCCGGGCGAGTCTCACGGCCCTCCGGGTTCTGCGTCCGGCGCTTCCTGCTCGCTTTCGGCGCATCCTTCCCGCGCGGGAGGCGAGAGAGCGCGTGCACCCCACGGGCTGACCTCTCGTTCGGCCGGATGGGGGACCCGATCCCCTCACAAGGAACCGCCACCGTGGCGATCTGTGACCAAGCGGATATGGCCCAGTCATGGCATCGAGCGCGAAGGAGAGTAAGCCGATACTCCCACCGCAGGCATTGCATGGACCATGTCGGAGGGTAGTTGATGGGAATGCAGGACATGTCGGTCGATAGGACCAGGTACCACCGGTGGATCCTGGCGTCGCTCTGGGTCCAGGTGCCGTTCCTCGCTGCCTTCCTGATCTTTCGCGGGTACCGGTCGTGGATATGGGCGCTCGCCCAGGGCAGCCTGGTTGCGGCCGCAAGCATGGCCTACCTGGTTGCCCGGAGATGGAACCGGGACTCGGGTCTCCAGTCATCCGAGTCGTACGGCGAACTCCAGGAATCCATGGAGCGCTACCGCTTGCTCTTTGACAGCAACCCCCACCCGATGTGGGTGTACGAGGAAGAGACTCTGCGCTTTCTCGCCGTGAACGATGCGGCGGTCGAACGGTACGGGTATTCGCGAGACGAGTTTCTGGCCATGACCATCAAGGACATCCGCCCCCCCGAGGACGTGCCCGCGCTTCTCGAAAACGTTGCCAAGAACAGAGACGGGATCGATCGCGCCGGAGCCTGGCGTCACAGGACGAAGGCCGGAAACGTCTTCGACGTCGAAATCACCTCGCACGCCTTGCTCTTCTCCGGGAGTCGGGCCCGGCTCGTGCTTGCCAACGACGTCACAGAACGAAAGCGCGCCGAGGAAGCGGTTCGAGCCGCGGAGGAGCGATTCCGCAGCGCCTTCGACAACGCGCCGATCGGCATGAACCTCATCGATCTCGACGCACGGTTCATCCAGGTCAACCGAGCGTTCTGCGCCATGACCGGCTACGAAGAGCACGAGCTCCTGGGAAAGACGTGCCAGTCGATCACATATCAGGAGGATCTGGAGAACGACCTCAAGGACATGCGACGGTTGGGGGCCGGGGAGATCGACCACTATCAGCTCGAGAAGCGCTTGGTCCACTCCGGGGGTCACCCGGTGTGGACCATGACCAGCCGCTCGCTGGTCCGGGGCCGAGAGGGTGAGCCCCTCCACATTGTTTCGCAGGTCGCCGACATCACCCAGCGGAAGCAGTCCGACATGATGCTCACCCACATGGCGCTTCACGACTCGCTGACGGGGCTTCCCAACCGGACGCTTGCGCTCGACCGCCTGGCGCTTGCCCTGGCCCGCACCGAACGCCACCCGTCCTCCGTGGCCGTGTTGTTCCTCGATCTCGATCGGTTCAAGGTCATCAACGACAGCCTGGGGCACAACGTCGGCGATGAATTGCTCGTGGCGGTGGCGTCCCGGCTCCGAGAGGCCGTCCGTCCGTCGGACACCGTCGCCCGGATCGGCGGAGACGAGTTCGTCGTGGTGTGCGAGGACATCGGCGACGTGGAGGACGCGGCCCGGATCGCCGAGCGCATCGCGGAAGCGCTGTCGCGTTCGTTCGAGCTCACCGGCGATGAGGTCATCCTGTCCACCAGCATCGGGATCGCTCTTTCGTCCGGGCACGAGGACGCCCCGGAGGATCTCCTTCGGGATGCCGACTCCGCCATGTACCGAGCCAAGGAGGAGGGCAGGAACCGGTACGAGGTGTTCGACTCGAGCATGCGGGTGGAGGCGGTGGAGCGACTGGAGATGGAACAGGCGCTTCGTCGGGCCCTCGGACGATCCGAGTTTCGCCTGTTCTACCAGCCAGTGCTGGATGTCGATTCGGGGTCGATCGTGGGCGTGGAGGCCCTCCTTCGCTGGGAACATCCGGAGCGTGGCCTGCTTAGGCCGCCCGACTTCATCTCCCTGGCCGAGGACACGGGATTGATCATTCCCATCGGCAAGTGGGCGCTCCAGGAGGCCTGCCGGCAGGCGCAACGCTGGCGGGAGGCCGAACCGGATCGGGAGCCGCTCACGATCGCGGTGAACCTGTCGGCTCGCCAGCTGGCCCAACCCGACGTCGCCGACATGGTCGCAGAGGCCCTGGAGATGACCGGCACGGATCCGTCGCAGGTGTGGCTGGAGATCACCGAGAGCGTCCTGACCGGAGACACCGAAGCGACCATCGGCGCCCTTCGGGCATTGAAGGCGCTTGGTGTTCGGCTCTCCGTCGACGACTTCGGCACCGGCTATTCCTCCCTGCTGTACCTGAAGCGATTCCCAGTCGACACGCTGAAGGTGGATCGCGCGTTCGTTGCGGGGCTGGGGACCCATCCCGAGGACACGGCCATCGTGGCGGGCGTGGTTCGCCTTGCCCAGACGCTCGGGCTCACCGCGATCGCTGAAGGGGTCGAGACCGAGGAGCAGCGCGCCGCGTTGCTGGCGCTGGGATGCGACTTGGCACAGGGATATCTCTTCGGTCACCCCGAACCCCCGGAGGATCTGGGGGAGCTCAACGACCAGGCACTCGCCACCGCCTGACCCGTCCCAAATTGCGTCCCGACACGGGACCTCCCTATGCTGCGCCTGGTTTCCTGATGGTGGCCCGGTCGGGCTGGCGGCCCCCGGGCCGGTCGCAAAGGAGGGGGCATGGCCACCACGCAGTCTTCCGCTCCGCGGGCCTCGTCCGCCCGGAGCATGAACGGGCTCGACGGTTTCTTCCGCATCTCGGAGCGAGGGTCCACCGTCAGGACCGAGATCATCGCCGGGCTGGCCACGTGGCTGACGATGGCCTACATCCTCTTCGTGAACCCCCAGATCCTCGGTTCAGTGGCCGATCGAGACGGGGTCAGTCTCCCCTTCGACCAGGTCCTCACGGTGACCGCGCTGGTCGCCGGGGTCATCACCCTGGCGATGGGGCTCTGGGCCAACTACCCGTTCGCCCTGGCCGCCGGGCTCGGGCTCAACGCGTTCGTGGCGTTCACGCTGGTGGCGGGGCAGCAGCTCTCGTGGCCGGAAGCGATGGGAGTCATCCTGATCGAGGGTCTGGTGATCGCCGCTCTGGTCCTCACCGGGTTTCGGGAAGCGGTGTTGAACGCCATCCCCATGGCTCTCAAGGTGTCGATCGGCGTCGGCATCGGGCTTTTCATCGCGTTCATCGGGCTCGTGAATGCGGGGATCGTCATTCATCCCGATGCGGGGACGATCGTGGCCATCAACCCCGATCTCACGACGCTCCGGATCCTGATCTTTGCCATCGGGTTCGCAGTGACGGCTGCACTTGTCGCTCGCAAGACGAGAGGGGCCCTGCTCATCGGGATCCTTCTCACCACGATCCTGGCCATCGTGATCAACGAGGTGTGGGGGAACGGCGGACTGTACGACACCCCAGGAGTCGCTGCGGTCCCGGACAAGATCGTGGACGCGCCCGATTTCGCCCTGGTGGGGAACTTCTCGTTCAGCGTCTTCGACGTCGTGGGGACGGCCACGGCGCTGGCCCTGATCCTGTCGGTGATGCTGTCGGACTTCTTCGACACGATGGGAACCGTGATCGGACTGGGGGGCGAGGCGGGCCTCCTCGACAGTAGGGGACGGCTACCGGGGATCAACCGCGTGCTCTTCGTCGACTCCCTCGCTGCCGCGGCCGGGGGAGCGGCCTCATCATCGTCCAACACGACGTACATCGAGAGCGCGGCGGGGATCTCGGAGGGAGGAAGGACCGGGCTCACGTCGGTCGTCGTGGGTGTGTTGTTCCTGCTCTCGCTGTTCCTTTCACCGCTGGCGGGGGTCATTCCGCCTGAAGCCACCGCACCGGTCCTGGTGATCGTGGGCTACTTCATGATGACCCTGGTCAAGGACATCGACTGGGCAGACGCGGGCATCGGCATCCCCGCCCTCCTCACGATCGTCCTGATGCCATTCACGTTCAGCATCACGAACGGCGTGGCGGCCGGGTTCATCTCCTACACAGTGATCGCGCTGTTGCGAGGTCGGTGGAAGGACGTCCACCCGCTGATGTTCGTGGCGGCCGGTGTCTTCGTGTGGTACTTCCTCGGCGGCTACCTGGCCTGATCCGTCCGACGGCAGGCCGGCACGGGTCGCAATCGCCGGCCTTCGGTAGACTCTGTGGCATGCCGGTTCGTGTCGGAGACATCGCGCCGGACTTCGAGCTGATGGGCGAACGGGACCGCGAGACCCGGAAGTTCCGAACGTATCGGCTCTCGAAGGCTCTCTCCGAGTCTCCGGTCGTCCTGCACTTCTTCCCGGCGCCGTTCACGACGACCTGTGAGCAGCAGATGTGTGAGGTTCGCGATCGAGTCGATGCCTACACGGGCGAAGGAGTAAAAGTCTGGGGCGTGACCGGCTTCCCCCCGGCCATCATCTCCGCGTGGGCCCGGCAGCATCACTTCGGAGTTCCCATTCTGGCCGACTACGATCACAAGGTCAGCGAGGCGTACGTCGGTCTGTACTCGCCTGATCTGTTCCCGAACGTGGCCCTGACCACGAAGCGGGGCGTCGTCTCGGTCGGACAGGATGGAACGGTCCGGCACGTGTGGATCCCAGACGAGTCAGGCGTGGCCCCACCAGACGAGGAGATCGAGGCGGCCATCGGCGCGGCGGCGCGCCGCCACCCTCACCCTGTCTGAACCGGCTGGGGCTCCCAGTCGCGGATCAGGTTGGCCACCTTGACGATGACCGCGGCTCCTCCGGCGAAACCGACCAGGCGTCCCAGCCGACTTGCCCGGAACATGGGAAGGCGGGACACGAAGGGTGCGGCAACAATGAGTCCGGTGGCCAGCATGTTTCGGAGGCGCTGACCTTCGGGCGAAGCGAGGAAGGCCCGAGCGTCCTGAAGGACTGTTCGGGCCTCCCGTCCGACTTCGCGAGCGACCTGGCTTGGGGTCAATGTCAGAGCACGCGCCGGCGCCCAACCGCCGCTCGATAGATAAGCAGGGCGACGATTGCCCCGAGAACGGAGCCGAGCAATCCCGCCGGGCTCAGGTCGTCCTTGCCCTTGTCCAGCAGGTCCCCCACGAATCCACCGATGAGCGAACCGACCAGTCCGAGCAGGAGCGTCCCTCCCCACCCCATGGGGTCGCGTCCGGGAACCAGAAAACGGGCCAGGGCGCCCGCGACGAGGCCGATGAGCAGCCACCACACTACGTTCATGCGCCTTCCTTTCCGCTCGACGTCTCGCCCGCTGTCTTTCCCGGCGGTGCTGAAGCCGAAACGTCGCAGCTAGTTCATGTTCCCGAGGCCGCCTTCCCCCTCAGATATCGTAGGAGTCCCCCGGCTAAGAGTTGCTCGCGTTCGTGGTCGTTGAGGTCGTTGCGGACCGTGAAGGTTCGATCCTCGACCTGGACCGTGACGGCGTCGCTGCCGGCGCCGATCTCGCTTCGAACCTTCGGGAGATGCCACTCCTGTCCCAGGAGTGCCTGGTCGTACACGTCTGCGTCGATGAGCATGGGGATGATCCCGTTGTTGATGAGGTTTCGCCGGTGGATCCGATGGAATCCCTTTGCGAACACTGCCCGAACGCCCAGCTGGAGAGGAGCGAGCGCTGCGTGCTCCCTCGAGGAGCCCTGGCCGTAGTTGTCGCCGGCCACGATGAATCCGCCCCCCCACTCCTTGGCCCGGCTCACGAACCCCGGGTCTTCCTTGCGGAAGCAGTACTCCGCGATGGCCGGGATGTTGGAGCGCTCGGCCATCACGATGACGCCGTCCGGCGACATCGAGCCCGTGGAGATGTTGTCGGGGAGAACGATCAGGACCCGTCCCGCCAACGAATCCGGAAGGTCGGGGGGAATGGGGGGAGGCTTGATGTTAGGACCCCGCATGATCTGAACCTTCGTCGCGTTCTCTGCCGGCGGAGGGGAGATGAGAAGGGAATCGTCGGTCACCGGCTTGGGGGCATCGATGGCCGGAGGCTCCATCCCCAGGTCCCTTGGGTCCGTGATCTCGCCCTTCAGGGCGGTGGCCCCGGCGGTCGCGGGGGAGGCGAGGTAGACGAAATCGTCTTCGGTCCCGGACCGCCCCTGGAAGTTCCGGTTCATGGTTCGCACCGATGGCTGTCCGGACGGGGGCGCCTGACCCATCCCGACGCACGGACCGCACGCTGGTTCCAGGAGTCGGGCGCCGGCGGCGATGTAGTCGGCCAGCACTCTGGTCGAGGCGATCGCGTTGAGGACCTGGCGGGACCCCGGGGAGACGGTCATGTCCAGCCAGGGGTTCACTCCTCCGCCTTCCTTCACGATGAACGCGGGGATGGCCAGGTCCTCGTACGAGGAGTTGACCGAGGACCCCACGCAGACCTGGGCGACCTTCGTCCCGGCCACTTCCCGAACCGGCACGACGTTGTCCGGGTTCCGGGGCTTCGCGATCAACGGCTCCAGGGAGGCGAGGTCGATCACCATCTCCTCCTGGTAGGTGGCGCCGGGGTCCGGGAGCAGCTCTCGGAAGTCGTCGGCTCGCTGCTGCTCCTCGAGAAATTCGCGGGTCCGCTCGTCGGCAGGGAAGATGCCGGCGGTCGACCCGAGCTCCAGGATCATGTTGCAGATCGTGGCTCGCTCGGTCACCGAGAGCGTCTCCACCCCGTCCCCGTCGAAGGCGTAGGCCTTGTTGATGCCTCCCTTCACCGTCAACCGGCGGAGCATCTCCAGGATCACGTCCTTCGCCGAGACCCAGGGAGAGAGCTTGTTCTCGAGGACGACCCGAACCACCGAAGGGTAGGTCAGCTCGAACGGATGGCCGGCCATGGCCACCGCCGCATCCATCCCTCCGATCCCCAGGGCGAACATCCCGACGGCGCCCGCGGTCGTAGTGTGGGAATCCGACCCCACGAGCGTGGCCCACGGCACGTCGAATCGCTCAAGGTGGACATAGTGGGAGATGCCGTTCCCGGGCCGTGAGAACACCGCTCCGTACCTGGCCGCACACGTCTGGAGGAAGAAGTGGTCGTCGGGATTCTTGAAGTCGAGCTGGATCATGTTGTGGTCCACGTACTGGACCACGAGTGGGACGTCGACCCGGTCCTTGCCGAGCTGCTCGAACTCCATCCACGCCATCGTCCCCGTTGCGTCCTGGAGGAGGACCTGGTCCATCCGGTACGAGATCGGCTCTCCCGGAGCGAGCGTCCCCGAGATCAGGTGTTCCCCGAGAACCTTCTCCACGATGTTCTGCGTCATCAATGACCTAGGTTACCTGCCTCCGCCGCGAGCGGCCATGTCGGTGGCCGAAAAGCACAGCGGAGGCCCGAAGGCCTCCGCCGTCCTCGCTTGTGGGCGCTTATGCCCGCCGGCGCCTTCGCCTGCGGAGCGAAGCAGCCGCAGGAAGGGCCGCGAGGAGAACGAGCAGACCCGCTCCCGCGTTTCCAGCCTGAACCGTCGCCGTGGCCTCAGCGGGTGGCGGCGCTCCGATTGGGTTCGGCGCGGCCCTGTACGAGATCACGTCGATCCCTCGCTCGATATCACTGGCGAAGAGGTAGTACGTCTTCGTGCCGTCGGCGTTGTTCACCGTCTTGAACGGGTGCGCCACCCAGGTATTCGCATTTGGAAGAACGAACGAGGCGGTCTCGCGAAAGCTCAAGCGGTCGTCGCTCGGGTCGGTCGTCCCCTGGTCGTGGAAGAAGTAGTCCACAACCTTGATGCCCTGGGTGTAGTAGGCCACGAACAGTCGCTGTTCGTCGTGGGCGTGCTCGATCATGTGCACGGTGCAGAAGTCGGCCGCCGGCACACGAACTGCCCCGATGAACACGGCCTTCGAGCCATCCGGCTTCAGCATGTACGGGAAGTTGTTGGCCGGATCTCGACCAGGGGTCGCCCCGCTGATGTCGAGTGCATGGATGCCGCCGTTGCCGAACTCGTTCGCCTGCGCGGGGTCGCAGGCAGCCCCAGGAGGCAGCGCCCCACCCCCGCGCTCATCGGTGGCGAACATGACCCTTTCGTCGTGCGTCGGGTCGGCCTCATGAGAGATGGCGATGTCCTGGTCCACCGGGACCAGGAGATTGCTGTTGCAGGTGGTGTTCCGGGGCGCAGGCGACGGCGTGCAGTCGATCCCCGCGTGGTTCCTCGTTCCGAGGAACTCCACACCCTCTACCCCCAGCGCCGACGTCACCCCGGAGCAGTTCGTGACATCCGCCGCCGTGGCGTTGTTGATCACCGGGCAGTTGAGCTGCGTCCCCCGGATGTTGCCCTCCGAGTCGGTGATGTTGGCCACGTCGAGAATGAGGGTGGCCCTGATGGCCGCGCAGTAGAGGCGGGTTCCGATGGCGGTGATGTCGTGGCACGTGGACGAACCCTGGCTTGGGTCGATCGCGCCACTGCCGTTGTAGAAGTTGCGCTGATACGTCCACGCGGGCTGGAAGTTGATGCGATAGACCTTCGGACGGCACGCGGTCCGCTTGTCCGCGACGGAGATGTTTCCGAGATTGAGGCATGGTCGTACGTCGAGTACATCGATCCACCCGCCGCCGGTAGTCCCCGGCGGGTGGGTCCGTTCGGAGCTGCTGTTGTACACGATGTACGGACGAGTGGCGTCAACGGTCACTGTGTGGGACGTCCCGGAGTGACGGGTCAGGTGGATCTCCTTCGGCTGGTTGAGGTTCGTGATGTCGATGAGCTCCAGCCCGCCCCCGCCGCTATCGTGGCAACGGCCGGTGGCGTCGGTTGTATCGATGATCAGCTGCGTATCGAGGACGGCGACGCCGGGGATGGAGGTCGGCCTTGATGTCTTCCTGAAAGCGCCCGCAGCAGCAGCGTCATGCTGGAGACTGAGTGTCGCGCTCGGGTTTGACGTGGCACAGCTCGCTGACGGGTGATCGGCGATCCACGTCGGATCCACGACGGTCCCCTGGTTGCTGGTGAGCCGGGTGATCCGCTGTCCCACATGTTGGGCATCACCCTGCCCGAGGGTGCCGCTGGAAGCGTAGAGCTCGCGGTTCCTCCGGAACAGCGCGAAGTCGGACCCCGGATTGGCCGGGAAGTTTGTGATGTGCGTCCACGTCCCGGTTCCAAAGGGAACGCCAGCCTGCGTGGTCTCGGTGGTGGATGAGTACGGGCCTGGCGGAGCCTTATGGTCGGCGCCTGCCGGAGGGCCAACTCCTAAGAGTGTTCCGGCAGCAATGAACAGGACGGAAATCGCTGTGACCGAACGGCTGCGCATGGCGGGCTCCTTCTCTTCGTGTCGTCACTGTGGGTCAAGACATCTTACAGCCACGACAGCGTGATCCCTTCGACAGAGGGACGACTGAGCGGACAGAACAAGCAGCGGAGGTCCGAAGACCTCCGCTGCATCGCGTTCTGACTTAAGCGCGCGAACGCCGCCGCCTGCGGAGCGCAGCAGCCGCAGGAAGGGCCGCGAGCAAAACGAGCAAGCCGGCGCCCGCGTTTCCAGCCTGGATCGTCGCCGTGGCCTCGGCGGGCGGCGGCGCTCCGATCGGGTTCGGCGCGGCCCTGTAGGAGATCACGTCGATCCCGCGATTGATGTCTCCGGTGAGGAGGTAATAGGTATTGGTGCCATCGCCGTTGGCCACGGTCTTGAACTGGTGGGCCACCCAGGTGTTGGCATTCGGGAGGATGAACGAGGCGGTCTCCCGGAAGCTGATCCGGTCATCATCCAGAGTCGGCGTGCCCTGGTCGTGGAAGAAGTAGTCGACGACCTTCACGCCCTGGCTGTAGTACGCCACGAAGAACCGCTGCTCCTCGTGGGCGTGCTCCACCATGTGGATCGTGCAGAAGCTCGCCGCCGGAACGCGGACGGCACCGAGAAACACCGCCTTGTTCCCGGCCGGGTCCAGCATGTACGGGAAGTTGTCGGCCGGATCGCGGCCTGGAGCGGCACCGCGGATGTCGAGCGCGTGCATCCCTCCGTTGCTGAACTCGGTCGGCCCTCCCGGAGTGCAGGATGCCCCCGGAGGCACCACGCCGCCGCCCCGTTCGTCGGTCACGAACAGGACCCGTCCGTCATGCGACGGGTCGGCCTCGTGAGCGATGGCGATGTCCTCTTCGACCGGGACGATCAGGTTGCTGTTGCAGAACGGGTTCCGAGGGATGGGAGGCGGGTTGCAGTCGAGCCCCGCGTGGTTCCGTGTCCCCAGGAACGTGAACGCGCTGGGATCGACGGTTGGAGCGGAGGCGCCCTGCCCGGAGCAGTTCGTGACCGCCGCGCTGGTATCCGTCCCCGTGGCGATGATCGGGCAAGGCATCTGGGTGCCGCGGATGTTCCCACTGGCGTCGGTAAGGTTGGTGACGTCGAGGATGAATGTGGCATTGAGGCCGGCGCAGTAGAGGCGATTGCCGACCGAGGTGATGTCGTGGCACGAGGAGGGCCCCTGGGTCGGGTCGATGGCGCCCCCGCCGTCGTAGTAGTTCCGCTGGTACGTCCACGAGGGCTGTTGGGGGATGCGAAATACCTTGGGTCGACACAGGGCACGCTTCTCGGCCAATGTCCGGCTCCCAAGATTGACGCACGTGCGGACGTCCAGCACGTCGATCCAGGGCATGGTCGCGAACTGCGAGAACTCGGACGTGCTGTTGTAGACGATCCACGGGCGGCGGTCATCCACCGTGACCGTGTGGGAGTCACCGATCAGTCGGACGAGGTGGATCTCCTTCGGCTGGCTGACATTGGTGATGTCGATGAGCTCCAGGCCGCCCCCGTCGGGGTCGTGGCACCGGCCGATGAAGTCGCTGTTGTCGATGAGGAGCTCCATCTCGGTCGGTCGAGGGATGGACTGGATCCTGGAGGTCCTTCGAGGAGCTCCGGCCACCGCCGCGTCGTGCTGAAGACCGGTGTTTCCGGTGCTGAGGGGGTCGGGGCAGTTGGCGGATCCGTGGTCGGCGATCCATGTGGGGTCGACGACGGTCTGATTGTTGCTCGTGAGTCGGGTGATCCGCTGCCCGACGTGGCCCTCATCTGCGCCCCCCAGCGTGCCGCTGGAGGCATACAGCTCCCTGGTTGTTCCCACCTGCCGGGTGAAGAGGGCGAAGTCGGACCCGGGGTTGGGCGGGAAGTTGGTGATATGCGCCCATGTCCCGGTTCCAAAGGGCAGGCCGGTTTGGGTGGTTTCGGTGTTGGGGGAGAGAGTGCCCGGAGGAGTTGTGTGATCGGCTCCGGCCGGAGGTCCCAGTGCGGCTATCAGACCGGCCGCAAGTGTGAAAACGAAAGCTACTGACAGAGAACGGTTGCGCATAGCGGGCTCCTTCCTCCCGAGCGTGGCTTTTTGGTCTTCTCAGAGATTGTACGAGCTTCGGAACCTAGCGCGTCGCTCGATCTGAGGAGTTGAGACGTCCGGTGCCAGAAAGGGCAGCGGAGGCCCGAAGGCCTCCGCTGTCGCGTTCGTGCCTATCGAGAACGGCGCCGGCGCCTGTACCAGGCGGAGGCTGGAAGGACTGCCACTCCAAGGAGAAGAAGCCCGAAGGGGTCGAGCCCTGCTGCCTGGATGGCTGGCGGTGGCGGAGTCCCGATCGGGTTCGGCTCATCCCTGTAGATGTACACGTCGTGCCCTCGGTTGATGTCTCCGGCCACGAGCCAATAGGTCCGTGTGCCGTCGGGGTTGTTGAAGATCCTGAAGGGCATGACCATCCACGTGTTGGCGTTCGGCAGCTGGAAGTGGGCGGTCTCCCTGAAGCTGATCCGGTCGTCCTCCGGCCCGGGGCCGTTGTCGTGGAAGAAGTAGTCGATGACCTTCACGCCCTGGCTGTACCACGCGGCGAAGATCCGCTGCTCGCCCTCCGCGTGCTCGATCATGTGGATGTCGCAGAACGCGGGGTTAGGGGTGATTGGCGTGCCGATCAACACAGCCGGCTCACCGTTCGGCAGCTTCCAGTACGGGAAGTTGTCGGCCGGGAGTCGGTCCGGGGTCGCGCCCCTGATGTCGATGGCATGCATGCCGCCATTGCCGAAGGGGTTCTCGACCGGACCGCACGTCGCGCCACCGGGGACGACACCTCCGCCCCGCTCATCGGTGACGAACATGACCCTTGCGTCGGAGTTCGGATCCGATTCGTGGGAGATCGAGACGTCCTGATCCGATCGCCTCAGGTTGTTGCTGTTGCACGAGGTATTTCTCGGAGCCGGAGGCGCGGTGCAGTCGATCCCGGCGTGGTTGATCGTGCCGAGGAACTCGAAGGCGTCCGCGTCGACAGTGGGGGCGCCCGCCCCTTGGCCGGCGCAGTTCACCACCATCGCCGTGGTGCTGGTCCCGGCGATGACGGGACAGGGCATCTGGGTGCCTCTGATGTTCCTGTTCTCATCGGTGAGGTTGGCCACGTCAAGGACGAGCGTGGCCCTGATGGCGGCGCAGTAGAGCCGAGTGCCGATCGAGGTGATGTCGTGGCATGCTGCGGATCCGAAGGTGGGGTCGATGGCGCCACCCCCGTTGTAGAAGTTCCTCTGATAGGTCCACTCGGGCTGGAAGGGGATCCGGTAGACCTTGGGCCGGCAGAGGGCTCGCTTCTCGGCGATGGTCCTGCTTCCGAGGTTGAGGCAGGTGCGGGTATCGACGACATCGATCCACGGCCTGCCGGAGAAATCTGAGTTGCTGCTGTAGACGATCCAGGGGCGCATGTCGTCTGTCGTGGTGGTATGCGTCGTGCCGGCGTGCCGGGTCAGCCCGATCTCCTTCGGGAAAGCCGGGTTGGTCACGTCGATGAGCTCCAGCCCGCCGCCACCACTGTCGTGGCAGCGGCCGTTCGAATCGGTGGCGTCGGCGATGAGCTGGATCTCGACTGGCGGCGGGATCGACTGGCGTCTTGAAGTCGTCCGAGCGGCGCCGACTGCCGCTGCATCGTGCTGAAGACCGAGGTTCCCGGTGCTGCCGGTCCCGGGACAGTTGGCCGACCCGTGGTCGGCCACCCAGGTCGGGTCGAGGACGTTCCCATTGTTGCTTGTGAGCCGAACGATCCGCTGGCCCACGTGCGCCTCATCTCCTCCACCGAGGGTTCCCATCGAGGCGTAGATCTCCCGGGTTGCTCCGACCTGCCGCCTGAACAGGGCCAGGTCGCTTCCCGGGTTCGCCGGCCAGTTCGTGATGTGCTGCCAGAGAGGAGGAACCTCGAGCGGAACCTGGACGCCCGTCTGGGTGGTTTCATTGTTCGGCGATAGCGGCCCGGGTGGTGTCGTGTGGTCGGCGCTCGCTGGTGCGGTCAGCGAGACGATCAGTCCTGCCGTAAGCGTGAGGACGAAGACGATGGGTAGCGAACCTCTGCGCATGGCGGGCTCCCTTCCTGGAGCGGCGTTTTCCAGTCGATGCATTGTACGACTGCTGGATCCAGTTGGAAAGCCCGATAAATCAAGCGAAGGAAGGTGGAAGCAATGGAGGCTCATTGCCTCCATTGCTTCCTTGCAATGCTGTGTTAACGCCTCGAGCGACGCCGCCGCCGGAGCAGGGACGCGGCCGGGAGGGCCGCAGCGAGAACCAGCAGCCCTGCTCCCGCATTTCCGGCCTGAATCGTGGCCGTCGCCTCAGCAGGCGGCGGGGCCCCGATCGGGTTCGGCGTGTTCCGGTACGTGTACACGTCGATTCCCCTCTCGATATCGGACGCGAAGATCGTGTAGGTCTTCGTGCCATCGCCGTTGTCCACCGTCTTGAAGGGATGGGCAACCCACGTGTTCGCGTTCGGCAGAACGAACGAGGCCGTCTCCCGGAAGCTGATCCGGTTGTTCGGATGGAAGAAGTAATCGACGACCTTGACTCCCTGGCTGTAGTACGCCACGAAAAGACGCTGCTCATTGTGGGCGTGTTCGATCATGTGGATCGTGCAGAAGTCCGGTGCGGGAACACGGACCGCCCCGATGAACACTGCCTTGGCCCCACTCGGCGTCAACATGTACGGGAAGTCGCCATCGGGATCGAGCGGTCCGCTGATGTCGAAGGCGTGCATGCCCCCGTTGCTGAAATCGGTTGGCCCGTCCGGTGTGCACGAGGCTCCAGGCGGCAGGGCCCCACCCCCTCGTTCATCGGTCACGAACATGACCTTCTCGTCGTGCGTGGGATCTGCCTCGTGGGCGATGGCGATGTCCTGATCCACCGGGACGATCAGGTTGCTGTTGCACTGCATATTTCGGGGCGCCGGCGGCATCGTGCAGTCGAGCCCGGCGTGGTGCCTCGTTCCCAGGAACTGCACGCCTTGAACCGCGTCCGCGTTCGGTATGGCGTTCACGCCTCCACAGTCCGTGACATCTGCCGCGGTGGCGTTGTCGATCACCGGGCAGTTCAACTGAGTACCCCGGATGTTCCCGTTCGCATCGGTGATGTTGGCGACGTCGAGGATGATCGTCGCCCTCAGTGCGGCGCAGTAGAGTCGAGTGCCGATGGCGGTGATGTCGTGACACGACCCCGCCCCCAGGGGGTCGATGGCACCTCCGCCGTTGTAGAAGTTCCGCTGCCGGGTCCACGCGTGTTCGAAGTTGATCCGGTAGACCTTCGGGCGGCAGGCAGTCCGCTTTGCGGCCAGCGTGGCGTTTCCGAGATTCAGGCAGGGCCGGACGTCCAGGACGTCGATCCAATTCTGATCGCTACCGGGTGCCGTCGCGGATGCGATCACTCCGAACGAAGCGTTGCTGTTGTACACGATGTAGGGACGGGTGGCGTCGACCGTGACGGTGTGTGACGTCCCGGTGTGCCGGGTCAGATGGATCTCTTTCGGCAGAGCGACATTCGTGATGTCGACGAGTTCGAGGCCGCCATTTGCCGCGTCGTGGCAGCGTCCGGTGGCGTCGGTGGTGTCGATGATCAGCTGCGTATCGAGGGCCTGGACCCCAGGGATCGAGGTAGGTCTGGACGTCGTCCGGAAGGCACCCGCCGCGGCAGCGTCGTGCTGGAGGCCGGTGACCCCAGTGGAGCCGAGCGTGCAGCTCGCCGAGGCATGGTCGGCGATCCAAGTCGGATTCACGACCGTGCCCTGGTTGGTGGTCAACTGGGTGATCCGCTGCCCGACGAACTGCGTGTCTCCCTGCCCCAGCGTGCCGCTAGAGGCATAGAGCTCCCGGTTACGCCGGAAGAGCGCGAAGTCGGACCCCGGATTGGCCGGGAAGTTCGAGATGTGCGTCCAGGTGCCCGTGCCAAATGTCTGGCCCACATGTCCGGACGTTTCTGTGTTTGCGGCATGCGGACCGGGCGGGGCCTTGTGGTCGGCCCCCACAACGCCTCCGAAGACGGTAACGAGTCCGCCTGTCAAGGTGAGAATCAAACCAAGGGTGAGCGCGCGGTTGCGCATGCGGGGCTCCTTCCTCCCGTGCGGGTCTTCTATTCGGACATTCTACGGCTGAAGAGGGGTTCCTGCCGGGCTCTTCCCCGGCAGGTCCTCCCTGGCTTCTCCAAGCTCCGTGCCTCGGATCGTTCCCAAGAACGGCGTGGGCTAACCGCAGGAGCAGAATTTGGGGCCTTGCGACGTCAGTCGGACGGCCACCCCCGAAGCGAAGGAGAGCACGCACCGTGCGGCTGAGAGCGCCGTGACGTCGGAGACGTCGAGGGATGGATCGACCTCAACGATATCGATCACGTTCACCTTGGCGTGCCGGCCGCAGAGCCCCGCTGCCCGTTGAACTTCCCACGGCGTCAATCCCCCCGGACGTGAGCCCGGAGAGCCCGGAGCAAACGCTCGATCGAGCACGTCGATGTCGAGGTCGACGTAGATCCGATCGGCCCGCTCCGCCAGGGCTTCGAGCGCCTCACTCACGGCCGCGTCGATGCCTCTCTCTCGTACGGCGTCCACGGTGACGACGGTGATCCCTGCCTTGGTGGCTACCTCCGCGTACGCGGGGGAGTTGGCGAAGGGGGCGATCCCTACCTGGACGATGTTCTCACCCGGAAGTCCGTCGGAGAGGAGAGCGCGAACGGGGTTGCCGTTCGACAGTCCCTCGTCCAGGTCCCTGAGGTCGTGATGGGCGTCGAGTGTTACGAGGCCGAGACGGTCGAGGGACTGTGCGGTCCCGTGACATCCCGGGCGGGTGACGCTGTTGTCGCCGCCGAGGACGGCCACGGCGGTCGCGGAATCCAGAGCGGACCGGACGCCTTCTGACAGCGGCGCGAGTGCTTCCTCCGGTCGTGAGTCGGCGACATCAACGTCCCCGAGGTCGGAGACGACGAGGCGTCGCAGATCGACTCCCGTATCCGCGTCGTAGGTACTGTAGCGCTCCAGGGCCTTTCGGATGGCTGCTGGAGCCAGGTCACAACGACCGGGGGTGATCGACCCGAGATGAAGCGGTGCGCCCAGCACCGCAAGCGTGCCGACCGGCTCCGGTAGGTGATCGCCGGCCAGCCAGGCGCTGGCCCTCGGCCAGTTCGGGTCTTCGGCCATGGACCGGCTGCTCAGTCCTCGAGCATGGGGAGGCGAACCCCTCGCTCCCGAGCCACCTCGAGGGCCCGCTCGTATCCGGCATCGGCATGGCGGACCACCCCCATGCCCGGATCGCAGGTGAGCACGCGCTCCAGCCGACCCGCAGCGTCCTCGGTCCCATCCGCTACGACCACCATTCCCGCGTGGATGGAGTAGCCGATGCCCACGCCGCCGCCATGGTGCAGTGACACCCAATCCGCCCCCGCGGCCGTGTTCAGCAGGGCATTCAGCACCGGCCAGTCGGCGATCGCATCGGAACCGTCGGCCATGTCCTCGGTTTCCCGGAACGGTGATGCCACGCTTCCGGCGTCGAGGTGGTCCCGGCCGATCACGATGGGCGCCGAGACCTCGCCCGAGGCCACCAGCTCGTTCAGCCGAAGCCCCGCTCGGGCCCTCTCCCCGTATCCGAGCCAGCAGATCCGTGCCGGCAGGCCCTGAAAGGCCACGCGCTCCTCGGCCATCCGAAGCCACCGGGCCAGCCGCTCGTCCTCCGGGAACAGCTCCGCCACTGCTCGGTCCGTCGCCAGGATGTCGGCGGGGTCACCCGAGAGGGCCGCCCACCGGAACGGGCCCTTGCCCTCGCAGAACATCGGGCGGATGAACGCCGGCACGAACCCGGGGAAGTCGAAGGCCCGGTCGCAGCCGCCACGCTCTGCACCGGCCCGTAGGTTGTTTCCGTAGTCGAACACCACCGCGCCGGCGTCCATGAAGCCGAGCATCGCCTGGACGTGATGGGCCATCGAGGACTCTGCCCGGTTTACGTACTCCTTGGGATCGCTCGTACGGAGCTCGGCCGCTTGCTCAAGCGAGAGCCCTGCCGGAACGTACCCCTCCAGAGGGTCGTGAGCCGATGTTTGATCGGTGACCACGTCGGCCCGGAATCCTCGGTCCAACAGTGACGGAAGGATCTCTGCGGCGTTGCCGAGAAGGCCGATCGAGGCCGCCTCACCCGCCTCTCGCGCTTCCTCGACCCATCGGAGCGCTTCCTCGACGTCGTCGGTGGATCGATCGAGATATCGGGTCTTGATCCGCCGCTCGATCCGGACGGGATCGACCTCCACGACGAGGGCGACGCCCTCGTTCATCGTCACGGCGAGGGGTTGGGCGCCGCCCATGCCGCCCAGGCCCGCCGTCAGCACGACCCTTCCCTTGAGCGTTCCCCCGAAGCGTTGCGTGGCGCACTCTCCGAGGGTCTCGTACGTGCCCTGGAGGATCCCCTGGGTGCCGATGTAGATCCACGACCCGGCCGTCATCTGCCCGTACATCGTGAGCCCAGCCTGTTCCAGCTGGTGGAACGTCTCGTGGTTGGCCCAATGGGGGACGAGCATGGCGTTGGAGATGAGAACCCGAGGAGCGATCGGGTGCGTCCTGAAGACTCCGACGGGCTTTCCCGACTGCACCAGGAGCGTCTCGTCGGATTCCAGCGACCGAAGTGCCTTCACGATGGCGTGGAATGCGTCCCAGCTTCGGGCTGCCCGTCCCGTGCCGCCGTAGACCACCAGATCCTCGGGTCGCTCCGCGACCTCGGGGTCGAGGTTGTTCATGAGCATCCGGAGGGCTGCCTCCTGCGGCCATCCCTTGCAGGACAGGGTCGATCCCCGGGGCGCTCTGATCTCAGGGGGTTTCATGGCCCAGGCCGGCTGTTGTCCCTAGGAGGCGTGGCGCGTTTCGTGTGCATCCATCCGAGTGATGAGGGCCCGAAGGAGTTCGTTGTGCTCGGCGAATTGGTCGGAGAGCGTGCCCATCCGTTGTTCGAGGCCGCCCATGCGCTGCTCCAGCCGGTCCATTCGCACCTCGACTGCCCCCACGCGCAGTTCGAGCCCGTCCATCCTCTGCTCGAGCCCGTCCATCCTCTGCTCGAGCCTGTCCATCCGCACTTCCACGGCGCCCACACGGAGCTCCAGCCCATTCATGCGCTGCTCGAGCCCATTCATGCGCTCGTCGAGCCGGCCGATGCGAGTGTCGAGTCCCAGCCTCTGTGTGGTGGACAGGACGAGAACGCCGAGGGAGAACGCCCCAAGGATGGCGACAAGAGTCCAAGTCTGCGCCTCCACGGTGAAAGTATAGGTGGCGGGTGTGACACTCGTTCCTAGAGCTTTTCATCGGAGCTCCCCCACAGCACCCTCAACCGCCCGGATCATTGTTCCATCACGGACGGTCGCTTCGGCCAGCTCGATGTCTTCCGCGACGGTGCGGTCCTGTTCGAGAAAGGGGATCCGCTCCCGTACCGCCGACCGAGCCGCACCCGTACCTGCGGCCGGTTCCATAGGCCGCCTCAGATCGAGTGCTTGAGCGGCGCACAGCGCCTCGACAGCAACGACCGTGGTGGCGAGCTCCACCACCCGGCGAAGCTTCAGCCCCGACAACCACCCCATGCTGACGTGATCCTCCTGCGTACCCGACGTGGGGATGGAATCGAGTCCGGCCGGCTGAGCCATCACCTTGCACTCTGATACCAGAGCCGCCTGGGTGTACTGCGCCAGCATGTAGCCCGACCCCAGCCCCGGATCCGTGCTGAGGAAGGGTGGCAGCCCGCGAGTTTGTCCCGGTCCGAGAAGCCAGAACGTCCTCCGCTCCGCAACGTTGGCGAGCCCAGTCATCCCCACGGCCAGGAAATCCAGACCGTACGCCAGCGGCTCTCCATGGAAGTTCCCGGCGCTCTCCACGCGCCCGTCGGGAAGCACCACGGGATTGTCGGTCACCGATCCAAGCTCTCGATCCAGGATCTCGCCGAGGAAGGTGTGCACATCCCGGACGGCCCCGTGCACCTGTGGGGCACAGCGCATCGAGTACGGGTCCTGCACCGCATGCGTGCTGTCTCGATGCGAAGCGATGATCGGGCTTCCCTCAAGGACCCGGCGCAGGTTTGCCGCCGACGCGGCCTGGCCCGGATGCGGCCGAAGGGCCATGAGATCCTCCGCGAAGGGACGGTCGGTCCCCAGGGCCGCCTCGATCGTCATCGCCGCGCCGATGTCGGCTCCCTTCAGAAGGGTGGCCGCATCGTGCCTCGCCAGAACCCCTAGAGCCACCATGCCCTCGGTCCCGTTGATCATGGCGATCCCCTCTTTCGCCGCGAGCTCCAGGGGCGACAGGTCTGCGCGCCGATATGCCTCAGCTGCGGGCTCGGTGCCTCCGTCCTCGGTCAGGATCCGTCCCTCCCCGATGAGAGCGAGAGCGATGTGCGCCAGCGGTGCGAGGTCTCCGCTGGCTCCGACGGAGCCGCGACTGGGAACGGCCGGGTGGATCCCTCGATTCAAGAGCTCGAGAAGACGCTCCACCACGTCGAGGCGGATCCCGGAGCGTGCCGCCGCGAGGGTTCGGGCCCGGAGCAGCATCATGCTCCGCACCACCTCGACCGGGAGGAGCTCACCGGCGCCGGCCGAGTGGCTTCGGATAATGTTGCGCTGAAGCTGTTCCAGCTCCTCCGGGGGGATCCGTGCATCGGCCAGAGCTCCGATGCCCGTGTTCAAGCCGTAGATGGCTCGGTCCCCGCCGAGGTGCCGTTCCACGATCGCCCGGGATTCCTGGACGGCCAGAGCGGCGCCTTCGTCGAGGCGGGCGGGCGCCATCTGCCGAGCCACGGCGACCACATCTGCCGGCGTGAGCGCCTCACCTCCAACAACCACAGGTTCCATCGGCCCCATTTGACTCCGGGACGAAGATGCCCGCAATCCGAAGAGGATCGGCGGCTATTGTGACGCGATGGATCGAACGTTCGTCGTGGTCGGCGCCAATCTCTGCGGCGGAACGGCCGCCCATACCCTTCGACAGGAGGGATTCGACGGACGGATCGTGCTCGTGGGTGAGGAACCCCACCTTCCCTACGAGCGGCCCCCCTTGTCCAAGGAGTACCTGCGAGGCGAGCAGTCGCGCGACTCGCTATTCCTCCAGCCGTCGTCCTGGTATGAGGAGAACCGGGTCGAGCTCCGGCTCGGAACCCGGGCGGTCGCCATCGATCCCGTCGAGCGCGTCGTGGAACTCTCGGACGGTGACCGTCTCGGCTACGATGTCGTCCTTCTCGCAACCGGCGGGCGGCCGCGGAGGCTTCCCGGAGAGCCGATCGAGCGGGTGCTCTATCTCCGCACGGTCGGCGACGCCGACCGCATCCGGTCCGAGCTGGCCGCCGGACAACACCTGGTGGTCGTGGGCGCCGGATTCATCGGCGCCGAGGTAGCCGCGTCCGCGCGAACCCTCGGACTCGAAGTGACGTGCCTCGAGTTGCTCGACGTTCCGCTGGAGCGGGCCCTGGGCAAGGAGATGGGTGGTCTGTACGCGGAGATCCATCGCGAGCACGGCGTCGACCTTCGAACGGGCGAGGGCGTTCAGTCAATCGAGCAGACGGACGGCGGTGTCGTGGTGCGAACAACGCGGGGAGCAGCCATCGAGGGCGATGCGGTCGTGGTTGGCGTGGGGATCGAGCCGAACGTCGAGCTGGGTGAGTCGGCGGGGGCGAAGATCGACAATGGGATCGTGGTCGATCAGTTCTGCCGGACCACGATCGAAGGGGTGTTCGCGGCCGGTGACGTGGCGAATCACTGGCACCCAGTGTTCGAACGTCACGTTCGGGTGGAGCACTTCGACAACGCGATCAAACACGGAGCTGCGGCCGCTCGAAACATGATGGGCAGAGACGAGCCGTTCGACGATCCCCACTGGTTCTGGTCGGACCAGTACGACCACAACTTGCAGTACGCGGGCTTCGCGGCCACGTGGGACGAGATCGTCGTCCGCGGCTCGACCGAGGCCAGGAACTTCGTCGCCTTCTACCTCAGCGATGGCGTCGTCCTTGCCGCGCTCGGGCTGAATCGAGGGAAAGACGTCCGCCGAGCCATGAAGCTCATTCGGGCAAAGGCGAGACCGGATCCGATGCTCCTCCGGGACGAAGACGTGGACTTGCGAACGCTCGCCTGAACCGAGTCAGCTCGTCTCAGATGGAGGGCCGGCAACCGGCAACCGCACCGCGAAACAGGCACCCTTGGGCTTGTTGGGCTCGTAGGTGACGGTTCCCCCGTGCGCTTCCGACAACGCCTTCACGATGGCCAGTCCGAGGCCCACGGATTCCCGGCTCTTTTCGGAACGGAACGGCTCGAACAGCATCTCTGCTTCCTCCGGAGGGACGCCCGGACCGTGGTCTCGGAGCGAGAGGCGGACCTCACCGTTGGAAAGGCCGGCCTCCGCTAGGAACGGTGGCTCGCCGTAACGAAGCGCGTTCGCTGCGAGGTTCACGACGATCTGCTCGAGGCGTCCCGGGTCCGCCCGCACGGTGATGTCCGGGTCGATACGAACGTCGTACCGACCCTGGTCGTCGGCGAACGCCAGGGCGGTCTCTACTGCCTCTCGGAGCTTCACCTCCTGGAGTGCGAGCTCCAGGCGGCCTCGTTCCAGCCGAGCGAGGTCGAGGAGATCGGCGGCCAGCCGCTCCAACCGCCCGGCCTGCTGATCGGCACCCTGAAGAAGCTCGGACCTGGTCTGGGCATCGATCCGTTCGCCCTGGGCAAGGAGCGTCTTCAGGGAACCGCGGATCGCCGCCAGGGGATTGCGAACGTCGTGAGCGAGCGTGCTGACCAGCGTCGAGCGGAGTCGGTCGACCCGTCGGATCTGGGCCAACGCGTCACGTAGCTGGGAACGCTGACTCGTGAGATCCCTGGCCATGAGCCCGGCCACCAGGGTGATCAAAAGGCCGATGCCCATTCGATACGTGACGCTGCTCCACTGGAGCACGTAGTCGAACCGTCCGGATCCCCACACCTCCCGGGCCACGTAGATGATCGTGGTGACGACCCAGGCACCGAGCGCACCGTGGAGCTGGAAGAGAATCGCGCCCTCGAGAGGAATGATGAACAGGACGACCCAGAGCGCAGACAGCTGGTCGAACGCGTAGAGCCAGACGAAGCCGGAAGCAACGGCGATGTCCAGGGCCAGGCCGGCGAGCGCCATCGTTCGGGCCTGTCTTACGGTTCGTACGCGCCTCTCGACGAGCCAGATCCCGAGGTTCCCGGCTGCCAGCAACCCCGCAAGCGCGAGTCCGACGTTCCTGTAGGCGGGAGATGGGTACGGCTGGGTGTCGTAGACGAGCACCTGATAGGCGGCGAAGACCGCACCGACTCCCCGAACCAAGATCATGGTCCGCTCCGAGCGGCGCAGATCGTTCGAGGACGGGCGGACGTCCCCCGGTTCATCGACCAGGGCGGGTGATGCCGGCGGGCGCCCGGCGCCCTCGGGCGACGGGTGGGTGCTCACAAGCACGATGGTAGCAGGACGCGCGGTTCGGTGAACTAGTCCGAAATGAACATGGCTCGGGGCGGCGCTCGGGTGGCTCTCCTACTTCAAACAACGTAGTAGAAACTCGCCACGAAATCTGGCCCGTTCTTGTCTACCCTGCGGACGCCACTGATTGAAATCCTCGTGGGGCCCATGAATGAAGCCCGTTTCGAACGTGAAGGCCCGTCCCTCCCAATGAGGGTCCTCTGCCACTACTGCGGATTCACTTCCGAGTCGATGGTCGAGGCGCTTCGACACGATGCGTGCCGCCCGAGATCCTGCGAGCGGTGGCGGGAGCTGATGCAGGCCACGCCGCTCCGTTTCAGTTCAGCGGAGATCGACGAGGCGCTGCAGCACATGACCATCCAGGGCGGCGGATGCTTGGAGTTGGCGTTGGAGCGGTACCTCGAGAAGATCGAGCCCGTGTATCGGTGAACCCATAGGGCCGGGGCGCCACGCCTCGGCTCCCTTCCTTACCCCTTCCGTCCCGTAGCATTGCTGCGGGGTCACGGATGAACCGCACGGAGAGGCTCGCTGCCAGGCGTCGCCGGACGAGGCTGTCCTTCGGAGCGTTCGTCACTGCGCTCGCCGTCGTGACCCTTGGGGCAGCCGCATGGCGATTCGACCTCTTCGACATCGGCCGCTCTGCGGAACCTGCAGCTCGGAACCCCGGGCC
This sequence comes from Actinomycetota bacterium, assembly GCA_035697085.1. Lineage (GTDB taxonomy): Bacteria > Actinomycetota > UBA4738 > UBA4738 > CALAEC01 > DASQUW01. The sequence goes on from DASSDP010000125.1 coordinate 27,739, forward strand.
CTCAGGCGTGGGAGCGTCGCCCCCGAGCCCGGTGCCCGGGCCCACGGTCACCCCGGAGCCGCTCACGGGAGCGGGTCCGATCAACACGGCCTTCGCCGGGCTGACCACGTTCCGAGGAAATGCCACGCGCACGTACTACGGAGAGGGGCCCGTCCCGGCGAAGCCAAAGGTTCTGTGGCGCTATCCCTCCTTCGGAGGTCTGTGCTCGAACTCGAGCGCGGACGGCGAGACGAAGTTGTGGTGCGGCACGGGGTGGACCGGACAGCCCAACGTGGTGGAGACGGAGAACGAGATCGAGGTTCGCTTCGGCGCATACGACCGTGGTGTCCACATCCTCGACGGTCTGGACGGGAGGCCGTTGAAGGACACGTTCCTGACGGGGGACATCATCAAGGGAACGGTCACCAGCGATCCCGACGGGTATCCGCTTCTGTACACGGGCTCCCGCGACAACGATTTCCGCATCCTCGCTCTCGACCGTGGGCCCGCGATGGAGGAGCTGTGGTCGCTCTCGGCCGATTCGGCCCCGAACCAAGTGTGGAACAACGACTGGGACGGCTCGGCGCTCGTCATCGACGACCACCTGCTGATCGGAGGGGAGAACTCCTGGTTCTATGCGGTGAAGCTCGACCGGGGGTACGACCAGCAGGGAAAGGTCACGGTGAGCCCGGAGATCCGCATGCTCGTGCCGGGGTACGACGACGAGTTGTTCGCCGAGCTCGGCGATCAGGAGGTCTCAATCGAGAACTCCCCTGCTTATCACGACGGCGTGGTGTACTTCGCCAACTCCGGCGGCCTCGTTCAGGGGTGGGACATCTCCGGGGTGGTGAGCGGAGGGAAGAAGTACGAGCGCGTGTTTCGGTTCTGGACCGGCGAGGACACCGATGCCTCCGTGGTGATCGACGACGAGGGGTACCTGTACGTGGCATCGGAGCTGGAAAGGCACAACGCGCGGGGGGCAGAGGTGGGACAGCTCATGAAGCTGGATCCAAGCAGCCCGGATGACCCCCTCGTGTGGTCCAAGCAGGTGCCGGGTGACGGCGGCGACGGTGGCCTGTGGGCCACCCCCGGGCTCTACAAGGACGCCCTCTTCGCCACGACGAACACGGGGCGGTTGCTTGCGATCGACCGGGTGACCGGGAAGAAGCGGTGGGAGATCGACCTGCCTCCACCGACGTGGACGTCGCCGGTCGTCGTCGACGACGTGCTGATCGTGGGAGACTGCAGCGGCGTGCTGCACGCCTACGATGTCAGCGAGCCATTCCGAAAGCCAACCAAGGCGCTGTGGAAGGTGAAGCTGGACGGCTGCATCGAGTCCACCCCTGCCGTGTGGAAGGGGATGGTCTATGTGGGAGCCCGGGGCGGCGCGATGTACGGAATAGGAGACCCGATCTGAACGTTGGCAGGAATTCGTGAAGCCACTCGACCCTGGAGCACAGGCCCCACCGATCCCCGGCGTTGAGTTCACCGATGGCCCGGTAGCACTGTTCTTTTACAAGGTGACCTGCCCGACGTGCCAGATGGCCGCTCCCGTGGCCGAGCGAGTGGCTGTCACGCATCCCGAGAAGCTCGTCGGTGTGGTCCAGGATCCGCCGGAACGGGCCGACGCGTTCGCGCAGGAGTACCGCACCACGTTCCCTTCCGTCACCGATGTCGAGCCGTACGACGTGTCCAACGCGTACGGCGTCAGGGTGGTTCCAACCCTGTTCGTGATCGAACGAGAGAAGGTCGTGGACGTTGTGGAATCGTGGGACCGGGACGGATGGAACCGGGTCAGCGCATACCTTGGTTCGTCCACGGGGTCCTCATCTGAGCCAGTCTCGACCGAGGGCGATGGGCTCCCGCCCTTCCGGCCCGGCTGAGGCTCGCGCAACGCCCACTAGGTAGTGGGCTCACCCGAACTGGATTAGGTCTGGTCCGAGTAAGTGGTCGGGATCCCGACCACCACCCGACAACTCCCTCGGCCCTCTAGACGGTCAGAGCTGCCACCCGCCAACCTGTGAGGGCCACGCCTGCCAGCAACAGGAGCGACAGGCCGGCGAGCCTCGACGCCGTCCGAACTCCGCGCGACCCGAACCCCTCGGCGGCGAGCCCCGCTAGGACGCCGGCGACCAGCCCTCCGATGTGAGCGAGGTTGTCGATCCCTGCGATCTGGAACCCCAGGAACAGATTGATGGCGATGAGTATCAGGGCGCCCCGGAGGTTCGCCTGGGCCATGAAGAGCTCTCTTCGGCGCCAGTTGTACGCGAGCCACGCTCCCAGCAGGCCGAAGATGGCCCCCGAGGCGCCGGCGGCGATCCGGTTCGGAGTGCCGAAGGCGAACGAGGCGGCGCTGGCGAAGAATCCGGTGACCAGATAGATGGCCACGAACCGGGCGCTTCCGAAGACGCCCTCAATGAGATTCCCGAACAGATAGAGCCCATAGGAGTTCAGCAATAGGTGGAGCACTCCGACGTGCAGGAACATCGCCGCGATCAGCCGCCAGTATTCGCCGGTGGCGACCAGGATCGGCACCATCGCTCCGAGTCGGATGAGTGCTGAACTGTTTGCACCCCCCAGCGCGAGCTCGACCACGAACACCACCACATTGATGGCGAGGATGACCGTGGTGACCGATCGAGGTCGAGGAAAGGCACGGCGGATGCGAGGTTGAACTTTCCGCCCCTCCGCCACGCACGTCGGGCAGTGGTGGCCGACCGGAGCCGGCGTCATGCAGTCGGGGCAGATCGGTCGCCCGCACCGCGTGCAGTGGACACGCGTCTCCTGGTCCGGATGTCGGTAACAGACCTCTGGTTCGGCCGCCATGGTCAGGCCATGGTAGCAACGGGTCTCACTTGTGTTTCTGGAGAAGTTCGGCGAGGAGCGGATGCACCGGGTGTTCGGGGACCCGGCGTGCAACCTCGTCCGGGGTGAGCGGACCCTCCTCCGTGATCACGGAAGTGAAGAGATCCATCGGCGTGCGCTCGAACGGCTGCGGCGCGGGGAGGTCGACGGCGAGCAGCTTCGATTCTCCCGCGAGGGAGTAGCAGGGAGTCGAATGGCGGCGGGCCTCCTCCGCCAGCGTGCGCGTGCCGACCTTGTTGACCACGCCCGCGGGACCGACGGCATCGGCGCCGACGACCACCGCACCCACTTCGTCGACCGATAGCAGCGCGACGGCGTCATCGACGACGCGCGCATCCACGCCCACCTCCGTGAGTCGCTCGGCCATGAGTGCTCCCTCACCGCCCGGGTTCGAGAGGGTACAGATTGCTCGGACGCCGGCCGCGGCCACGGCGGCGATCAACGTGCTCGAGAAGGAATGCACCAGCACGAGATCCGGAAGAAGCGCCGCGGCCTGCTTGGCGATCCCGTCCCGTTCGGCGGCGACCCGGAGAGCGAAGTTCCGAGCGGCTGCCACGTGGTCCGTCGATCCCAACGTCTCGGAACCCAGACGCCATAGGGGTGCCATCCACGGCTGCCCCCGGATCAGCGTGAGGACCGCCTCCTCCACATCGCTGGGTCGGAGCGCCGCCAGTGCCTCCGCCGCCCGTCGGACGATCTCCAAAGCTCCGGACCGCCGGTCGGAAGCAGCTTCGCGGATCCCTCGCCTCGGATTGGGTGTCATCCTAGGGATGGTACGCATGCTCGGGCCTGGGTGGTCAGGATCCTGACCACCCGCGGGGTTGCATCCGCCTCAGGCCTCGCTGCCAGAAGGCAGGATCACTCGAAACGTGGAACCTCCTCCCAGATCGCTCTTCGCAGCGATGCGTCCGCCGTGTTGCTCCACGACGTGCTTGGCGATGGAGAGCCCCAGCCCCGTTCCTCCCGTCTGACGGGAGCGTGCGGGATCGACTCGATAGAAGCGCTCAAAGATCCGGGGGAGGTCGCGAGCGGGGATCCCGATGCCCGAATCTCGAACCTCGAGAAAGGTTCCTTCTTCCTTCACTCCCACCTCGACGTCCACACGACCACCCGGAGGCGTGTATCGGACCGCGTTGTCGAGCAGATTTCCCACAAGGAGCGAGAGGTCCTTCGACGAGCCGAGGACCGTGGCCGGCTGGGTTTCCACGCTGAGCTGGATCCCGGCACGAGCGGCCCGGTCGCGATGACGGTCGACCTCCTCTCGAACGAGCAGGTCGCACCGGACGGGCTCGAACTCGGGCCGCTCCGTCTCCAGTCGAGACAGATCCAGGAGATCGGACACGATGCGGGAGAGTCGAACGGCCTCTTGCTGAAGCTGTGCGGCGAACCGACCCGCGGCTGCCGGATCCTCATCCAGCGCTCGCCCCACGGTCTCGGCGACGGCCTGGATCGATGCGACGGGCGTCTTCAGTTCGTGAGATGCGTTCGCCACGAAGTCCCTCCGCATGGCCTCGACCCGTCGAGCCTCCGTCACGTCCCGGAGGACCAAAAGAACCCGCTCGTCGGCTCCGACGGGTAAAGCCGACGCCCGGACCATCCTCGTCTGGATCCCGGTCTCGACCTCCTCCTCGCGGACGGAGTCATCGGATCTGGCCTCCGCGACCAGACGTCGGAGCGCGTACGGCCGCAATCCGCCGGTCGAGATCGGTGCCCCGCCGAGCATCCGTCGGGCTGCCGGATTCGCGTAGCCGATCTCATCGCCGGCGTCGACCAGGAGCACGCCTTCCTCCATCGCCGAGAGAATGAGGTCCCGGCTCCGGCGATCCTCGCGCACTTCCCGCATCCGGGCGTCCAGCTCCTCGGCCATCTGGTTCAGCGTCCCGGCCAGGGCGACCAGCTCGGCGGTGCCGTCGGGCTCGACCCGAGTATCGAGGTTCCCTCGCGAAAGCTCGGAGACTGACTCCGTCAGCCGCGCCAGCGGACGGGTGAGCGTCCGGGCGACGACGGCCACGACGATGACGCTGATCAAGGCGGCCAGCGCGGTAGCGCCGGCAACGAGCGCCCGGATCCTGGCCAGGCGAGACGTCACGATCGAGAGTGGGAGGGCCACCCTGACGATGAGACCGTCCCTCGGGGGAAGGGCCACGTACCGGAAAGGCTCTCCGACCGTCTCGCTCGTTCGGGAGGCGACGCCGGTCTGCCCCCGCAACGCCGCTTGAACCTCCGGCCGGTCCGAGTGGTTCTCGATGCCGGCTGGATCGAGCGACGAGTCCGCCACGACGGTCCCGTCGACCTGGAGCAGCGTGATCCGCACACCGAGCTCCCGGCCCGATCTTTCTGCAAACGGCTGAAACGTTTCCGAGTCCTCGGGCAGGGCCAACCGGACTGCCTTGGCTTCGGAAACCAGCGAGCGGGTGAGGTCGTCGAGGAATGCCGATTCCAGAGTCCGATCCAGAACCAGCGCAAGAACCGCGAGCACCGCGACGACGGCAATCGCGAACCGGATTACGAGCCGACGCGTGAGCGTTGGGCGGCGAGATCGCAAGGAATCGTCCACCCCCGCTAGTCTACGGCCGGCTGGCAGCGCGGACAGTAGTACGTCGTCCGCCCGGCGATCACCGTTCGTTCCAGCACGTCATGACGTCGAGGACACCGGGCCCCCGGCCGCCCCCGCACGTGGGAGAGCCACTGCTGGTTCCGGTCCATGTAGTCGTACGTCTCAACAGCGCGTCGCACCACGCTTCGCATCCTGGTGAACAGGAGATCACGCTGAGTTTCCGAGAGCCTGTCCACCGTTGTCGCCGGATGAATACGTGCCTGCCACAGGATCTCGTCGACGAGGATATTTCCGAGGCCCGCAACGAACCGCTGGTTCATCATGGCTGCCTTCACTCGCCCCCGTCTGCGAGCAAGGATCTCGTGGAATTGGCGCCGCTTCACCTCGATGGCGTCCGGGCCAAGCGGGCCGAGGACCTCTGCCACGCCGTCTGAGCCGTGGGCCATCCACAGCCCACCGAGCTTCCGCATGTTGCGATAGCGGAGCTCGCCCAGGTCGGTGACGAACACCACCCGATCGTGTCGATGCCGCCCCTCCGGCCCTTGCGCCCAGGTGAGGTCGCCGGTCATACCGAAATGGATGAGCACGGCCGGTCCCGTCGTCCACGCGATGAGCCATTTCCCGTGGCGATCCGGCTCCAGGAACCGGTGGCCCGACAACGCTCGGTCGAGGGGTTCTGCATCCACTCCTCGAAGGATTCCCGGATCGGTCACCACCACCCGCTCGATCGTCCGGCCGGAGGCATGTTGCGAAAGAAACCCGCGGAAGTGCTCGACGTCGGGAAGCTCCGGCACCTGGCTATCCTGCCAGGAGACCCGATCAGTCCACGAACTTGTAGCCCAGGCCGCGAACGGTCACCAGGTGCACGGGCTGGTGCGGATCCTCCTCGAGCTTCTGTCGGATCCGCTTCACGTGAACGTCGAGCGTCTTCGTGTCACCGTAGTAGTCGGCGCCCCAGACCTCCTCGATCAGGAAGTCTCGAGTGAGGAGTCGGCCCTTACGGCGCAGGAGGAGCTCCAGGAGGGCGAACTCCTTGGGAGGTAGATCGATGTGCTGTCCCCGAACCCTGGCCTCGTGCCGGGCAACGTCCATCTCCACGGGGCCTCCCTGGAGGACTTCCTCTGAGGCATCGGGGCGGGTAGCGGTGCGCGCCCGCCGAAGATTTGCCCGTACCCGCGAGATGAGCTCCCGCATCGAGAACGGCTTGGTGACGTAGTCGTCGGCCCCGAGCTCGAGCCCCGCGACCTTGTCGGCCTCGGAGTCCTTCGCGGTGACCATGATGATGGGGACGTCCGACTCCTCGCGGATGCTTCGGCACACGTCGAGTCCCGAAAGCTCGGGGAGCATGAGGTCCAGGATGACAAGGGACGCACCGTCCGCTCGAAACTGCTCCAGCCCGCGCCGGCCGTCTCCGGCGATCTGAACGGCGAAGCCTTCCCGCTCCAGGTTGTACCGGATCGAGTCGGCGAGAGATTCCTCGTCCTCGACGACGAGGATGCTTGCCGGGCCGTCAGTCTTCATCCGGGTGCGAGGCGTCCGAGAACTCTCGGAACTCACCGGTGAGCAGGAACGCCACCTGCTCCGCGATGTCCACGGCCTGGTCGCCGACCCGCTCGAGCTGCCGCGAAACGACCATCATCCGCACCGCCCAGTCCAGAAGCTCCGGGTCTCCCGCGCAGGCCGCCACCTCCCGGTACATCCCTCGATTCAGACGGTCAACCGGCTCGTCCATCGACGGCAGGCTGAGGGCCAGGTCGAGATCGCGGCGGGCGAATGACTCCATCGCGCTGCGCACCATCCGTCGGACCACATCGCCCATCTCCACCAGGTGCGAAACGATGGTCTTGTTGGTGGGGAGGTGTCTGGTTGCGGTGATGAGCTTCGCGATGTTCACGGCCATGTCGCCGATCCGCTCCAGGTGAAGGTTGACGTGGAGGATGGAGGAGATCAGTCGGAGGTCGCCGGCGACCGGAGTCTGGAGAGCCAGAAGCTCGAGCCACCGGTTCTCCACGTCCAGGTATCGCTCGTCGATGATGTCGTCGTCGGCGATGAGCGCGGCGGCTTGCTCCTCGTCCCGGGTCTCGAGGAGGTCCACGGCCCTCGACACGGCCTGTTCGGTGAGCTCTCCGAGCCCCAACAAACTGAGCTCGAGGCCTTCGAGCTCTTCGTGGAAGTGCCGGCGGGTCTGCATCAGCCGAACCTCCCCGTGATGTAGTCCTCCGTTCTCTGATCCTCGGGCCGGGTGAAGATCGCCTCGGTCGCCGAGTACTCCACCAGGACCC
>DASSDP010000126.1:0-14134 GCA_035697085.1 Actinomycetota bacterium
CAGATCTACTCGGCCATGCAGGCCGGGGGTCGGTTTGGGATGCAGACCATGGATATGGGGCTCACGAATCTGGTGCGAGCGGGGAAGGTCACGTTCGAGGTGGCACAGGAGCAGTGTCACGACGTCGATGAGCTCCGCAGGCTCCTCGGAAAGACCACTGTAGGTGCCGCGCATGCCTGAGACGTACACGTATCGGGTTCGAGATCGCCGCGGTTCTCTGCTCGCTGGAGAGCTTCAGGCCGACAGTCGCGACCTGGTTCTTTCCCGCCTGCGTGAGCAGGGGCTCATCCCGCTCGAGATCAAGGTCAAGAGCAAGGGGATGGGACGCGAGATCTCGTTCTTGACCCGCAAGAAGGTCAAGCTCAAGGAGCTGTCCGTCTTCTCACGTCAGTTCGCCACAATGATCAACTCCGGCCTTCCGCTCCTGCGCGCGCTGGCCATCCTGGAGCAGCAGACGGAGGGGAAGGAGCTGGCCAAGGTCATCGGACAAATCCGCGTCGACGTGGAGCAGGGCAGCGCGCTCTCGGCGGCGATGAGCAAGCATCCGCACGCCTTCAGTCGGCTCTACGTATCTATGGTCCGGGCCGGGGAAACGGGTGGAGTCCTGGACTCGGTATTACTTCGCCTTGCCGACACCCTTGAGAGGGAAGTCGAGTTGCGCCGGCAGATCAAATCGGCGATGGCCTACCCGGTCGTGGTCCTGATCATCGTCGTGTTGATCCTCTCTGCGATGCTCCTGTTCGTCGTCCCGACCTTCAAGAACCTGTTCGCCGACTTGGGCGGCACGCTGCCCCTGCCGACGCGGATGCTTCTCGCGGTCTCCGACATCTTCAAGCGCTACTTCATCTTCGTGTTTCTCGCCTTCGGCGCTCTGATTTTCGCGTTTCGTCGGTGGAAGAAGACGGATCGAGGACGATACGCCGTCGACAGGCTCAAGCTGAAGATTCCGGTCTTCGGCGCCCTCTTCCACAAGACAGCCATGTCACGCTTTGCGAGGACTCTTGGTGCCCTGAGTCGGTCTGGAGTGCCTCTGCTGCAGTCCCTCGACATCGTTGCAGAGACGGTCCAGAACACGATCGTGGCCAATGCGGTGCGCGACATTCAATCGAGCGTTAAAGAAGGGGAGAGCCTTGCTACCCCCCTCGCACGACACGAGGTGTTCCCGCCGATGGTTGTGCAGATGCTCGCTGTTGGGGAAGAAACAGGGGCGCTCGATACGATGCTCGAGAAGATCGCCGACTTCTACGACGAAGAGGTAAAGGCCACGGTCGATGCTCTGACGGCGTTGATCGAACCACTCCTCATCGTGGTCATCGGTGGCACTGTGGGCCTGATCGTGATCTCCCTGTACCTACCCATGTTCCGGCTCGTCAACCTCATCCAGTAGCCGGTTAGCCCTCGTCCTGTCCGCTCAACCGCACTTTGTGTTTTGGGCTATTGGGCCCACGCTGGGCGTACCCCAATCTACCGACGCCGCAGCTTGAACAAAATCGTTGGTCTCTCCTCAACCAAAGTGCTCACGTTGCCGATAAGTCTCGAGGAGAACGTCTTTCAGCGAGGAGAAGGGAGGTGTTGAAATGCTGAAGGCTTTTCAGAACAGGATGAGGGACGACAAAGGCTTCACCCTTATCGAACTCATGGTCGTCGTCCTCATCATCGCGATCCTGATCGCCATCGCCATCCCCACGTTCCTCGGGCTTCGCAAGCGGGCCCAGGACCGGGCGGCGCAGTCCGATCTTCGCAACGGTCTTACCGCGGCGAAGGCCTTCTACACGGATCACGACACCTTCACGCCGTTCACGGACCTTGGCGTGGGCGCCGACTTCGACGACACTGAGGGTGAGACCATCGAGCCCTCCCTGGTGTGGGGCACCGCGGATCCTTCGGTTGAGGGTCAGGTGAGCGTCCGGGAAGTCTCGTCCAACACGGTGCTGCTCACGACATTGAGCGCTTCAGGTACTTTCTTCTGCATTGGCGATGACAATGGAGAGAACGTCTCAGGAGCCACCGACGCGGCCGTGATCGCTGACTGCTCCGGAGGCTTCTAGTCCCCGGCGCCAAAGCACAGGAAGCAAAGAGGGGCGGCCTTCGGCCGCCCCTCTGACTTTGCGGGAACCCGTACTCAAGCAGTGGGGGGGACGCTACCGATAACCATCAAAGAGGACGGGTGGACCTTTCCACCTGATTACGGTCGCCTTCCGAAAGTTTTGGACGTATGAGGAGCCGATTGATGAGCTGGATGTCCACCCGCCGCCGTTTCGCTGCGGAGGGCGGCTTCACGGTAATCGAAGCCAGTATCGCCATGCTGCTTGTGGCGCTCTTGTTCACCACGTTGAGCGCCGGACTGATCAGTGGCCTTCGGGCCAGCCGCGATGCACGTCTCTTCCAGCAAGCGACATCGATTGGGGAGGAGGCTGTCGAGGGTGCACGCAACCTCCAGTACGACACGCTCATCATGCAAACTTCCGACCTCGCAGGGGACCCTCGGATTGAGTCTGGGCCAAGGTTCGATCCTGACGAAGCGGGCCCTCTTGTTACGGAGCCCGTAGTGACCTCCGAGAGTGGCGGGTCAATCGTTCCACACATCATCAACTGCCCAGACGACCCCCAGCCTGAGTGTAACCAAAGCCTGGGGAACACTCCGTTTACGATCTCCAGGTACGTGACATGGGTTGACGACGCCATTCAGGGAGGACCCGCACAAAGCTACAAGCGCGTGGTTGTGATCATTGAATGGCAAATAGGTAGTGAAACGAATAGCTATGTCACTTCGGCGTTCATTGCCCTCGCCCGCCGCGGCCTCCCGGTGCCGAAGTTCGAGCTCACGCCTGAGGCGCAGACCGTGCAGGTTGAGCAGGGCAACCTCGTGGTATTCCCGCACACGATTCGAAACTTCGGCATCACTGACACCTACGACCTCGAGATGACGACGAATCCTCGAGGGTGGGTAATCAACTACTACAAGGACGAAGGCCAGATCGGCACGTTTGAGCCCGTGGTCGACAGTCTCCTCTTGGACACCAACAGCACGGGAAAACCCGATACGGGAAGCGTGGGTACGGACGAAACCACGTATTTTCTAGCGGTCTTTGTCCTTGGCCCCACCGAGACCATCGGTACCGTGGACATGACGCTAACCGCGACCTCTGGTGCGAACAACTCAATTACTCACACCTCCACGGATACGGTTATCGTGGGATTCGCCGGTCTGACGCTCAATCTCCACAACAATCCGACGCCTCCCACAGGAAACACGACCGCGCAGAAGCCTATGGCAATGAACCTAACGCCCGTCTCGGCAACAACGCTCTACACGTACTCCACCGATTACTACAACAACGAGCCCGGTCGGTACATCGAACAGAGGAATACAGACCACAACGAAGACTTGAAGGTGCGCATGGCGAACTGGGTCTATCAGGTTCCGAATCCGGATACCCTCTTCAACGGAACGGTGGAACTTACACTCTGGGTGGCGCGCAAGGATCTTAGCTGCACCGGGGGACCTGTACATATCAGAGCGTTTCTGCGGACCAAGGCCACGGATGTGACCGACACGGGCAACGAGCTCACCAGCGGAGACGGCGTGATGGTCCCTGTGGGAGTGGGATCATGTCCCTTCCAGCAGATCACGATCACGATGACGCCGATTAACGTTACCCTTGCTGCCAACACGTGGTTGGAGCTAAAGGTTACGAACCGGCAGACGAGCGGCGATGCAGCGCTCATCGCCTACGACACACTGGACTACCGGTCGACGATCAAGCTTCCCCAGGTGTCGACGTGATTAGTCGCATGCGTCTCCAACAGGACGAGCGAGGCATCAGTTTCGTGGAGATGATGGTAGCCACAGCGATCTCCGCGGTGGTCGGATCTCTTCTCATCGCCGGTCTGAGTATGGTGATGAAGGTGGACCGGTTCACCCGCCAGGACTCGGAAGCTCTCGCGGAGCTTCGCACTGCAACGGAGCGATTCCAGAAGGAGCTGAGGCAGGCGAGGAAGATCTACTACGAGACCACGAATCCCCCGCTCTCAACAGCCACGGTCGTATATTTCTGGGTGGACTACGATCGGAACAACCAGCAGGACCTTGATGAAAGGATCATCTGGCGCCTTCAGACACTATCAACCGGGGAAATGAGACTCCTTCGCACTACGAAGGAGAAAGAGGAGGCGTCGGAAGATCCGTTTATCGAGGCCGCGGGTCTCGTTTCAGGGTCTTCGTTTTCCTACAATCCAGCTCCTCCGGATAGTACGGTAGTGACGCTGACGTTGAGGGCAGATGTCAGTAGCGGTGCCCAGCCGTCGGGGCGGACGGTTCGTACGCAGGTTCGGTTGAGGAATGCTACGGCGTAGGGCTTAATTCCAACAAGCGATCTGCCGATACTCCATTACATGCGGGCCGTAACCTTTCTGCTTCGTGATACCGCGCGTCAGCGTTCGACCGACGAGCGAGGAATCGCGATGGTCTCAGTTGTGGGCATGTCAGCGATCCTCTTCGCCGTGGCGGCCATCGTGATGACCCGCAACTTCAGTGACTACAACCAGGTGCGAAGCGACCGTCGGTTCGAGCAGGCGATCCAGGTCGCCGACTCCGGTGTGGACCACGGCCTCTATAAGGTCGGAGCCAACCCCTCGTACAATACAAATGATCCGCCGGCAAATGATCCGCTGCTGCCGGCGGAATTCATGGGCCCCGATGTGGACCGTGCTGCGGAGAAGGAATGGGTTCTGTTCAACGTCGCCGACAACCCTCCCGTCACGACGCCCGAGGGCCAGTGGGCCATCATCCGGCCGAGCAACGCCGACGTGATCTACTCGGTGGGGTACGTCCCGAATCGCGCGAACCCGTTCAAGGTCCGGGTCATCCGGGCGGCGTACGATTACGCCCCCTTCATCCCGAGCACCGCGATTCTGACTAACGGCAATCTCCAGCTCGGCGGGAACGCGACGATCACAGGGGCGGGGGGAAGCGTTCATGCGAACGGCAATGTTACCGTGACGGGAGGTACTGTCACCGTTGAAGGATATGAGTCGGCCGCTGGGGTCTGCACGGGGTGCAATACTCATCCCGATTCGGGAGGTGGAAAGCCACCTCGTGAGGTTCCAGTGATCGATCCTAGAGAGAACTACGCCCTCAGCGAGTACGACCTCTGCCCCACCGGTGACATCCGAACCGGACCCTCGTACGCGGTGCCCGACGGAAACCCACCAAACGCCTCGGGCACACCGTGCGGAGGAACGATCCTCCCCGGTGTCTACCGGGGCTGGACCTACCAAGGTTCGGATGGCTCCAAGGGCGCGAAGTGGAAGTACAACGACCAGACCCCATACGACGGCGTGTACTACATCTACCAGGGGAGCGCTGAGATCACCGGGAGTCCTGGGACCCCGGCAGTTCCCTGGAACGTCACGATCTTCGCTGAGGCAACATCCTCCAGTGGAGGAGAGTCCGAGCACTGCGATTCCCCCCCACAGCACGTCGGGGGAGACATCGACGCTGCGGGAGGCGGCGACGTCAGGCCCAACAGCAAGGCCCATCCGCTGCACTTGATCGCCGGTCGAGACCTCCAGATGCATGGAACTCCGGGAAACGCGTGGGAAGGCGTCTATGCGGCGCACGAGCAGTTCGAGCTCACGGGAAATGTGGAGATCAACGGAGTCATCATCGCCAATGACTACTGCGACACCTTGGGCTCGCCGGTGGCCCAGAACATCATCAACGTCGGGGGCAGTGCGAGCCTGAATTACGACGGGAATCTTGAGGTTCCCCTCGGCCGTCGGATCCGTACGACCCACTGGAACGAGCTCTAATCCAGACCTTGAGCCCGCTCGAGGCAGGTCGCTAGCATCCCACCGGTGCGTATCGCCGTCTTCGCGGTCCTCGGCCTCGTTGTTGGATCCTTCCTCACCGTTCTGATCCACCGCGTGCCTCGGCGCGAGTCGATTGTCAGACCGGGATCCCGGTGCCCCGCCTGCGGCTTTCAGCTCCAACCAATCGACAACATTCCCGTGCTTTCTTACCTGCTGCTGCGAGGACGTTGTCGGGCCTGCGGCGAGCCGATCTCCATCACATATCCACTTGTCGAGATCGGATCGGCGGCGCTCTTTGTGGCGGCTGTGTTCGCGTACGGGGAGCTCTTCCGGGCCGCACTGATAGCCCCCTTCCTCAGTTTGATGCTCGCCGTGGCCGTCATCGATGCCAGGTACCGGATCGTGCCGAACCGCATCGTCTACCCGGCACTGGTTCTGTTCGCCCTGGCCATCGTGGTCGGCGATCTTGTGGCCGAAGGCATCGATGCACTCCGGGCAGCGGTGGGAATGTTGGCGTACGCCCTTCCTCTCTTTCTAATGGCGCTCGCCCTCCCTCACGGGGTGGGTATGGGCGACGTCAAGCTGGTGGCTCTCATCGGCCTCGTCCTCGGGTCGCTGGGTCTCGCATACGTGGCCGCGGCCGCCGGAATAGGGATCATGGCGGGCGGGGTCGGAGCCCTGATCGCCCTGGCCGTCTTCCGGTACGGACGCAAACAGCAGATTCCATTCGGGCCGTTTCTGGCCCTCGGTGGGGTGGTGGCGGCTCTGGCCGGGTCCCAGATCGCCTCGGCCTACCTTTCCCTTCTTCGCTGACTTCTCCCGGTCCCCGGGCCCCGGATTGCCTTGTTGAGTATGTTACTAGAGTAAATTACATGCGTGTAGTTCAGCATAGAGGGAGAAAAGTACGGTGAAGGGTTAGTTGACATGAAGGGGTGCTGTTGTTATGTTCGCGGTTCGCCGGGGCCCCTGTGAGATTTCCCCGCTTGAGCGGGAAGGGAGCGACATGAGGCAGTTGTGGCAGATGTTGCAATCGGGGACGTTGTGGAACCTGTGGAGGATGTGATCATGCCGAAGAGGCGGCCCTTCGTGGGTGATCGGTTGCTCACGGTGGGTGAAGTGGCGGCCACGATGAGGGTGTCAAACATGACCGTATATCGGCTCATCAAGGCGGGTCAGCTGGCTGCGATCAGGGTGGGGAAGAACTATCGGATTCGGGAATCTGACGTGAACAAGTACCTGTCTGACCGGTCGGTGCGCGTGGAGGGTGAGGAGTAGTGGCGAGAGTCCGAGTGGGAGTGGACGTGGGTTCGACCGGGGTCCGGGCTGCGGAACTCTCGGTCGGCTCCGACCCTCCTTTCCTGGTGCGGGCGGCCCAGGTCCCTCTTTCTCCTGGCGCCGTCGTGGGTGGCGAGGTGAAACAGCCGGAGGCCGTTACCGAAGCCATCAAGGAGCTGTGGCGACGGGGAGGGTTCCGGTCGAAGGAGGTCACGATGGGCGTGGGAAACCAGCGCGTCGTGGTTCGCGAGGTGACCGTGCCCTCGATCCCCGCCAAGGAGCTCCGTCAGTCCCTCCCGTTCCAGGTGGCGGAGCTGATCCCGATCCCGATGGAGGATGCCGTTCTCGACTACGACGTCCTGGAGGAGTTCGACCAGGACGAAGGCAGGATGCTCAGGCTTCTCGTGGTGGCCGCCCAGCGGGAGATGGTCGACACGTTGGTTCAAACAGCTGTGGCCGCCAAGCTCCAGCCTGTGGGGGTCGATCTGGTGCCGTTCGCCCTGGTGCGGGCCGTCGGCAGCACGGACGGGCTCGGGCTCGAGGAGGCGGATGCCGGAGGCGAGGCGGTCGTCGACGTGGGGGCGGATGTGACCAACATCTGCGTCCACGAGCGAGGCGTCGCCAAGTTCGTGCGCATCCTGCCCTCTGGGGGACACGACGTGACCGGTGCCATGGCCAGTTCTCTGGGCATCCCTGAAGATCAGGCGGAGGCCATCAAGCGGGGAACGCCTCCGGATGGTGCTCCGGCGCCCGAGACCGCCCGACAGGTTCTCGACTCCAGGGCTTCGGTGCTCGTGGACGAGATCCGGTCGTCCTTCGACTTCTACCAGGCGCAGTCCCCGGGAGCCCGCGTGTCCCGGGTGCTAGTGACCGGTGGAAGCTCCAAGTTGCCCGGACTCCTCCAGATGATCGGCGAGCGAGTTCGCGCTCAGGTGGAGCCGGGCCACGCCTTCAGCAAGGTCCGGCCACAGCTGGCCATGGACGAGGAGACGATGGCTGAGGCCGAACCTCTGCTCGCGGTGGCCGTCGGCCTGGCCCTTCCGGAGGTGTCTCGGTGAGGGTCAATCTCCTTCCCGGCGAGGTCAGGGAGCGGCAGCGCGTTCGACGTCGCGGAGGCGCCGTGGCCGCCGTGGGCGTGGTCGCCCTCGCTGCCCTCGGCGCTTTCTACTTCCTCCAGCAGATGCGTCTGAACGACCTGAAGCAGGATCTCGCCGCCCAGCAAGCAGAGAACGATCGCCTCCGGGGCGAGATCGCGGAGCTGCAGGAATTCGATCAGCAACAGCGAGAGCTCGCAGCCAGTCAGGATCTCCTCAACACGCTTCTCGCCGACGAGGTTCGGTGGTCGGGCGTGCTCCGGGACATCTCCCTCGTCATCCCGGGGCAGACTTGGCTCACCACGCTGAACGGCCAGCTAACCCAGACGGAGGGTACAGTTCAAGCCACCGAGCCCTCCGGGCTCATCGGGCAGATTTCCTTCAACGGGTTCGGCCTGAGCCACCGTGCCGTGGCGCTGTGGCTCACCAGGTTGGAGGACGTCGAAGGCTTTGCCAATCCCTGGGTCTCGACCTCTCAGAAGACGGAGATCGGGCTGCAGGAGGTGGTTCAGTTCACCAGTACCACCGACCTTTCGGCGCAGATCCTCGCCAGATCACAGGGAGGTGGCGCATGAACCGACGGGCTCCGGTCGTTATCGGTGTCCTGTTCCTGGTCGTCGCCGTCCTCGCGTTCTTCTTCCTGGTGAACCCAAAGATGGGAGAGGTAAAGGAGACGCAGGATGCGCTGGACGAAGCTCAAACTGAGCAGACGACACTCGAGGCCGAGCTCGCCCGGCTCCAGCAAGCCGAACGGGATGCGCCCGCCACCCAACGTCAGCTGGCCAGAATCCGCCAGAAGATCCCGCCGGTGGCAGACCTCCCCGGGCTCATTAACCTGCTCCAGGATGCGGCCGATCGGTCGGGAGTGGACTTCTTCTCCGTGTCCCCCGGCGACCCCGAGCCCGACGCGACCGGGCGGGCAGCGGTCATTCCTGCAGGCATCCAGGTGATCGGCGGATTCTTCTCCGTGGACGAGTTCCTGTTCCGCCTGGAGACGCTTCGGCGGGCGGCGAAGGTGGTAACGATCTCCACGACGGCAGGACCGGACGGCGCTCCCCAGCTCTCGCTGACACTGGCCGCGGAGTTCTACACGACCGACACAACCGCGGGTCCGGGCGCTCCGGCACCGTCGCCGAGCCCAACCCCGTCGCCAGGTGCGAGCCCCTCGCCCGGTGCGAGCCCCTCGCCGACAACGAGTCCTTCCCCGACCGTGAGTCCAGGAGGCTAGTCAATGGCGATGTCCCCCCGTGACCGCCGCGCCCTGATCATTCTCGGAGTCCTCGCTGCGGCCGCCGCCGCCTTCTTCTTCCTGACCAGGGGGGGAGGAGAGCCTCCCGAGGAAGCCGCACCCCCCACGACGGCACCGCCCCCCGTGGTCACACCGTCGCCCACCCCCACGGGAAGGCCTCCCCGGTTCACGTTCTTCTCGGGCCGCGACCCGTTCCTGCCTCTGGTGGTGGAGCCGGCAGCGGTTGGTGAGGCCCCCACCGGTGAGACGCCGGCGCCTGGCGTATCCCCGGGAGTGCCAGTGGTCGAGCCTTCGCCCGGCGCCGAGGGCGGGGTGACTCCCGAAGGCGGCACAACCATCGGCGGTCACTCGGTCACGATCATCGACGTCTTCCAGCAGGGGGGCGAGCAGATGGTCCAGGTGGAGGTGGATGGACAGACGTTCACCGTCATCGAGGGCGAAGAGTTCAGCGACAACTTCAGGGTCGAGTCCATCCAGGGGACGTGCGCCAGCTTCCTGTTCGGCGATGAGCCGTTCACCCTCTGCGAGGGAGGCGAACGCAAGTGACGCCCCGCGCGGCGCCCCCGCTCTCGGGGTAGTCAACGGGAGCGAGAACCCCGGTGGTGGGTCTGGGGGGACCCGGCCGCCGGGCTCCGGGAGGCGGCTTCTGAGGCCGCCTCCCGCATGATCGACAGGCCCAGCGCCGCGGCGTGACGGCTATCATTCGACGCCGGAGGCGCTCGACGTGGATTACCAGCAGAGAAGAGAACGACTCGTTGCCGGCCTACCGGAACTCGGAGTCGACGCGATGCTCGTCACGCGGCTGCCCAACGTCCGGTACCTCACCGGATACACCGGGTCGAACGGGCAGCTCCTGGTCTCCGCGACCGGATCCGTCTTCCTCACCGATTCCCGCTACGAGGAACAGGCTCGCCGGGAGGTGGCCGACCTCAGACGGGAGATCTACTATCCCGAGTTTTTCTCCAGGCTGGAGGAGATGGTCGGCGAGATCGGTGCCCGGCGTTTGGGATTCGAGGGGGCGGGAGTCTCGTATCGGACGTACGAGAAGCTGGCGGCTCTCGGCCCCGTTGAACTAGTCCCTGTCGCCGAGGTGGTCGAGCGTCTTCGCTGGATCAAGGACGCCGAGGAGCTTTCGCTGATCGAGCGGGCCCAGGAGCTCACCGACCACGCGTACGACCATGCCACGGCGAAGCTGGCCGAGGGGATGACCGAGAAGGAGGTGGCGCTCGAGCTGGAGCACGCCATGCGACAGTCCGGCGCCGACGGGATCGCCTTCGACTCGATCGTGGCCTTCGGCGAGAACGCCGCGGAGCCGCATCACCGGCCGAAGGAGCGCCCGCTGGCGACGGGAGACGTCGTCAAGCTCGACTTCGGCTGTTCGGTCGATGGATATCACTCCGACATGACCAGGACCGTGGCGTTCGGTGAGCCGAACCCGAAGCTCCGCGAGATCCACGAGGTAGTCTTTCGAGCTCAACGCGCCGGAGTCGACGCCCTCCGGCCGGGTGTGACAGGCCGAGCGGCCGATGAGGCTGCACGCCAGGTCATCGCGGACGCCGGATACGGAGATCGATTCGGCCATTCGCTCGGGCACGGAGTGGGGCTGGAGGTCCACGAGGGGCCGGGGCTCCGTCGAGAGTCAACCGACGTGGTTCCGGAAGGAGCGGTGGTGACCGTGGAGCCCGGCGTCTACCTGCCCGGCATCGGCGGCGTTCGCATCGAGGACATGGTGGTCGTCGAGGCAGGCGGTGCGCGTCCGCTCCCGCGATCTCCGCGGGAGCTGGTGGTGCTGTGAGCGTCTCCACCAACGACCTGAAGACGGGGATGACCCTCTCGCTCGAGGGCGGCCTGTGGACGGTTCTGGACTTCCAACACCACAAGCCGGGGAAGGGCCAGGCGGTCGTGCGCACCAAGCTGAAGAACGTGAAGAGCGGCTCCGTGCTGGAGCGGACGTTCAAGGCCGACGAGAAGGTCGGTCTGGCGATCCTGGACCGGCGGGAGATGCAGTACCTCTATCGGGAGGGCGACTCCCTGGTGCTGATGGACAACGAGACGTACGAGCAGCACCACGTCCCGGCAGACGTCGCCGCGGAGGCGACGAAGTACCTGGTGGAAGGGGCCACCGCCGTCGTTCCGATGCACGAGGGGAACGCCATCGGCGTGGAGCTTCCCGCGGCCGTCCTTCTTCAGGTCCGGGCCACGGACCCGGGGGTGAAGGGCGACCGCGTCAGCGGCGCGATGAAGCCGGCCACGCTCGAGACCGGCATCAGGATCCAGGTGCCGCTGTTCGTCGAAGAAGGAGACCGGGTGAAGGTCGACACTCGAACCGGCGAGTACCTCACTCGGGAGAAGTAGACGCCGTGACCAGGCGGCGTGAGGCCCGCAGGCGCGCCATCGACATCCTCATCCAGGCGGACCTCACCGGTCGGCCCCCGGAGGCCGTGCTCGCGGAGCTCCGCTCTCTGGAGGAGAAGATCCCCACGTTCACCGAAGAACTGGTGCGCGGGGTCGCCGAACGGCTCGGTGAGCTCGACACGATCATCGGAGAGCGCGCGGAGGGATGGACGGTGCCCCGGATGGCGGTCGTCGACCGGACTCTCTTACGAGTGGCCTGCCACGAGATGCTCCATCGGGAGGACGTTCCTGTGGCGGTGGCGATCGACGAGGCCGTCGAGGCGGCCAAGGAGCTGTCGACGGAGGATTCGGGGCGCTTCGTGAACGGGCTTCTCGGACGGATCGCCAGGGAGCTCGCCGCTCAGGGATGACGCGGGCGAAGCGGATGGATCTGGATGCGGGCGGTCATTCGATCGGCTTTTCTTCCCGCGCTTTCTGTTCCAGGTCGCCGTCTTCCTGGTCGGCCTCCTCGGCCCCTTCCCGCATGCCCTTCTTGAACTCTCTTTGCGATTTGCCGAGGGACCTGGCCATCTCCGGAAGCTTCTTGGCACCGAAGAGGAGGAGAACGATGACGAGGATGATGATCAACTCTGGTGCGCCGATGCCCTGTAGGAAGGCGATCACCTGGGCTCCTTTCTAGTCCGTCTCACAGAGTACACCCCCGCCGGAAATTCCGTTTTCCCCGCTCCGTGGTAGTATTCTCGATCCAGAGAGCTTCCCCTTTAAGTCCGGTCCCGTGAGGCCGGGAAGGGAGGACAGAGTGAGCACAACTCGCGCTCCATCGCCACGCGGTGGGGCGTTCCTTCTTTCCGGTCTCCCTCTCCGAGGGTGGCCGGATGATGTCTGAGACCACCACCCGTCTCCTCGAGGCCACCGAGATCCGCCGGGCAGTGACCCGCATCGCCCACGAGGTCCTGGAGCGAAACAAGGGCGCCGCGGACCTCGTTCTCGTCGGCATCGCCGCTCGGGGCGACGATCTGGCCAGGCGCCTGGCCGCGGAGATCGATCGGATCGAGGGGACCGCCGTTCCCGTTGGCGTCCTGGACATCACCTTCTATCGCGACGACATCGGCCTGCGCGCGGAGGCGCCCGTGGTCCGCGAAACACGCATCCCCTTCGACGTGACCGGAAAGACGGTCGTGCTCGTGGACGACGTTCTTTTCACCGGGCGGACCATCCGCTCGGCCATGGACGCACTGGTCGACTTCGGCCGGCCCCGGGCCATCCAGCTGGCCGTGCTGGTGGACCGGGGGCACCGCGAGCTGCCGATCCGCGCCGATTACGTGGGGAAGAACGTTCCGACCCGCGCAACGCAACAGGTCCAGGTACGGCTCAAGGAAACCGACGGCGACGACGCCGTCGACGTGGGGGAGGGAACGCCGTGATCAAGCATCTGCTCTCCGTGACCCAGCTGTCCGGCGAGGACATCGCCCGGATCCTCGATACCGCCGACTCCTTTCGAGAGGTCGGCACGCGAGTCATCAAGAAGGTTCCCGCACTTCGCGGACGCACGGTGGTGAACCTGTTCTACGAGCCATCCACCCGCACCCGAATCTCCTTCGAGCTGGCAGCCAAGCGGCTGTCCGCGGACGTCATCAACTTCACGACATCGGGCTCGTCCGTGAGCAAGGGCGAGAGCCTCAAGGACACCGCCCTCACGCTCCAGGCCATGGGAGCCGACGCCATCGTGATCCGGCACTCATCGTCGGGCGCTCCGTACACGCTCACCAGGTGGGTGGGCGCGAGCGTCATCAACGCCGGCGACGGTACCCACGAGCACCCCACCCAGGCGCTCCTGGACCTGTACACGATCCGGGAGCACTTCCCCTCGTTCGAGGGCCTGCGCGTGGCCATCGTCGGCGACGTTCTGCATTCGCGTGTGGCCCGTTCGGGGACGCACGCCCTGGCGAAGATGGGGGCCCAGGTGACGCTGGTCGGTCCCCCCACGCTGATTCCTCCCGACGCGCCGTCGTGGGGCGCGGCCGTCTCGTACGAGCTGGACCCGATCCTTCCGAAGCTCGACGTTTGCTACATGCTCCGGGTTCAGACGGAGCGTCAGCGGCAGCAGTTCTTTCCCACCGTTCGGGAGTACTCGAAGCGGTTCGGGCTCAACCGTATCCGGGTGGACGCGCTGCCCGAACAAGCACTGATCATGCATCCGGGGCCGATGAATCGGGGGGTGGAGATCGCCTCCGACGTGGCGGATCTCCCGCAGTCGCTGATCACCGATCAGGTCGCCAACGGGATCGCCGTGCGGATGGCGCTTCTCTACCTGATCCTCGGCGGCGGGGAGTCCGAGGGGAGCTGA
>DASSDP010000127.1:0-3366 GCA_035697085.1 Actinomycetota bacterium
AGCTTGTCGTTCTGGCCGGCAGCCTTGGCGATCTCGCTCTTGGCCTCGAGGAGTCGCTCTTCGAGGATCTTCACCTGACGAGGGGCGCTGTGCAGACGGCGACGAAGGAGGGCGATCTCGTCCTCCAGGAACTTCACGTGCGTCTGGAGTTCGTGGATCTCCTTCTCGTACTGCTCGATCTGCTCTCGGGGATCCATCCCTTCCTGGGGCATGGGGCGCCTCTCTTTCACGCGAGTATACCTCCGGCTTTTTTCCGTTCCGAGCGTCTTGTTCCCTCTATCGGCATTTCCGTGCCGGGCCTGTAAGAGGGACCCCCAAAAGTGTGATACGGATCGAACCTATCAGCGGTTGGCGCCTAGGCTGCGAGTTTCCGGGCCACGGTGACGAATCCGGTGTGGGCCACCATCCGGTGATCGGGGCGAACGCTTCGCTCCGTCACGTGCCACGTCCTCAGAAGGACCTCGAACGTCTCAACGTGCGCGAATGGTCCTTCGGACAGCGCTAGGACCAACGACTGCGTCTGGCCGGTCGTCGGCAGGTAGGCGCCCAGGATGCCTCCCGGGAGCAGAACGTCGTTGATCGCCGGGAGCACGGCCCACGGTTCCGGAAGGTCGAGGAGGGCCCGATCGAAGGTCTCGCCGGCACCGCTCACCTCGCGGACGTCGCCGATCCGCAGCTCGAGCCATGGAGGCGTCTTTCCGAAGAAGGTCTCCACGTTCTCTCGGGCCACCGCGGAGAACTCCTCGCGGATCTCGTAGGACACCACGCGCCCATCGGGCCCCACGGCGCGACAGAGCGCGAGGGTCAGGGCCCCGGAGCCCGTTCCGGCCTCCAGCACGAGCGCGCCGGGGAAGACATCCGCGTACACCAGCATGGGGCCGAGATCCTTCGGGTAGATGATCTGGGCGCCCCGCCCCATCTTCAACACGTAGTCGGAGAGGCGCGGTCGGAAACAGAGGATCGGTTCGCCGGCCGTCGTGTGTGCCGTGATCCCTTCGTCAGAGCCGATGACGAGATCGTGCGGAAGGGCGCCTCGGTGGTAGTGAAACGTCGCGCCGGACTCCAACCGGACCAGGTAGCGGCGGCCCCGGGAGTCGAGCAGGAGGACCCGCTCGCCCGCTTCGAAGGGAGCGCTCATGTTCCCTCCCTACCCGGACGATGTCTCGGGCGGCGGTTCGGCATTCGTGGAGGGATCGGCATCTCGGGGCAAGGCTACTCCGTCGGGCCTTGCGGGTCGGCGGCGACCCGCCGCTCGGGCCGCTTGATCGAGGAACCATGCCATCAGGAGATACCAGACGCCGGCGGAGGATCCTCTGGCGAGGACGACCACCCCGAGGATGAGCAGCGCCAGGGCCAACAGGCGCCCGATGACCACTCCGATCAGCGTCGCTCGGCGACGGTCACCCGTGAGGCGCCAGATCCCCGCCCGAAGCAGACGACCGCCGTCAAGCGGCAGACCCGGGATGAGGTTGAACACGGCCAGGAACACGTTCCCGACCGCGAGGCTGGCTGCCACTGCCTCCGTCGGCCCCTCCGTGGCGTACGCGGCCGCGGCGAATGCTCCTCCCAGCGCCGCCGAGACCAGCGGTCCAGCCAGGGCGATGGCGAACTCGTTCCCGGGAACGCTGATCTCCTCGCTGATCTCCGAGAGTCCGCCCAGGAGGAACAGGGTGATTCCCCGAACCGGGATCCCGAGCCGGCGGGCAACCAGAGCGTGCCCGAGCTCATGGGCAAGCAGGCAGGCGAAGAAGAGCAGCGCGGTGGCGGCGCCCATGATCATCGGGACCGGCCTCGAGAGGGTGGGGTCCGCTTCTGCATACGACCTGGCACTGCCCAGAGCAACGAGGCCCAGGATCAGGAACCAGGACACGTGGAGCGAGACCCGTATCCCGAGGATGCGTCCGAGCCGGATCGTCATTCGCCGGCAACTGGCAGGGGCCGAACCCCCAGCGTGACCGATACGGTGGCCGGGCTTCCGTCGCTTCGGACAAGCTCGACCTCGACGGGGTCTCCGGGCCGACGCTCGACGATCGCGTCCCGCACGTGCTCATCGTCGGACACCTCGGTCTCGTCGATCCTCACGATGACGTCGCCCGGGGCGATGCCGGCTTCGTCGGCGGGTCCTCCTGGCGCGACATCGACCACGAGGGCGCCCTGCTCGACAGGCAGGTTGAGCTGCAACGCCACGGTGGCATCGACGGTTTGCGTGGAAACCCCCATGTAGGCCACCGGAGCGGCGGGGTTCTGGATGGCGTCCTCGATCACGTTCCTGGCTCTGTCGATGGCGATAGCGAACCCGATGTTCTCCGCCGATGCGGCCTGAACGCCGGCGGTATTGATCCCCACCACCCGCCCGGCAAGGTCGACGAGCGGCCCGCCCGAGTTGCCGGGGTTGATGGCCGCGTCGGTCTGGATGAGATCTTCATACGTCCGGCTGGTGCCCGCGGAATCGCCGGCGGTGATCGTGCGGCCGAGTGCGGAGACGATCCCTGAGGTCACCGACGGGCCCCCGGCAAGGGCCAGGGCAAATCCCAAGGCCACCACCGGCTCTCCCAGTCGAAGTCCCCCGGACTGGCCGAGGGGAACCGTGGGAAGGCCCTCGGCCTCGATGTCGAGCACCGCGAGGTCCGCGTCGGGGTCACCACCGATGACCCTGGCGTCGAATCGCCGTCCGTCGGCCATCACCACTCGGATCGAGAGCCCTCCTTCCACGACGTGGAAGTTAGTGACGATGGCGCCGTTCGGGTTCACGATGAACCCGGTTCCGGTGCCCCTGCTCTCCCCTCCTCCGGCGAGCGACTCCGAGGTGGCCAGATTCGTGGTGACGTTGACCACGGCAGGCTGTACCCGCTCCACCACCTGGACGACCGGCTCCTCGCTGAGGTCGACAGGTGGCAGCGGAGAGAAGCTGGGGCCCGTGACCGGCAACGTGACGTTGAGACCGCCACCAGAGCAACCCACCGACGCCAGCGTGACGGCGAAAAAGGTGCTCAGAACAAGTTTTCGCATTCGTTCGAGCATAGTCCATGAGCCTCGGATTCGACCCCGGGCCGGATGGGGCGCCGGGGCTCAGTCGGTGATGTCCGTCCCCATGGCGTGGAAGCCGCCGTCCACGTGGATGATCTCGCCGGTGATCGATCGGGAAAGGTCGCTCAGGAGGAACAGCACCGCGTCGGCCACCGGGTTCGGGTCGGTCACATCCCACCCCAGGGGAGCCCGCCGATACCACGTGTCGATGTACCGGTCGAAGCCGGGGATGCCCTTCGCCGCCATGGTCTTGAGAGGACCGGCAGCCACGCAGTTGACCCGGACGCCATCCCGACCAACGTCGCGCGCGACATACCGAGTGACCGACTCGAGCGCTGC
>DASSDP010000128.1:0-11226 GCA_035697085.1 Actinomycetota bacterium
AGAGCGGTGGCCTCTCCCGCCCGAAGCATCCGGCCAAGCTCGTGGCCGGTGAGATCGCAGAGTTCGGCCACCTACGGCCTCACTCCACCTCGACGATCCGAGGCACCTTGAACTGCCCTTTTTCGACCTCGGGCGCCCCGGCCAGGGCTTCTTCCTGCGACAGGGTGGGCTCCGGCTTGTCCTCCCGGAACACGTTCTGCATCGGGATCGGGTGGGCGGTGGGCTGAACGTCCTGGGCCGCCACCTCGCCAACACGCTCAGCGTGCTCAAGGATGACCTTCAACTGCACCCGGAACCGCTCTCGCTCCTCGTCGGTGAGCGCCAAACGGGCCAGGCGGGCCACATGATCGACATCGATCTCAACCGGCACGAACGGAAGTCTACCGGGTGAGGTCAGGCCCAGATGGAGGTGGGATTCCAGGCTCGAGACACCCGAAGAACGAATTGAGCCGCAAGCTTGCTCGGATCATCTTCTGGCCAGGCGTTTGACGAACTCCTTCTCGTCGACGGTCTCGACACCGAGCGACTGAGCCTTATCGAACTTGGTTCCCGGATCCGAACCCACGACCACGAAGTCTGTCTTCTTCGAGACGCTCGAGGCGACTCGTGCACCCGCCTCTTCGGCGGTCTTTGCCGCCTCGTCTCGAGACATGGACTCCAGTCCTCCGGTCAGCACGATGGTCTTGCCCGTAAGCGGCCCCTTCGCCTTCCTCTTCTTGGGCTTGTCGGCCATCCGGATGCCGGCCGTCCGAAGCTTCTCGAGCAACTTCCGGTTCTCCCGATCGTGGAACCAGTCGTGGACGGCGCGAGCCACGATCGGGCCGATCCCCTCCACCGCCTCGAGGTCCTCAACGGATGCTTCCTCAAGGGCATCGATCGATGGGAAAGCATCGGCCAGCAGCCGAGCAATAGTTGAGCCCACGTGGGGGATCGACAGCGCCACGAATAAACGCCAGAGGGGCCGATCCTTCGACGCCTCGATCGACCTCAGCAGGTTCGAGATCGACTTCTCCTTGAACCCCGGCAACTGGGCGAGGTGCTCTTCCGTCAGACTGTAGATATCCGCTGGATCCTTGACCCAGCCTCGGTCCATCAGCGCCATCCCCGTCTTGTAGCCGAGGGTTCCGATGTCCATCGCCCCCCGGGATGCGAAGTGGAACAGCCATTCGATGTTCTGCGACGGGCACCCTCGGCGATTCGGGCATCGCCGGTACGCCTCGCCCTCCTTTCGAACCAGCTCCGTGCCGCACGATGTGCACCGCTTCGGGAACCGCCACGGACGCGCGCCCTTCGGCCGCTTGCTGAGGATGGGACCGACCACCTCGGGGATGACATCTCCGGCCCGTCGGACGATCACGGTGTCTCCCTCCCGGACGTCCTTCCGCTTGACCTCGTCCTCGTTGTGGAGCGTCGCGGTGGAGACCGTGACGCCACTGACGAACACCGGCTCGAGCATGGCGAACGGCGTGACTACCCCAGTACGTCCCGTATGGACGTCGATCTTCTTCAGGAGCGTCGTGCGCTCTTCGGGTGGGAACTTGTAGGCAATGGCCCATCGCGGCGCGTGGCTCGTGGCGCCGAGCTCTTCCTGCAACGCGATCTGGTCGACTTTCACCACGACGCCGTCGATCTCGTAGTCGATGTCGTGGCGGTGCTCCTGCCACCGCTCGCAGAAGGCGAACACCTCCTCCAGCGACTCGAGCTTCTTGGTGGTCGGCGGCACCGGAAGTCCGGATTCCTTGAGGTACTCGAGGGCTTCGGAGTGCCGTCCGAACCGCCTGCCCTCGGCAACCCCGATCCCGTAGCACCACAGTCGTAACGGCCGCGACGCCGTGATCTGCGGGTCCTTTTGCCGGAGGCTCCCCGCTGCGCCATTCCGAGGGTTGGCAAACGGTCGCTGATCCTTGTCGAGCAGCTCCTCGTTCAGCTTCTCGAACGCCTTGACCGGGAGGTACACCTCGCCCCGGACCTCGAGCACGGAGGAGTGATCGCCCCCCCGGAGCCGGGGCGGCACCACTCGGATCGTTCGGATGTTGGCGGTGATGTCGTCGCCGATGTAGCCATCCCCGCGGGTGGCTCCTTTCGCGTAGACCCCGTTCTCGTACGTGAGGGCCACAGCCACGCCGTCGATCTTCAGCTCGCAGATGAAGTCGGCCTGCCGACCAAGGGTCCGCTCGACTCGCTTCCCCCACGCGTTCAGCTCCTCCCACGAGAACGCGTTGTCGAGGGAGAGCATCGGCGCGCGATGCCTGACCGGCGCGAAGAGCTCAGATGGCTGACCACCGACTCGCTGGGTTGGGCTGTCTGGGGTGATGAACTCGGGAAACTCTTCCTCGAGCGCCCGGAGCTCCCGCATGAGCTCGTCGTACTCGGCGTCGGAGACCTCAGGATCGTCCTGCACGTAGTAGCGGTAGTCGTGGAAGTTGATGAGGTCGCGGAGCTCCTCGACCCTTCGTTTGGCCTCCGCCCGCCGCCGCTCGTCACCCTTCGCCATCACCGACGATGATATCGAAGCGGTCAGACTCCCCCGTGTCAGGAGGCAGACAGGATGGTACCGCCGCCGACAACCTCGTCGCCGGAGTAGAAGACGACGCTCTGGCCGGGAGCCACCGCTCGCTGAGGCGTCCGGAACTCCACTCGGGCAGATCTGGAGCCAACGGGATCCACTACCGCTGGCGTGGCATCGCCGTTGTAGCGGATGCTGACGTCGGCCTCGAACGGTCCGCTAGGGCGTCCGGTGATCCAGTTGACGCGTTCGGCCACCAGCCCTCGGCGTGCCAGCAGCTCAGACGGTCCGACGACCACGCGATTCGCACGCGGATCGATATCCGTCACGTAGCTACGCTCTCCGGTCGAAACGCCGAGCCCGCGCCGTTGCCCGATGGTGTAGCGGAACGCTCCCTCGTGTTGCCCCAGTACTCGCCCAGTCGGATCCACGAACTCTCCCTTGCGCGCAAGATGCGGCGCATGCATTTCGAGGAAGGCGCCGGCGTCACCCGCGGGAGCGAAGCAGAGCTCCTGCGAGTCCCGCTTCTCCGCCACTGGTAGCGCGAAACGGCGTGCGAGCGCTCGCGTCTCCGCCTTCGTCTGCTCCCCGACCGGGAACAAGGACCGAGCGAGCTGCTTCTGGCCGAGCGTATGCAGCACGTAGGACTGGTCCTTCGAACGATCCAAGCCACGATAAAGATGCCAGGTACCCTCTTCGTCGCGTGCAGTCTGCACGTAGTGACCCGACGCCACGGAGTCCATCCCCAGGGCGTCGGCCCGGTCCAAGAATGCTCCGAACTTGATCCGCTCGTTGCACCGGATGCACGGATTGGCAGTTCGGCCTCTCTCGCTTTCGGCCACGAAGTCCCCGATGACCCGCTCAGCGAACGCCTCACCCATGTCGGACACCTCGAACGGAAATCCAGCCGTTTCCGCCACGGCCCGGGCATCGATCTCCGCCTGGGGCCCGCAGCACCCGTGCTCGACACCCCCGGTGTCGACCAGCTTGAGGTGGGAGCCGAGCACCTCGTAACCGGCCTCGGCCAGCAGGCACGCGGCGACAGAGGAGTCCACTCCGCCACTCATCGCGACCAGCACAGATCCCTTGGCTGACATTGTTTCGAGCGTAGCATGAGGTCATGGACATCGAGATCAGGCCGATCGAACCGGGAGAGTTCGACGAGCTCATGCGAATTTCTTCGCTCGCCTTCGGCCACCAGCCGATCAAAGAGGAGATCAAAGCTGAGCGCCTGGTCTTCGAGATCGATCGGAGCCTGGCCGCATTCGATGGGGCGGCGATGGCAGGCGAAACCATGGTGGCCTCATTTCAGCTCACGGTCCCCGGCGCCATCTTGCCCGCCGCAGGGGTCACGTCGGTGGCGGTGGCGCCCACCCACCGACGCCGTGGAGTGATGACCGCCATGACCCGCCGGCAGCTTGACGACACGCGCGAGCGCGGCGAACCGTTAGCCGCCCTATACGCCTCCGAGGCGGCCATATACGGCCGATTCGGCTACGGGCTTGCTTCGTACAAGGCCGAGCTGGAGATCGAGCGCGCGCACACCGCATTTGCCGGGGAGTACGAGCCTCGATCGATCCGCGTGATATCGAAAACGGAAGCGCTGGCTGCATACCCTGCGGTGTTCGAGTCGGTGCGCCCTCACCGCCCCGGGTTCCATGATCGAAACGAGGCGTGGTGGAAGTACAACTTTCAGGAGCTCGAGCGTGACCGCGAAGGGTTCAACCGATACCTCTACACCTTGTCCGAAGGGCCCGAAGGGCCCGATGGATACGTGGTGTACCGAACCAAACAGGACTGGTCTCAGGGGTATGCAAATGGAACCGCCGACGTGGTCGAGATGGTGACGGCAAACACCCACGCGTACGCGGCCCTGTGGCGGTATTGCTTCGATCTGGACCTCATGACTCGAACCACGGCGTGGCTGCGACCCGTCGACGAGCCCCTCATACACATGCTCACGGACCCTCGACGTCTCCGATTCAAGGTCGAGGACGGGCTGTGGGTCCGACTCGTGGACGTCCCGACTGCGCTCGCCGGCCGCCACTACTCATCCGCGGGAAGAGTCGTCCTTGAGGTGAGGGACTCCTTCTGCCCGTGGAACGAAGGACGTTACGAGCTCGTCGGTGGACCGGACGGCTCCGAATGCCGCTCAACAGACAAGGAACCGGATCTCGAGTTGACCGCGGCGGACCTCGCCGCCGTCTATCTCGGTGGTGTTCGATTCGCCGCCCTGCGACAGGCGGGACGACTCATCGAAAACAAAACCGGCGCTATTCGGCGAGCCGACGCCATGTGCACGTGGGACCCGGCACCCTGGTGTCCGGACATGTTCTGACCCATCCTCAGGCAGCCTGGACGATCTCGCACGCCTTGAACTTGTCCGTTCCGATCGTGCCCCTGCAGACATCGATGCCCTGGTCTCCGCTCAGGCGGTCTTTCCCGGCACCGCCCGAGAGTCGATCCCCACCCCTGCCCCCGCTCAGCCGGTCTTTCCCGGCACCGCCGAACAACCGGTCCTTGCCACGACCACCGGCGAGGTTGTCCTGACCTTTTCCGCTGGCAAGGTAGTCGTTGCCCGGCCCGCCGAGAATGATGTCCGGGCCCGGTCCACCCACCACTCTGTCCCGTCCGCCATCGGCAAACAACACGGTGGAGCCGGTAAACCCGGTCGTCGTGATCACATTGTTTCCAGGGCCTCCGAGCAGGAACGCGCCCTCGATCGAAGAGATCGCGTCCGTTCCAACGCCGACGAGCGACGTGTTCGCAAGGGTGAAGTTCACATTTCCGAAATCGAACAGGGTGTCCAGCCCCGGGCCGCCGTCGAGGGTGTCGTTCCCGGCGGAGCCCACCAGACCGTCGGTGCCCTCACCTGCGGCTACCGTCACCGCGCCGCTGAAACCTGAAGCGTCGATGTCGTTCGCGCTCGCCCCTCCCGACAGCGTGGCTCGTTCGATGGATAGCAGAGAGTCGCTCGCCGGGCTGCCGATGCCGAGTGTCGTGAGCGAAGTGTCGGTGAGCGTAAAGTCCACGTCACCCGACTCCATCAGTCGGTCCGTGCCGGTCCCACCGTCGAAGCCATCGTTGCCGCCGGCCCCGGTGAGGACATCGTCGCCGCTCTCCCCGAGGAGAGTGTCGTTGCCCGACGCGCCGTTCACCGTATCGCTACCCTCACCGGCGCAGATTCTGTCGTCTCCTTCCTTGGTGTCGATCGTGTCGTCGCCCGCGAGGGCGAAGACGCCGTCCGCGCCAGAGGTACCGGCGAGGGTGTCGTTCCCCGCAGTGCCGACACGATTGACGACCGTCCCGCTGCAGAAGGCCAGCTCGTATGCGCCGATGTCGGGGTTCCGGGGAACACCTCGCTGGTCCGTGGCCGGGCCGCCCGGCCCGCCGGCATCGATCGCGGGAGACCCGGAAAGCAGCGCGTGGGTCATCGTGGGACCGCCGTTGTCGGCAAGAGGTCCGAGCTTCGGATCCTGCCCGGTAATGTCACTGGTTGTCGTGGTGACGGCGCAGCCGGACGTTACCGACTGAATGAGGTTGTTGCCCTGCGACGTCACCGTTCCCGAGCAATCGGGATCGCTCGAGGGGCCAAGATTGCCCCCGACGATCGTATTCATGACCATGAGTGGTCCGCTACCAGCCTCCCAATTGACCCCTCCCCCGCTTCCGGGCAAGTCCCCGTTATCGGCGTCGGCGGTATTTCCCGTGACCGTCACATTGACGAGCGACGTAGTCCCTGGCCCCTGGTGATAGACGCCACCCCCACCGGCGTACGCCGCGTTCCCACTCACCGTGACGTTGGTGAGGGTCGCCGAGGCGCCATTCAGCGCAAGAAGAGCACCTCCACTGCCGTTCGGGTCCGAGGTCGCGTTAGAAGTGAGAGCACTTTCGGTGACTGTCA
Source organism: Actinomycetota bacterium (assembly GCA_035697085.1). Lineage (GTDB taxonomy): Bacteria > Actinomycetota > UBA4738 > UBA4738 > CALAEC01 > DASQUW01. The sequence continues at coordinate 6,411 of DASSDP010000128.1, forward strand.
CTGAGGCGGTCCCGCCACTGACGACTATGCCACCTCCACCACTGGATCCGGTTATCGCGTTGTTGTCCATAACGGCGACCCGATTGAAAGTGGCGACTCCAGCAACACTGATCCCACCGCCACCTGATGTTGTCTGACCATTCCGAATGGTCACATCGGAGATGACGACCGACACTCCGGATACTTCGAGAACCCGATCCACATCCCCGCCGTCGATGACCGTCTGTTGCGCTCCCGCGCCGGCAACTGTGATCTCACCACTAATGTCGAGATCACCCTCTTCGTCGTCTGGGGGCCCGTTAGGCGGAATCGAGAGGGTGAAGATCCCCGCGGGAAGGGCGACGGTGTCCGGACCAGGCTGCGCGTTTGCGGTGATGATCGCTTCCCGCAGCGAGCAATCCGATGGCGCGCACACGTCTGGGGTGGGATCGTCCGTTCGCGTTACGAGGAAAGCGGCTCCGAAAGAAGGCGTCGACGCGAGGGCAAGGAAGCCCGCGACGAGGAGCATTGCGGAAAGAATGCGAACGATTCGTGCCAATAAGCTCAGCCGCCCTTGCGCTTTTTCAACTCCTCGGTCAGCGCAGGCACGACCTTGAATAGATCCCCGACCAGTCCGAAGTCGGTGAGCCCGAAGATGGGCGCGTCGGCATCCTTGTTGATCGCCACGATGGTTTTGGAGGTCTGCATCCCGGCGCGATGCTGGATGGCGCCGGAGATGCCCACCGCGACATAGAGCTGAGGCGAGACGGTCTTCCCGGTCTGTCCCACCTGGTGTTGGTGCGGATACCAACCGGCATCGACCGCGGCCCGGGAGGCGCCCACGGCCGCACCCAGCACGTCCGCCAGCTCCTCGACGATGCGGAAGTTCTCGGGCCCGGCCAGCCCGCGGCCTCCCGACACGATGATCGAGGCCTCCTCCACGCCGGGACGCCCTCCCGCCTCCTGCTGCACTCGGTCGGCGATCTTCACCCGCTTGGCGTCGTCAGACACCTGGACGTCGATGCGCTCCTCTGCCGCCTCGGCCAGCGATTCCTCAGCCACGAAGGCATTGGGCTTCACGCAGATGATCTGAGGGCTCCCTTTGATCCGGCACTTCGTGGTCATGGCCCCGCCGAACACCGACATCGAGCAGACCAATCGGTCGTCCTGCGGCTCGATGTCCACGACGTCGGCAAGGACCCCTGCTCCCGCCTTCGCCGCCACGCCTGAAGCGAGGTCCTTTCCGAAGGGGACGCTGGCGAAGAGCACCACCTCCGGCGACCGCTCCTGCACCAGCTTGGTCAGAAGGTCGACGGCAGGCTGCACCAGATAGCCCTCCATGTCTTCGTGTTCGGCCACCAAAACCTTGGGCGCCCCGTACTTCGCCAGCTTCTCCTTCGCCGTCTCGAACCCGGTACCGGCGAACACGGCGGTCAGATCGTGCCCGAGCTTCTCCGCTATCCGCCGGCCGGCCGAGAGCATCTGAAGCGAGACCTTCTTCGGCTCTCCCTTGTCGTGATCGATGACGACCCAGAGCTCTCCCATTTCCGCCTCTCAGATGAATTTGTGCTGCTGAAGGAAGTCGGCCAGCTTCACGTGCCCCTCCCCATCGTCCTTGACCAACTCGCCTTGCTCTCGAGCCGGGCGGGGCGTGGCCTCGATGACCTCTGTCTTCGATCCTTCCAGTCCGACCAGGGCGGGATCGATCCCGAGGTCGTCGCCGGAGAGGACCTGAACCTCCTTCTGCTTGGCCGACATGATCCCTTTCAGCGTGGCGTATCGGGGTTCGTTGATCCCCTTGACCACCGAGACGATGGCCGGCAGCTCCGACTCGATGACGGAGTAGCCGCCTTCCTCCTCCCGGTGGATCGTGACCTTCCCGTCCGTCACCTCGAGCTTCTTGGCGTTGGTGAGAGCGGTGATCCCCATGAGCTGGCCGAGCGCCTGAGGGACCAGCGACGTCCGGGCGTCGGTGGACTCCGAGCCCAGGATCACCAGATCGAACTCGACCTGCGCAAGGGCGAGAGCGAGCACGTAGGCGGTGGCCGTGGCGTCGGAGCCGTGGAGGCGGTCGTCGGTCACGAGCATTCCCTTGTCCGCCCCGAGTGCGAGGGCCTTGCGCACCGCGTTCTTGTCGGCCGGCTCCGGACCCATCGTGAGGATGGTGATCTCGCCTTCGTGGGCTTCCTTGAGCTTCAGGGCCTCCTCGACCCCGTACTCGTCCACGGGATTCATGATGCTTTCCACCGAGTCGCGGTCGAGGGTGAAGTCGCTCGGATCGAGTTTCTTCTCGGCCGCCGTGTCCGGCACCCGTTTGACGCAGACCACGATGTTCACGACGTCTCCAGTCGGCGTGAGGGCTGCCCGCAGCCGGGGATTCTAGCCCGAGGTCGGTCCTCGGGACAGCAGCGGCCCCGGGGGGCCGCTCACCCATAATGAGCGCGTGTGGCGATTCCCTCTGATCCCGGCGATCGCGCTGGTGGCTGCCGTCGGCGGGGGCTACCTCGCCTTTCGAGATGGGACCCAGATCACCAGCGGGTCGATTCCGCCCGTGCCTCAAGTGCAACCGCAGCCCGGAGGGCCTCCCCTGGTGTGGGTTGCGGGAACCCTGGAGGAGGTCGCGGATTCGCAGCTCACCATGCGAGAAGGGGACGGAGCGAGCATCCAACTCCAGCGGCTTGCCCCAGGCGCCTCCAGGTTTCTGAGGGTCGAGAACGGCAGGTGGCGGGAGCTGTCGATCGAGGAGATCGATCAGGTCCGGCCGGGAGAGCGGGCGTGCGCGGAGGCCTTGCTCGACGGAACCACCTTCGTGGCGCTGCGAGTGTTCCTGGGCGCTGCGGGCTGCGGCCCGGCATGAGATCCCGGATAGACTCCGGTTACCGAGAGTCACCGGGACTCAAAGAGAAGGGGGGAACCATGCCGAAGGATCTGACCGTCTATCTGGAGGACCGACCCGGAACGCTGGCCGACTTGGGTGAGGCGCTCGGGAAGGCAGGAGTCAACATCGAGGGCGGATGCGGCGTCCAGGACGATGGAAAAGAGACCTTCCACCTGCTGTTCGAGGACGCTACCGGGGCACGGGAGGCGCTGGAGGGCGCCGGGATCAAGGTGCAGGCAGAGCGCGACGTCATCGTGACGGATGTGGCCGACTCGCCCGGGGCACTCGGCCAGATCGCACGGAGCATCGCGGAAGCGGGCGTCAACATCGAGCTGGTCTACATGGCGTCCAACAACCGCCTGGTCATCGGAGCGACCGACCTGGACAAGGCCCGCGCGGCCCTGTGAGGTAAGGCCGTTTGCGGAAGGACGTTCGGACCACCTATCTGGGCAACTACGCCTGGGCCACGGCCAACGAAATCGCCGAGGCCCTGGAGGAAGCCGGCATTTTCTGGTGGTGCAAGAACCCCGGCACGTTCACGCGGGTTCTCTTCGCCGAGTTCGGGGTGCGGATGTTCGTGGACCAGGCCCGCCTCGACGAGGCACGGGAGATCGCCAGGGGGATCGTGGCGGAAGCAGAGCAGGGGGAGGCCGGCTAGCCCGGCCTACGCTGCGGCCTTGCGGCGACGCGCCCCTCGCGTGAGGGGGAACTTCACTGGGGCGTGGGCCCAGCAGTATGGAGACTTGTTGTACATGGAGAGCCTGGTGACGCACCCCTCGTGATTGCATACGCGCCCCTCCGCGTACGTGCGGTTCGCCCGGGGCAACTGCCGAGGGCGCGATCCCCTCAAAGCGGTCTCAGCCATTTCGGTGCATGCTCCTCGTCTAGAAGGTGCCGGCCTTGACGATGGAACAACGCCAAGGGTGCCCGTATTCCTCATGGCCTCAGGAATATGGGCTTCCCTGGATAGCTATCGGGAGATCGCCCGAAGGACTTTAGCCCCCCCGCCGAATTGGCTGAATCGGCCTACGTTCGGTGGGTCCTGGTATGGGAAGGCCGCCGAGTCACCGGCCCTTGAATTTGGCCTTCCCCGGGCCTTTCTCCACGAAGGAACGCATGCCCTCCTTCTGGTCCTCGGTGGTGAAGAGATCCGAGAAGGTCTCCCGTTCGATGGTCAGACCGGTGTCCATGTCGACCCGGGCACCACGATTGATCGACACCTTGGCGGCCCGCAGGGCCATCAGCGGCCCCTGGGAGTAGCGGCGTGCCATCTCGACGGCCTTGGCGTAGACCTCCTCGGCCGAAAACACCGCGTCCACCAGGCCGATCTCCAGAGCCTCCTGTGCCTTGACGAACCGGCCTGAGTAGATGAGGTCCTTCGCCTTCGCCGGCCCGATCAGTCGAGGAAGACGCTGTGTCCCGCCAGAGCCGGGGATGATCCCGAGAGCGATCTCGGGCTGCCCGAGCTGTGCAGTGTCGGCCGCGTATCGGAAGTCGGCGCACATCGCCAGCTCGCATCCCCCGCCCAGCGCGTAGCCGGTCAGCGCCGCGATCGTGACCTTGGGAATGTCCTCGACCGTGGTGAAGACCTCCTGGAGCCGCTGGATCATCGGACGCACTTCCATGGGACTCATCTCGGCCATCATCTTCACGTCCGCGCCGGCGGCGAAGACCTTCTCCCCCCCATAGAGGACGACGCCGCCGACGTCCTCTCGCTTGCCGGCCTCGGTGGCGACCTCGAACAGCTGCCGGGTGAGTTCCTCGTCGATGGCATTCATGGGGGGACGGTCCAGCCGGATGGTGCCGACGCCGTCCTCCACCTCAAGGCGCACGAACTCCGCCATCAATCCTCCTCAAGGGTCGGGTGGAGGCCATATCATGGCATTCCCTCCACGATGCCCGCGAACGTCTGGGAGATCGGATGAAAACGAGGATCCTGCTGGCACTGTTCTCGGTTGC
>DASSDP010000129.1:0-12770 GCA_035697085.1 Actinomycetota bacterium
GGAACCTTCCGAGACGCCTCGAGAACTCGAGCCTCGAAGTCATCCTGCCCCACCTCGATGGATACGTCCTGTGCCACGGTCTTCACGATACCCAACCTGAGAGGAACGGCAGCCCGGAGGTCGTTCCCGTCAGCAACCACCTCTCGTAAGGTGGAGCGATGAACCCGACCCCGCGGGGGGTGGGCACCGTCCTGGTGCTGGCCATGCTCGTCCCGTCCTGCAACTCCGGGGCATCTAGCCCGACCTCGCCTTCGGGACCCGCACGAAGCTCACCCATGGCATCGGTGGCCCAGCCTCCTGGAGCGACACTTCCAGATCCGGCCGTGTTCTCTTCCTCTCGAGCGTTCGGCCACGTCCGAGAACTGGCGGGCCGCATCGGGCCTCGTTCCGCAGGTTCCTTCGGATATCGGAAAGCGGCCCGGTACGTCCTCGACAGATTCGTCGAGCTCGGATACCGAGCCCGTCTGGTTCCGTTCGAGCTTCCCAATGGGTCCACCTCGAGGAACGTGGTCGCCACGTGGCCGAGCCCGGCGCGGAGCCGGATCCTGATCGGGGCACACCTCGACACCGTGCCCGGCTCACCGGGGGCCAACGACAACGCGAGCGGAGTGGCCGTGATCCTCGAACTGGCTCGTGTCTTTGCCGGGACCCACGAGGCACGGGGTATCCGGTTCGTGGCCTTCGGAGCCGAGGAGGTTCAGCAGGGAGGGGGGCACCACTTCGGATCAGCGGCCTACTCGGAGGGCGCCCGTCCACGAGCGATGGTGTCCGTGGACATGATCGGACTCGACCGCACAATCATCGTGGGGTGGATGGGCATCGGAAGCAGAAAAACGGTTGCCGCTTTGCTCAGTGCGGCAAAGGAATCCGGCGTCGACGCGAGGGAGAAACTCCTGCCGGACTGGTCGGACAACGGCCCGTTCGAGCGAGCAGGCGTTCCATCAGCCCTGCTGTGGACGGGGGACGAACCCAATCATCATCAGCCGACGGATGTCGTCGCCAAGGTCAGGAGGGCGGCCCTCCTTGCAGCCGGGACGCTGGTGATGACCTACGTGACTCAGCAGCTCGTTCTGTAAGGCGCTTATTCGGCCCGAAGTCCCATCCTGTAGAGCGTCCGGTCCCGTTCCTCATCGATGAGAGCCGTCTCCTCAACTCCGGAGGAAAGGAGATCCGACCAGGCGGTGCCCATCCATTCCTCCGCTTCGGCACGATCGGAGAATCGCTCGGACTCACCGACCTCGCTCCCGTCAACGTTGAAGTACCTCCAGAAGAACAAGCCCGTCGACTTCCTTAGCGCTCGCCCAGAACCTTCCGGACCTTCTCCAAAAGCTCGCCGATAGGAAACGGCCGGCGAAGCTCCGCGTCTACTGGAATGAGGGCGAGCTTCCCTGTCTCCCCTTCCGGGGCCATGAACACGATCACCTTGAGGTTGTCGAGAGCCTGGTCCTCCCGGATTCGCCGGAGCGTTTCCCATCCATCCGGCCCGGGAAGCTCCGCATCGAGAAGAAGCAGGTCATACCCGCCTTCTCGCAACATCGCGATGCCGTCGTCGCCGGAAGACGCCTCATCCACCTGGTACCCCTCGAGCTGGAGCCGGATGACCGGCTGACGCATGTGCTCGGGGCGATGGTCGATGAGGAGGATCCGCTTCCCCTTGGTCACGGCATCGTGATTCTAACGAGGGGAGCCCCGGAAACGGACCGGGGCTCCCTCGATCGAAACTGGTGGGTCGGGTCTAGAACTCGTCCATGCCTCCGCCGCCGGGCATGGGCGGTGGCTTCTCCTTCTCCGGCTTCTCCACCACGACCGCCTCGGTCGTAAGGAAGAGCGCCGCGATGGACGCTGCGTTCTGGAGCGCGGAACGAGTCACCTTGGTGGCATCCACGATCCCGGACTTCATCATGTCCGAGTACTCGCCGGAGTCCGCGTCGAGGCCCCAGCCCGGATCGAGCGTCCGGACCTTCTCCGAAACGACCCCTCCTTCGAGGCCGGCGTTCACGGCGATCTGCTTCAGTGGCTCCTCCAGAGCCTTGCGGACGAGCCGCACCCCCGTTCCCTCATCGCCCTCGAGTGCCAGCTTGTCCAGCGCAGACTGGGCGGACAGAAGGGCAACACCGCCGCCCGGAACGATCCCTTCCTCAACAGCGGCCTTGGTCGTCTGGACGGCGTCCTCGATCCGGTGCTTCTTCTCCTTCAGCTCGACCTCGGTCGCCGCTCCCACCTTGATGACGGCGACTCCGCCGGCCAGCTTGGCCAGCCGCTCCTGGAGCTTTTCGCGGTCGTAGTCGGAGTCCGTCTTCTCGATCTCGGCCTTGATCTGATTGATCCTGCCTTTGATCTCGTCCTCGGAACCGGCGCCCTCCACGATCGTGGTGTCGTCCTTCGTGACCACGACCTTCCGGGCCTTCCCCAGCATGTCGAGCTGGATGTTCTCGAGCTTCAGGCCGACCTCCTCGGAGATGACCTGACCACCGGCGAGGATGGCGATGTCCTGGAGCATGGCCTTGCGACGGTCGCCGAAGCCGGGCGCCTTCACCGCCGCAGACTTGAACGTCCCCCGGATCTTGTTGACGACCAGGGTGGCCAGGGCCTCGCCCTCAACGTCCTCCGAGATCACCACGAGCGACTTGCCCGACTGCATGACCTTCTCGAGTATCGGCAGCAGGTCCTTCACCGCCGAGATCTTCTGGTTGGCCAGCAGGATGTACGGCTCCTCGAGCACGGCTTCCATCCGCTCGGGGTCGGTGATGAAGTAGGGGGAGATGTAGCCCTTGTCGAAACGCATCCCCTCGACAAGTTCGAGCTCCATGCCGAAGGTCTGCGATTCCTCGACGGTGATCACACCGTCCTTCCCCACCTTGTCCATGGCCTCGGCGATCTGCTCGCCGATCTCGGCATCTCCTGCAGAGATGGCCGCCACGTGGGCGATCTCTTCCTTGTCCTCGATCTCCTTGGCCTGGTTCTTGATGGCCTCCACGGCTGCGTCGACTCCTGCCTCGATGCCCCGCTTCAGGGACATGGGGTTCGCTCCAGCGGCGACGTTCCGGAGGCCCTCTCTGACCATGGCGTGGGCAAGGACCGTGGCGGTGGTGGTTCCGTCACCGGCAACGTCGTCGGTCTTCTTGGCGACTTCCTTGACCAGCTCCGCGCCCACCTTCTCCTGGGGATCCTCGAGCTCGATCTCCTTGGCGATGGAGACGCCGTCGTTGGTGATCGTGGGGGCTCCCCACTTCTTCTCGAGTACGACGTTCCGCCCCTTCGGGCCGAGCGTGATACGGACCGCGTTGGCCAGCTGGTCCATCCCTCGCTCCAGGGCTCGGCGGGCTTCCTCATCGAACGTGATGATCTTGGCGGCCATAAGCTCCTCCTCGACTCCTACGATTGCTAGCACTCTCCCCCTGAGAGTGCTAAGCCCAATATATCGCCACTCACGGTTCGATGACAACAGGAGAGAAGGCGGCCCGGGTTGCGTCCCCTCCCCAGCGGGCCGGAGGATAGCGGCCATGAACATCCTGGGGATCAACTGCTTCGCTCACGACACGGCCGCGTGCCTGCTACAGGATGGCCGCCTCGTCGCCTTCGTCGAGGAGGAACGGTTCAACCGGGACAAGCACACGAAGGCCTTTCCCGACAACGCCGTGGCCTACTGCCTCGCCGAGGGAGGCGTCGGGGTGGGCGACCTCGATGCCGTGGCATTCGGTCATCGTGCCGGGACCGATTTCGCCCGGGGAGCGCTCGATGCGCTGCGGCGGGCGGCCCCCAAGCGCCTGGCCGCCCAGGCCTACGTCGACCTGAATCTGGTGCGCAAGGAGAGGTACTTCCGGAGGCGATGGGGATTTCACGGACGGCTCTTCAACGTCGGGCACCATCAGGCTCACGCGGCCAGCGCCTTCTTCGCCAGCCCGTTCGACGAAGCAGCGGTCCTGACGCTGGACCGGGGGGGAGACTTCCTCTCGACCACGCTGAACCACGGACAGGGGCATCGCCTCCGGACGCTGGCCGAGGTCCGGAACCCCGACTCGCTCGGGGAGATCTATTCGGCGCTCACGTGGTATCTGGGGTTCCATCCCAACTCCGACGAGGGGAAGGTCATGGGCCTCGCCCCCTACGGCACGGATCGGCTTGCCCCCGGGTTCCGCGATCTGCTCACACTCACGAGGGACGGGCGGTTCAGGGTGGACCTCAACTGGTTCGCGTATCACCGGGAGGGGGGATGGCTCTCGCGCCGATTCCTGGAGCGCTACGGTCCTCCGCGTGTCCCCGAATCGGACCTGAGCGAACGACATGAGGATCTCGCCTTCGCCGTGCAGGACCTCGTCGAGGAGGCTGGCCTGCACGTCACCAGGGCCCTCCACCGGCTGACCGGCTCCCGCAACCTCTGCCTCGCGGGCGGTGTTGCCCTCAACTCGGTGATGAACGCTCGGCTCCTTCGCGAGACGGAGTTCGAGCACCTGTTCATCCAGCCCGCGGCGTCCGACGCCGGGAACGCCCTGGGGGCGGCACTGTGGGTCTGGCATCAGGTCCTCGGCCGGGAGCGCACCTGGTCCATGGACCACGCGTTCTGGGGCCCGGAGTGGCCCGACGCCGCGTACAAGGACGTGCTGGCGGCGCGGAAGCTGCCGCTTCGCGAGGTCGGAGACCCTCCCGCCGAGGCGGCCAGGCTCCTCGCCGAGGGGAAGATCGTTGGGTGGGTCCAGGGGCGCGCCGAGGTCGGCCCCCGAGCGCTCGGGGGACGCTCCATCCTGGCCGACCCGCGGCGGGCCGAGATGAAAGACATCGTCAACTCGCAGGTGAAGCACCGAGAGGGATTTCGGCCATTCGCCCCCAGCGTGCTGAACGAGAAGGGTCCCGAGTATTTCGAGGGCTACTATCCGAACCCGTTCATGCTCTTGGTGCTGCCCATTCTCGAAGGGAAACGGGAGCTGATCCCTGCGGTCACTCACGTCGACGGGACCGGGCGCCTCCAGAGCGTGATCAGGCAGAGCAGCCCCCTCTACGCCCGGGTGATCGAGGAGTTCGAGCGCCTTACCGGCGTACCCGTGGTTCTGAATACGAGCTTCAATCTTCGCGGAGAGCCCATCGTTCACCGCCCGGAGGAAGCCCTGAACGACTTCCTGAATACAGGCATGGATGCGCTGTTCCTCGGCCCGTACCTGATCGAGAAGTAGGGTTCGTCGCCTTCGGGTGAATGATCACGTTTGAGAAACTAAGCGCCCTCCAAGTACTTGCACTCACGTTCGGGACGGGCGACCATTCTCGTGGGGCCGCACGGCGGCCCTGAAGGCTGTCTGGGGAAGGAACGAAAGGAGGCAAGGTGGCCAGCTACGAAGGCTACTGCGTGAAGGACAAGAAGAAGGTCCAGTTTGAGGGCGAGGTCGTCACCCTGAAGAACGGCCGACAGGCCGCCAAGGGAAAGTGTCCTCTCTGCGGGACCACGGTGATGCGGATCCTGGGCAAGGCCCAGGCGAGCTAGTCCTCCAAGAAGACCGTATCGACAAGATGCAGCAGCTCCGTCTTCCGGAGCTCCGCATCCCGTTGATGCTCGAGCTGCTGCTTGGTGGATAACAGCACGTCCTGCACGGTGACCACGAACATGTCCAGGTCGAAGGGCTTCGTGCAGTACTGATCGACCCCCACCCTCCAGCCCTTCAGGATCTCGGCCTCCTGGCTCCGGGCGGTCATGATCATGACCTTCGTCTCGTCCCGGAGCCCCCGCTTCTTGATCTCCTCGAACACGTCCCAGCCCGAGATCTTTCCCCCGAGCATCAGGTCGAGGATGACCAGGTCGTAGGGGCCCTTGTCCAGCATGTCGAGGGCAGCCTTGCCGTTTGCGGCCTGACTCACCTCATAGCCGTACTGGTCCAAGGCGTACTTGATGAGGTCGCGGATCGCCTCATCGTCTTCGACCGCGAGGATACGAGCCATTTCCGTGTTGGTATCGGCGCGGTGGAGGTGCTCGTTGAGCCCGGAGGACGTTTCGGCCTCCGGGAAGGGCCCTCAGCGGACTCTGTCGGCCTGTCTGAGGAGGTCCGCGGGGGACCAGACGGGATTCTCGGGAGCGACCCGGCGGTGACGAAGCGCAAGGTCGGCGATCGAGGTGCGCTCGAATACCTCGCGGACCGCGGTGTGCACGTCGCCCCAGAGCTCTTGGAGCCCGCAGCGTGAGTCCTGGAAGCAGGTGTGGTCCTCGGGCTGGAGGCAGAACATCGGGAAGTACGGTCCTTCCATGGCGTCAACGACGTCAGCCACCCGGATCTCGTCGGCCTCCCGTGCGAGCCTGCATCCTCCTCCCGCCCCGCGGAAGGACTCGACCAATCCGGCCTTATGGAGGTGGGCGAGCTGCTGTTCCAGGAACCGAAGTGGCACTCCCTGAGACGCCGAGATCTCTCGAGCGGGGACCGGCCCTTGGCCGTTACGGAGGGCCAACTCCACCATCGCGCGGAGGGCGTACTCCGTCTTCTGCGAAACCCGGAACATGTGACCCCTTCCTCCGGGAGCGTATTGCCGCCGCCTGAACGGTGTCAACGCTGCATGAGGATCGTCCGATTCGACCCTTGCCACGAATTATACCTTCCGGGTAGGATTTACCCTCCTCACGACGAAGATTGTCGAAACCGAGGGAGGAGATGCCCGCGTGAAGGTCCCCATGGTGGATCCGAGGCAACCGAGGTTCGGGCAGGCGATCACCGGAACCCTCCTTCTGCTGGGCTTCCTCGTCGATTGGCCGGCGGTGATCCCGGCCATCGGCGCCATCCTCGGCGCCGCCTCCTTGCTCGGCCCGAAGGCGAACGTGTACGCATACCTCTTCCGGGCGACGAAGGGGCTGCTCCGGATCCGCCCTCCCCGCGAGCTGGAAGAGTCCGGTCCGCCCAGATTCGCGAACACGCTGGGGTTCATCGTTCTCACTCTTGCCACCGTTGCCCACTACGGTCTTGGCGCGTCCTCGGTTGCCTGGGGGCTCGGGTTGCTCGTCTCGGCCCTGGCGCTCCTTGCCGCGGCCACCGGCCTCTGCGTCGGTTGCGAGCTGTACGTCATCGCCAGGCGCTTGATGACACGCGGCCGGATCCCACATCGAAGGACGACAGCACCACCGGTGGAGGCGCAGACCTAGTTGGCCATCCGCCTCGCCATCGCCGGAGGGGCCATATCGCTTCTCTCCACGGCGTACCTCGTGTGGAAGCGTCCGCCCCGCCGGCTCATCGATCTCGACATGGGTGAGCTCGGCGTCGAAGGACCTGCCATCGTTCAGTTCACTTCTCGGTACTGCGCGCCGTGCCAGGCCGCTCGGCCGGAACTCGAAAAAGCCGCCGACAGCGCGGCGATTCGTTACACCCAGATCGACGTGGGCGAACGTCCCGAGGTGGCTCGGCGGTACGGCGTCCGGACGGTGCCGACCATCGTGGTCGCGAACAGATCGGGACGGATCGTCGGGAAGTGGACCGCGTTCCCGGGCAACGGCGAGATCTCCGCAGCCGCCGTTCGGGCCGCTCGCCTGTAGCCCGAGATCACCTGCCCGGGCCGCCCGGCTCCGTCGGGGCCTTGTCCCGTTCCCCCGGCCGCCGCGCGCCCCGCCCGATCCGCCTCCTGAGCCACGCTCCAACCCTGCCCGGGCGCGACAAGTTCCACCACGCTCCATCCTGAGCGAAGGAAGCCGGACCCTCATGCAAGGAAGCCGGACCCTCCGGCACGGTCTCCGCGGGGGGAGGCGGCCACGTCATGCGCGTGTCCCAGGCGTGCAGGAGGAGGATCTTCACCGCCGCGATGGACGGGACGGCCATCAGCATCCCCCAGACTCCGAGGATTGTGCCCCCGGCCAGCAGGCCCAGCATCACCGTGACGGGATGCAGCTTCACGGTCCGGGCCACGATGTTGGGGCTGATGATGTGGTTGTCGATCTGTTGAACCGTGAGAAGCGCGATCCCGGCCCCGAGGGCCATCGGCCATCCCGGATCCAGTCGCAAGAGCCCCTCTCCGGTGGTGGTCGTGGTGAACGCGATGAACACGGCCGGGATGGCGCCGATGAACGGCCCCACCAACGGGATCAGGTTGAAGAGTCCCGCGATCATCCCGATCAGGGCCCAGTAGGGAAGGCCCACGATGTACAGGCCGACGGTGGAAGCGATCCCAACGAACAGCGCGACGAGAAGCTGCCCTCGGAAGAATCCTCCGAGCGCCCGCCCCAGATCCTGAAGCACGGAGTCGATCTCGGGTCGTCGGCGTGCCGGGATGAACGCCCGGAGACCGCGCCGGATCTTCGGGAGGTCGACCAGCAGGTAGAAGGCGAGGATGGGACCGAGGATGAGGATCAGCGCGACGTGAAAGAGCCCCCGGGTCAGCGAGAGGAGGCGCCCCAGGAAGTTCAGAACCTGCCGCTGGTTCTCGGGGTCGAGCACGAGACCCGTATCGAGATTCACCCCCACCCGTGCGGCCAGGTTCCTGATCGACTCTTGGGCCCGATCCACGAGGGCGGGGACGGAACCGGCGAACTCCTGCACTTGGTCGGCCACGACGGGGATCAGATACCGGAACCCCACGACGATCAACGTGAGGAACACGAGATAGGTGATCAGGGCGGCGAGGAGTCTTGGTATCCCTCTGTCCTGGAGTCTCGAGACGATGGGGTTCAGGACGTACACCAGGACGAGGGCCACCACCAGCGGGGGAAAGATGATCCGAACCGGGTACAGGGCGTATCGGAAGATGATGTACCCGAGAACAAGAACCCCGATGCCCGCCCAGGCCACCACTCCCCATCTGGCCGCCCGGGCGACGAAGGGATGGCCGAGCAGGCGGCTCCGATCCTCATCCAAGGCCGGCCCATTATGGCACCGCCCCTCCGAACGACGCCGAAGTGTGCTCGACTCGGAAGGCTCCTCCCGGCGGCCTGCTCAACCGAACCGTTCCACCGACCGATACCTACCCCGCAAGGAGGCTGCCACTGCGCATTCTGGTCATCGACGACGAACCGGACGTACTGCTACTGTGCCGGGTCAACCTTCAATTCGACGGGCATGAGGTTCTCGAGGCTTCGGACGGTGACGCCGGGTTCAAGAAGGCCATATCCGACCTGCCCGACCTCATCGTGCTCGACGTGATGATGCCCCAGCGAGACGGCTTCTCGGTGCTGCAGGAGCTCCGTGAGAGGGACGACACTAAGGACATCCCGGTCATCCTGCTCACCGCGAGGGCCCAGGAGGACGACCAGGTTCGAGGCTGGCTCGCCGGGGCCGCCGAGTACGTCACCAAGCCCTTCAGCCCCACCGACCTCACCGAGTCCGTTCGAAGCGTCCTGGCCATGACCCCGGAAGAACGGGAGGCCCGCCGGGCCGAGCGGCTCCGCCGCCTCACGATCCTGGATCAACGCTAGGAAGAGACAGGTCCTCCAGCCGATACACTGAGAACGATGCTCGTCAGCGTTCCGCTCCCGGAGCCAAAACGCGTGGAGGACTTTCGTGACGCCGCCGGGGACGAGGCCGTCGATCGGCTCGTCGAGGCAGCCCAGCCGTTCAAGGGCTTTCGGATGGTCCACCTCAGCAGCACCGCGTTCGGGGGCGGCGTCGCCGAGCTGCTCGCCAGTCAGATCGCCATCCTCCAGGACCTCGGGATCGACGCGGACTGGCAGCTGATCGAAGGCTCGGAGGAGTTCTTCTCGGTCACCAAGCTCGTCCACAACGCCTTGCAGGGCGCGGGAGTTCCGTGGACGGAGGCGATGGAGTCTACCTACCTGGAGCGCGTTCGGATGAACGCCGCCCGTTTCACGGAGTCCGCCGATTTCGTCTTCGTCCATGATCCGCAGCCGGCGGCGATGCTGACGATCCTCGAGGAGGAGGGGCGCCGGGACGGCAAGTGGGTGTGGCGCTGCCACATCGACCTCACCCACGCGATGGAAACGGTGTGGGCCTACTTCGCCGTTCACGTGAACAGGTACGACGCGGCCGTGTACACGATGGAGGACTTCATCCGCCCGGGCCTGCAGATACAGGTGGCGGTGATCCCTCCATCGATCGATCCACTTTCGCCCAAGAACACGTGGCTGGAGCCGGAAGCAGTGAGGGAGATCCTGGTCGGGTACGACATCGACCCGGGTCGGCCCATCGTGACCCAGGTCTCTCGCTTCGACCCGTGGAAGGACCCGCTCGGTGTCATCGACGCGTACCGGCTGGCGACAGAGGAGTTCCCCGATCTCCAGCTGGTGCTCGTCGGCTCGATGGCGCACGACGACCCGGAGGGGTGGCACTACCTCGAGCAGACCGAGGAGCGGCGGGGAGGCGACCCGGACATCCACGTGCTCACGAACCTCCAGGGAGTAGGCGATATCGCGGTGAACGCATTCCAGCGGGCTTCGGCCGTGGTCCTGCAGAAGTCGATCCGGGAAGGATTCGGCCTCACGGTCTCCGAAGCGATGTGGAAGGAGCGACCGGTCATCGCCGGGAACGCCGGGGGGCTCAGGTTGCAGGTGGAGGACGGGAAGACCGGGTACCTGGTGGACTCCGTGGACCAGTGCGCAGAGCGGCTGCTGGCGCTGCTTCAGGATCCGGCCCGGGGAGACGAGATGGGAAGAGCCGGGAAGGCGCGCGTGCGCGAGCGATTCCTGACCGTGCGAGAGGTCACCGACTACCTCGACCTGTTGTCACAGCTGTGAGCGAGCGCCGCATCCTGGTGGCCTCCAATCGTGGCCCGGTCACGTTCGTGAAAAACGATGAGGGCGAGCTCGTTCCCAAACGCGGCAGCGGTGGTCTGGTGACCGGGCTCGGGCCCTCGGTGAGCGCCACGGGAGGCCTGTGGGTGGCGAACGCGATGGGTGAGGGCGACCGCCTGCAGGCGGGGCGATCCCCGGGCGGCCGCATGGACGTCGTGGTCGGAGAAGCGAAGTACGCCCTTCGGCTGATCACCTCGGACGCGGAAATCTATGACCGCTTCTACAACGGCGTGAGCAACCGGATCCTGTGGTTCCTTCATCACCAGCTGTGGGACGTGGCTCGGTACCCGGTGTTCGACGACGACTCGAGGGCCGCCTGGCAGGCGTACCGAGACGTGAACGTGGCGTTCGCCCAGGCCCTCGCGGAGGAGGCAGGAGACGGAGCCGCCGACGTGCTGGTGCAGGACTACCACCTCTCGCTGGTGCCGTCGGCCCTCCGGGCTTTGGCGCCTCGGGCTCGCATCGCTCATTTCCACCACACGCCGTTCGCGGGCACCGATTACCTCAGGCTCGTTCCCGTCTGGATGCGAGACGAGCTCCTCACGGGACTCCTCGGCGCCGACGTTCTCGGGTTCCAGACCGCCAGATGGGCCGAGAGCTTCCTGTCGGCATGTCGTTTGCTCGAAGGGGCGCGCGTGGATGGCGGAGACGGTTCGGTGGGATGGGAGGGGCGAACCGTTCACATCGGCGTCTACCCGGTCACCGTCGACCCCGTCTCTCTCGAGGAGCTCGCCGCCACGGACGACGTGCGTAGCAAGCGCCTGAGGCTTGCCGAGCTCGTCGGAGGTCGCCAATTGGTGTTGAAAGTCGATCGGACGGAACCTTCCAAGAACGTGCTTCGGGGCCTCCGATCGTTCGACGAATTCCTCAGGAGGTATCCCGAGTGGCTGGGGAAGGTGGTCCTGCTGGTGCTGTTGAATCCATCACGAGAAGACCTGCCCGAATATCGGTCGTACACCGAGGAGTGCCTTCGCGCTGCCGAGTTGATCAACGCCCGGACGACCGACGAAAGCGAGAATCCCGTCGTCGTTCGCGTGGAGGATGACTACGCCGAGGTCGTCGCGGCATTCGGCCTGTACGACGTCCTCTTGGTCAACCCGCTCCTCGACGGCATGAACCTCGTGGCCAAGGAGGGTCCCCTGTTGAACGGAACGAGGGGAGTCCTGGTGCTGTCGAGAAACGCGGGCGCCTTCGATGAGCTCGGCCGACACGCACTCCCCGTCGACCCCCTCGACGTCACCGGTACCGCCGATGCATTGGATGCCGCTCTGCGCCTTCTCCCCGAGGAGCGCGCGCGCCGCGCCCAGGGGCTGCACGCAGCGATCACCGCTCGATCTCCGGCCGACTGGGTTGAGCAGCAGCTCCTCGACCTCGCCGGCGGGCGGGCAGCGTAGCCGGCCCCCCGAGAGCGAACTACCCGGGACTCAGGGATCGAAGAAGATCGACAAGGCCGGGAGGTCCTACCACAACGATGTCCGCCTCGTTCAGCAGGGCCTCCGGAGTCTCCAGTGACCGCACGGCGACCTTGAGGCCAACGATGCCCGACGAGGCCAGTCGGTCGATGGCAGCGAAGGCTTCGAGGTCCGCCACGTCGTCGCCCGCATACAGGAGGTACCGGAGACCCTCTTCCGTCGCGAGCGACTTGACGACGTCACCCTTCGTGGGCCCCCCCGCTGCCGCCAGCTCCAGAACCCGTTTGCCTTCCAACAGGATGAGTCCGCGGGCCTCCGCGAGCCTGCCGAGCCGCTGACGGAGGACGCCGCCAGCAGCTTCCGGGTCGGAGGCTTGACGGAAGTGCACGGCGAGCTGAAGTCCCTTGTGCTCTACGCGCGCACCGGGAATGCTGCTGGCGATCTCCTCCACCTCAGGCAACACGCGCTCGACGAACGCTGGAGGCGGTCGGTCCACCGGCCCGACCTCGCTCTCGAGCCCGTACAGCCCGATGTACCTGATGTTCGCTCCGAGGACGGACGCCACGTCGCGGGCTCGACGGCCGGACACCACTGCCACCACTCGAAACGCCGCCGCGAGCCCTTCCAGCGTCGAAGCGGCGTCCTGCACGGGCCGCGCC
>DASSDP010000130.1:0-5472 GCA_035697085.1 Actinomycetota bacterium
GCCACGGACTCGACCAGAGGAGTGGGGCCGCAGATGAAAGCCACCGGTGTGTCGCCGGCCGGCCAGGCGACCTCGCCGAGCATCTCTTCGTCCACCCTCCGGCTGTATCCCGTCCAGCCGGGCGGCTGAACCCTGGTCAGCGTGTGGATGACCTCGAACCCATCGCCCACGTTGGCCAGTCGGTCGAGCTCGTCCCGATAGATCACGTCGTCCAGCGATCGGGACGAGTACACCAGGCGAGCCGGGACCGTGCTGCCGGCCGCGGTCCGATGCCGGACCATGGCCATCAGGGGAACCACGCCCGAACCTCCGGCCACGAGCAGGAGGGGTCCGCCCATCTGTGCTTCCCACACGAAGTAACCGCCGATCGGTCCGCGGATCTCGATCTGGTCGCCCACGATCAGCTCGTCCACGAGGTAGGGAGAGACCTCGCCGTCTTGGATCCGTTCCACCGTCAGGATCAGGCGGTCGTCCTCCGGAGCCGAGGCGATCGAATAGCTCCGTTGCGCCTGGTAGCCGTCCTCGGCCGTCAGCCGGACGTCAACGTGCTGACCGGGTCGATGGCCGGGCCACTCCGGCACGCGAAACGCGATGCTTCGGACTCTCGGCGTCTCGTCGACGAGCTCGACGACCTCGCCGAGCGTCCAGTTCAGTCGCCGGAGTACCGCTGTTCGCGCCACGGGTCGCCGTAGAGGTGGTAGCCGTAGGTTTCCCAGAATCCCGGCTCGTCGTGATCCATGAGCGTGAACCCGCGTACCCACTTCGCGCTTTTCCAGAAGTAGAGGTGCGGGACCAGGAGGCGGGCGGGACCCCCGTGCTCGGGCTCCAGTGGTTCGCCGTCGAAGTCGAACGCCACCCACGCTTTTCCGTCGACCACGTCCTCGAGCGGAAGGTTCGTGGTGTAGCCGCCGTCGGAGAACGCGAGGAGGTGCGTCGCGTCGTGCTCGACCTCGTCCAGGAGCGTGTCGACGGACACCCCCTCCCAGGTCGTCCCGAGCTTCGACCACTTGGTGACGCAGTGGATGTCGCAGTTCACCGGCTCGCTGGGAAGCGCTCGGAATTCCTCCCACGTCCATGTCTTCGGTTCCGATACCTCACCGGAGATGGAGAAGGTCCATTCCTCGAGAGGGGTGTGAGGCGTGGGGCCCGCGGACAGGACGGGGAAATCTTTCGTCTCGTACTGACCGGGAGGCAGTCGCTCGTCGCGTCCACCTGCTGGGCGCCGGCCTCGAAAACCTCGCGACACGAAGGACATGACTCGGCCCGATTCTCGACCGTGGCTTCGTCTCCGTCAAACCACGCCGGTCCCGAGGACCGGTCCAGGGGGTGAGGGATCAGCGCCCCGGCAGCTTAGACTTGGGCGGCAAGAGGGAGGATCGACGTGGGCGCGGAAGTCCGGGAGGGAACGGGTTCGAGCCGACGAATCCTGACGGTGCCGAACCTGCTGTCGGGGGCTCGCATCGTGCTGATTCCCGTATTCGTCATCCTGCTCCTCGACGCCGACACGCGGGTCCCGGGGTTCATCCTTCTCTTCGTCCTCGTCTCCACCGACTGGGTCGACGGATTCATCGCTCGGCGCACGGGCCAGGTGACGGAGCTGGGCAAGGTGCTGGATCCTGTCGCCGACCGCCTCGTTCTGGCGGCCGCGCTCATCACGTTCGTGGCGGTCGACGCCATCCCGCTCTGGGCCGCGCTCCTCGTCGTCGTGAGGGACGCCTTGATCCTGGCGGCCGGCATCGTTCTCGGTGCCCGCGGGATCCGGATCGCCGTTCGGCCTATTGGCAAGTACGCCACGTTCACCCTCTGGTGGGGGATCGCGCTCATCGCCTGGAGCAACTTCGGTTTCGTGATGGACGACGTGGCCGCCGTGATCGGTTGGGTGTGGTTCGTCGTCGGTGTGATCGAGTACTACGCGGCCACGGTGGCGTACGTGGGCGACGTCCGCCGCGCGCTGAGTGAGCGGATCTAAGTCTCAGGAAAGTCGCTCGGCACCCCCTGGGTATGATGGCCGGGTGAAAGCCGTGGTCATGGCCGGGGGCCAGGGAACACGCCTCCGCCCCCTCACCAGCAACCAGCCGAAGCCGATGCTCCCGATCGTCGGGCGGCCGATGATGGAGCACGTCCTGGAACTTCTGCGCCATTACGGCATCACCGAGGTCGTCGCGGCCGTGCAGTTCCTCGGTAGCGTGGTCCGGAACTACTTCGGAGCCGGTTCCGACCTGGATCTCTCGCTCGCCTACGCGAACGAGGACGAGCCGCTGGGGACCGCGGGCAGCGTGAAGAACGCCGAGCATTTCCTGGACGACACCTTCCTGGTCATATCGGGCGATACCGTCACCGACATCGACCTCTCCGCGGCTGCCGCCTTTCACCGTGAGCGCGGTGCCGCGGTGACCGTGTTGCTGAAGCGGGTCGAGGACCCGCTCGAATTCGGCATCGTGATCGCCGACGACGAGGGGCGGATCGACCGGTTCCTGGAGAAGCCCGGCTGGGGCGAGGTGTTCAGCGACACCATCAACACCGGCATCTACGTCATCGAACCCAGCGTCCTCGGCTACATCCCGACGGGGGAGGAGTTCGACTTCGCCGGCGATCTGTTTCCCCTGCTGCTCGACAAGGGCCTCCCGATGTACAGCTTCGTCGCCGAGGGGTACTGGACCGACGTCGGAAACCTCGATGCGTACTTGACCGTTCACCGGGACGTTCTCGACCAAAAGGTCAAGTTGAACATCCCAGGCTTCCAGACTGGGCGAAATGTATGGATGGGGGAGGGTACGGAGGTTGATCCCGAGGCGAAGCTGGAGGGACCCCTCTACCTCGGGGAGAACTCGAGGGTTGAGGCCGGCGCCGAGCTCAGGGACCACACCGTGCTGGGGAACGGAGTGGTGGTGAAGGCCGGGGCCTTCCTGCACCGGGCCGTTGTCCACGACCACTCCTACGTGGGGATGTCCGCGTCGCTTCGAGGGTGCGTGCTCGGAAAGAACGCCGACGTGAAGCAGAACGCCCGGCTGGAGGAGGGCGTGGTGGTGGCGGACGAGTGCCACATCGGAGAGGGCGCCGTGCTCAGCCCGAACGTGAAGGTCTATCCGTTCAAGACGGTCGACCCGGGAGCGCTCGTCAGCCAGAGCATCGTGTGGGAGACCCGAGGCGTCCGCGGCCTGTTCGGGGAGCGCGGCGTCTCCGGATTGGTCAACATCGACATCACCCCGGAACGGGCCCTTCGCCTCGCGCTGGCGTACGGGGGCACCCTGGCCAAGAAGTCTGTTTCGGCGGCTTCCAGGGACGCCACCAGGGCCGCCCGAATCGTGAAGCGGGCCATGGTCGTGGGCCTCAACGCGTCCGGGGTCGACGTCCACGACCTCGAGCTGGTCCCGATCCCGGTGGCCCGGTTCTACGCCCGCTCGGCCCGGGCCGTCGGCGGGATCGCCGTGCGGACGTCCCCGTTCGACCCCCAGTCCGTCGACATCCAGTTCTTCGATGACCACGGCATCGATATCGACGTCGGCACCCAGCGCCAGATCGAGCGGGCCTTCTATCGCGACGACCTCCGTCGCGCGTTCCATCATGAGATCGGCGAACTGACCTTTCCGGCCAGGGGACGGGAGTACTACCTCCGTGGGGTCCTGGACGCGATCGACGGCTCGGCCGTCCGGGCGGCTCGACCCAAGGTCGTTGTGGACTACGCCTACGGTGGGACCACGCTTACGGGGCCGACCGTGCTGGGGCGTCTCGGGGCGGACGTGCTTGCCCTCAACGCCGTGCTCGACGAGGAGCGAGTCGTGCTCGCCCAGGAGAACGTCGACAAGCACATGGAGCACCTGGCGGCGATGGTTCGAGCGAGCGCGGCGGAGCTCGGCGCGATGATGGACTCCTCCGGCGAGCACGTCCGTCTCGTCGATGGCCGCGGGCGGATCCTCACGGTGTGGCAGGCCCTGCTGGCGTACGTGGATCTCTTGTCCAGGGTGTCCGAGAAACCTCGCGTGGCCGTGCCCGTCTCGACGACCCGAGCCGTCGAGGACATCGTCCGGGCAAGGGACGGAGAAGTGGTGTACACGCGGGTCTCGCCGGCCGCCCTGTCTGCGGCAAGCGAGGAGCCGGGGATGATGTTTGCCGGCGCCGACGGAGGGGGATACATCTTCCCGGAGTTCCTCCCCGCCTACGACTCGGTGATGAGCTTGGCGAAGCTCCTGGAGCTTCTGGCCCGGACGGGGACGCGGCTCGAGGAGGTCGTCGATGGCCTGCCGGAGACCCACGTCGTGCGGAAGGACGTGGCCACTCCATGGGAGGCCAAGGGGACCGTGATGCGCCGGTTGGTTGAACGGCTGGACGGAGAGCGAGTGGAGACCATCGACGGGGTCAAGGCCCTCCGAGAGGGAGCGTGGGCCCTGGTCGTGCCGCACCCTCAGGAGCCCGTCGTTCGGGTGTGGGCCGAGGCGGGCGACCACGACGCCGCGCAGACTCTGGTGACGGAGTTCGCCCAGCTGGTCGAGGAACTCAGAGGATAGGTCTTGCAACGGGGCCCGGCCTTTCGCTACGCTCGCGCGGCCTAAGGGAGGGTTGATGGAGTACCCGGGAGAGCTGAAGTACACGCGGGAGCACGAATGGGCGGCAGTCGAGGAGGGCGGCCGCATCCGAGTCGGCATCACCGACTTCGCCCAGGACGCTCTGGGAGACGTCGTCTTCGTGGACCTGCCCGAGGAGGGAACCGAGGTCCGGGCCGGCGAGGCCTTCGGGGAGGTCGAGTCCACCAAGTCCGTTTCCGACCTGTTCAGCCCGGTGTCGGGAAAGATCGTGGAGCGAAACTCCGCCCTGGAGAAGTCCCCCGAACTGGTCAATGGAGATCCGTACGGTGAGGGCTGGATGATCGTCATCGAGGTGGGGGATCAGGCTGAGCTCGATGACCTGCTCGACGCGTCTTCATATCAGCAGTTCGTTGAGGAAGCTCCGTCCGAAGGCTGAAGCTCACCCCAAGGCAACCCTCGCAGGAAGCTCGAGCCCAATTGACCTGCTTGGACGCCTCGTATAGAGTTCTCTCCCTCTCCAAGCCTCAACCTTGAGCGGAGAGTTATCCGATCTGGAGGCCTAGGTGTACTGCACGAGGTGCGGCCACAGGAATCCCGAGAGCGCCAAGTTCTGCTCGAAGTGTGGAAATCCACTTGAGGAAGACACCACTCTCGGCCTCACTCCGACGGAGATAGAGGATGAGACCGGAGAGGAGGTTTACCTTCCACTCGACGAGCTGGAGGAGGGGCAGGCCCTCCTGGTCGTGAAGAGAGGGCCGAACGCGGGGTCCAAGTTCCTGATCGACAAAGACGTCACCACGGCCGGCCGGCATCCGGAGAGCGACATCTTCCTGGACGACATCACGGTCTCCCGGCGTCACGCGGAGATCCGGCGAAAGGACTCGAGGTTCGAGGTCCACGACATGGGAAGCCTCAATGGGACCTACGTGAACCGAGACCGGGTCGAATC
>DASSDP010000131.1:0-5333 GCA_035697085.1 Actinomycetota bacterium
CGTGCAGAAGATGTGTGAGTCGTCCTGGGTCAGACCCCTGAGTCGAAGCATCCCGTGGAGCACGCCGGCCCGCTCATATCGGTACACCGTGCCGAGCTCCGAAAGCCGGATGGGGAGCTCGCGGTACGAACGGGTCTTCGAGCGATAGATGAGCACGTGGAAGGGACAGTTCATCGGTTTGGCGAAGTACTCGGCCGTCTCCGCCTCCATAGCCGGATACATGTTCTCGCGGTACTTCTCCAGGTGACCGGACGTCTCCCACAGCACCGACCGGGCGAGATGAGGCGTGGCCACGATGTCGTATCCGCGCTCGAGATGGAGGTTGCGGACGAAATCCTCCAGCTCCTTGCGGAAGACGCCGCCGCGCGGATGCCACACTGCGAGGCCGGAGCCCAGCTCGTCGGGAAACGAGAAGAGGTCCAGGTCGCGACCGAGCTTGCGATGGTCGCGACGCTCCGCCTCCTCCCGCCGCTTCAGGTAGTCCTCGAGCTCCGCGTCGGTGGACCACGCCGTTCCGTAGACCCTCTGGAGCATCGGGCGGGTTTCGTCACCGCGCCAGTACGCGCCCGCCAGTGAAAGCAGCTTGAACGTCGGGATCTTTCCGGTCGACTGCACGTGCGGACCAAGGCAAAGGTCCTCCCACCCGTCGTTCCGGTACACCGTGATCGTGTCCCCAGCAGCCCCCTCCGCCTCCGCCTCCGGGTCACCCACTCTCTCGATGATCTCCTTCTTGTAGGGCTGATCCGTGAATCGCCTCAGCGCCTCGGCGCGATCCACCTCCTCGCGAGTGAACGGCTGGTCCGCGACGATGATCTCGCGCATCCGGGCCTCGATCCTCTCGAGATCGTCGGGCGTGAGCTGAACGGGTAGGTCGAAGTCGTAGTAGAAGCCGTCCTCGATGGGCGGACCGATCGCGTACTTCGCCCCCGGCCACAGATCGCAGACGGCCTGAGCCATGACATGGGCGGTGGAATGCCGAAGAACGGTGAGGTCGTCCGCCTCACTCATCCCGGTCTCGCATTCAATCCAAGTTGTTCTCGACCCATCTCGCCCACCGTTCCTGGAAGTCGTCGAATCCGATCCCGAACCCTTCGCGCATGGCGCGTCCGACATGATATCGCCACGTCCCCGGGCTCCGACGGACCGCACCGAGCTGGCGATAGAACTCCGCAACCGCGTCGTCGCCAAACTCTTCTGCGGCAAATCGGACGGCTGCCGACGACTCCTGGTAGGCGGAGAGGATGACCGCATCCGAACCGGAGATGAACTCATGATCCAGCGGCAGCAACCGGTCGAACAGACCGTTCTCCACCTGGCCCGCCAACACACTTGCAGAATCATGCCCGGTGACCCACTCCGCCACGCCTTCCTCCACGAAGACGGGGACCACAGGCCCGGAGTACTCGCGTGTCGCGATGTGGAGCAGCTCGTGGGTGAGGATGGCCTCCTGGGTTGCGTCGTCGTACAGAGAGAAGTTCGGCCAGTTGAGAATGATGCGATGCCCGACCAGGTCCCAGTCCTGACCCCGGTCAACTCCCGACGCTGCGAACGCGACGAACACATCCAGGTCGAATGTGGCCTGAATCAGTCGGCCCAGTTCCGCAGTGGTGCTGGGGGCGAGAATGACCACCTTCTTCTTCCACACGAGCGGCCACTCCCGAGCAACCCTATCCAGCGCCCTCTCCGCGGCGCTCAATATGGTCGTGGCCGCTCCGAGGAGGTCCGGATGGGACGCGTACAGGAAGTGCCGGCTCTCCCGGGCGGCGACCGGGCCGAATTCCCAGAGCTTTCGCCCCGAAAAGAGCGTCAGGTCGTCAAGGTCCACGTCCGAGGCCACCAGCCACCCGGATTGCCGCCGCACGAACGTAAGGTACTGGTCCTCCAGCGCGGGCTGCGCGTCGTACCCATCGATGGAGTAGCGCTCCTCGACGTGCAACACAGTAGGTTCGAGGTCCGCTCCGTACCGTGCCACCTCTCGGCTCGTCGTGAGCTCAGGCCAGAGCCGGCGACCGATGTCGAGCCGGTACTCCGAGAGACCGAGGCGCTGGAATCCGTCGAACAATCGTCCCTGGCGACGGGCGAAACCAGGGCTGTCTCGATCCACGGTCGCCAGAAAACCGTCCCGATCTCCGTCGATCATGGCTGCCGCTCGCCTGTCCAGGAGGGCCTGGATATCGGCGAATGACTGCTCGGTCCTGCGTCCGACCGCGGGAGCGCCGACTTGGACAATCAGGCCGATCAGGGCGAGAAGGGTGAGCTTCCTCACCCGGCAAGGGTATCAGCGGTGGGGCGTCAAGCGTACCGAAAACGCCGCAAGGTGGACAATACCACCAGGCTGTGCCAATATACTCGTTCCACTCTTGACGGAGGCCTCAATGAAAGCGCTTCTCAGACCAATACTTGTTGTTGTGTTGGCCGTCACCCTGCCGGCGCTGAACCCCCTCCCAGCATCTGCGCTCACGTTCACCGTCAATACACTCGGCGACGCCGGTGACAACAACTGCACGGATGGCACATGTACCCTCCGCGACGCGATCTTGGCAGCCGAGGCCAATCCCGATCCGGACGTCATTCAGTTCGACATCACGCCTGACACCCCGATCACGCCGGTCGCCGTCCTGCCGACTATCGATCATCCCGTCACCATCGACGGCTTCACTGATCCAACGTCCGAGCGCGTGGAGCTGGACGGCGGGGGATTGGCGGCAGATGGGCTGAAGCTCGCCGGCGAAGACACAACGATCAAGGGCCTCGTGATCCGGAACTTCGCTCAGGATGGGATCGACATCACGGGCAATGGGAACCGGATCGAAGGGAACCTCATTGGGACCAACGCCGCGGGAAGCGCTGCGGGCCCCGGAAATCTCGGTAGCGGGGTGCACGTCCAGGGGTCGGACAACATCATTGGCGGATCGACGGCGGGGGCACGGAACGTTATCTCCGCCAATGCAGAGAACGGCGTGAGGATCGCCGGTCCCAACGCCGGCGGAAACCATGTGGAAGGGAACTACATCGGGATCAACGCGGCCGGGACTGCCTCACTGGGCAACTCGCAAAACGGCGTGTCGATCACCTCAGTAGCGTCTGGTGCCGCCCATGACAACGTCGTGGGTGGCGCATCAGCTGCGTTGCGGAACGTCATATCGGGGAATGGCCAAAACGGGGTCCGTATCTTTCCGGCACCAACCTTCGCCCCGCCAACCGGCAACCTGGTGCAAGGAAACTTCATCGGTTCAGGCGCCGATGGAACGGGCGACATTGGAAATGGTCAGGCTGGCGTCCGCATCGACGGATCCTCGGTCGGCAACTCGGTCGGTGGAACCGTGGCCGGAGCTGGGAACCTGATCTCGGGCAACGCGTTTGACGGCGTTCGCATCCTGGGCGACGCCACGACGAAGAATGCGATCTTGGGAAATTCAGTCTCATCGAACGACCAGTCGGGAATCGACCTCGAGGGTGGCGCGGGCGTCAACCTGAACGATACGGGCGACGGCGACATCGGACCGAACAACCTGCAGAACTACCCCGTCCTGACCTCGGTCTTCAGCGCGACGAGAGTGCTCATCGCCGGGACATTGAACAGTCAGGCAAACAAGGTCTATCGACTGGAGTTCTTCGCCAACGCCGTGTGCGACGGGACGAACGGAGAAGGACAGACGTTCCTCGGGACGACGAATGTGACCACCGACGCGGCCGGCAATGCAGCATTCAGCGTTTCACTTCCGGCCGGGGTCCCGGCCGGCCAGGTGATCACGGCGACAGCCACGGATCCCGACAACAACACGTCCGAGTTCTCCGCGTGCAAGGCGGTGGTCGCCGATATAACGCCGCCAAGCACTCCGACGACCAGTGCCGGCGGGACCTTCCAGAAGGACATTACGTTCACGGTGTCCTGGAGCACGTCAACGGACGACCTGAGCGGGATCTTCGGATACGAAGTGCGGTACAGGGAAGCGCCGTACAACGGGGGCTTCGGAGGCTTCGTCAATTGGCAGAAAGCCGCTGCGATGAAAAGCCTGGCGACAACCACGGCCATGAGCGCCACGTTCACCGGCACACCGGGAAACACCTACTGTTTCTCGGCGAGGGCCATCGACGGAGCCGGGAACGCATCGCCCTACGGTGCCGAGGGTTGCACGTCGGTGCCGGTGGACAACACCTCGTTCAAGCACCGAGGCAGGTGGTCCAAGAGGACCGGGGTCGGTTACTACCTCAATACGTTCTCCCGCACCAAGCAGAGAGGAGCTAGGCTCACCCTGCCGGCGGTGCAGGCCAAGGTTCTGTCGATCATCGTGAGCAAGTGCAGACGCTGCGGGGTCATAAAGGTCTTCTTCAAAGGAAAGCTTCTGAAGAGGATCGTTCTGAGGACCAAGGCCGCCACGAGGCAGAAGCTTCGCTTCGTCAACCTCAAGACATTCGCGAGTCCTCAGACAGGGACGGTCAGGGTCACGGTTGTGAGTCGGCGCAAGCTCGTGATCGTGGAAGGATTGGGGGTCAGCGCCGTTTAGCAGCCGACCCCGTACGACGGGAGAGCGGGAACGCATACCAGAACCAGGCCAGCAGGCCGCCGATTCCGCCGGCGGTCACGGCCGCCTGCATCCTCCATACAGGACATCTGCGATCAGGAACACCACGGCCGCCATGGCCAGGGCCAGAACACGGTTCCGGCAATGGTCAACCGGTTCGCGGTGAAGAGCATCTGTTCCTTGTCCGGCTCGCGCCAGCGCAGTCTGTGATAGGCGGTCGGTGTGATGAACAGCACTGATGCCACCGCGGTCGCGAGAAGCGCAACGAAGTAGACCGCACGCTGCAGCCCGCTTACCTGCGAGAAGCGTTGGGCGAAGGGCACCGTCAGCAGGAACGCGAACAGAACCTGGACCCCGGGGAGCGCCACCCGCAGCTCGTTCAGGAGCTCGATGAGCTCCCGATCCACCCGTTGCTTCCTATCCTCATCAGGCATCAGCAGTCACCGCCGCGAGCGTACTTCATCGACTGGACCTCGGCGCCTGAGCGGATAGGATGCCACCTCGGGCGGGCAAGGATGTCGAGGTGATCGAGCGAGAGACGGTCTTTCCGAAGCTTCTCGAGGAGCTGAACACCGCGCCAGCCGCGGCGATGCTCGACGTCGCGTACCAGGTCCTCTCCGAGCCACTCGGGTTGCGACATCTGTGGCTCTACGTCGCTGACTATGGCGAACAGAAGCTCGAACCGGTTCCCAGCCGGTTCAACCCCCCACCTCCTGATTCCATCCGCATTCGGGGAACGGTTCCCGGCCGCGCCTTCCTCACCCGAGGTCCTGTCGAGGCGGAGGGCGACGCTCAGGGAGGGCCGAT
>DASSDP010000132.1:0-29747 GCA_035697085.1 Actinomycetota bacterium
TCCATAAGGCGGGCTACGATAGCCCTCGAGGCGGACTCTTTATGAACGACCTACCTGATCCTGATCCCTCGGAGGGCGCTTTCGCCTCCGGCAGCACGGACGGCGAGAGGCCGATTGCACATTCGACCGCGACGTTGGTCGGACGGACCGGAGAGCTGGAAGAGCTCATCTCAGGTCTGGACTCGGCGCTGGCCGGTCGGGGCTGTCTTTTTCTCCTCTCCGGGGAGCCCGGCATCGGGAAGAGCCGTCTCGCCGACGAGTTCGCCGCGATCGCCGCCCACCGAGGGGCAAGGGTGTTGTGGGGCCGGTGCTGGGAGGCCGGCGGAGCGCCCGCCTACTGGCCGTGGGTACAACTGCTACGGGCGTACCTGCGGTCTCAGGACCCCGCCACTATTCGGGAGCAGATGGGCTCGGGTGCGACGGACATCGCCCAAATGTTGCCTGAGGTCCACGACCTCTTCCCTGATGTGCCTCCGCCCCCCTCGGTCGACCCGGAGTCGGCTCGGTTCCGTCTTTTCGATTCCACGGCCAAGTTCCTCCTCGACGTCGGAACCGTCGACCCGCTGACGCTGGTACTGGACGACCTCCAGGCGGCCGATATTCCGTCGCTCCTGCTGCTGCGCTTTCTGACCGGCCAGCTTCTGGAGAGCCGTATCCTGATCCTCGGCGCCTACCGAGACGTCGAGGTACCCGCCGATCACCCTCTCACCGAAACGATCTCCGAACTCGCCCGCGAGGCAGTGACGCGACACATCACGTTGCACGGCCTGGATGAAGAAGACGTTGGTCGCTACATCGAGAAGGCCACCGGAGCCGTTGCGGGACCGATGCTCTCTTCGACCCTGTATCGGCAGACGAACGGCAATCCCCTTTTCCTCGGTGAAGCCGTCCGGCTCCTGGCGGCTGAGAGACGGCTAGGCGAGGACGCAGACCCCGCGGCCCTTCGCGTTACCGTGCCACAAGGGATCCGACAGGTGATCGCTCGCCGCGTGTACCATCTAGGCGAGGCCAAGCAGGTGCTGGTTCTGGCCTCGGTCCTCGGCCGGGAGTTCGGGCTCGAGCCCGTTCGGAGACTGGGTGATCTGTCGGCCGACGAGTCGCTGGAGCTCCTGGGTGAGGCGGTGGGCGCAGGCCTGCTCGAGGAGATTCCGGGCGCGGGTCGGTTCCGCTTCTCCCACGATCTCGTCCGGGAGACCCTCTACCAGGAGCTGCGGCCAGCGCGGCGAGTCCGCCTGCACCGAGAACTCGCCCAGATCCTCGAGGAGATGCACGGCCAGGACATCGACGCTCATCTGGCCGAGCTCGCCCACCACTTCTTCGAGGGCGCCCCCGGAGGTGATGTGGAGCGGGCCGTGGACTACGCTCGGCGGGCCGGTGACCAGGCCGCCCGGTCCCTTGCTTACGAAGAAGCCGTGCGCCTGTACCAGATGGGGCTGCACGCATTCGAGCTGGGTGAACAGCCTGCCCCAGAGGCGGTCTGTGAACTCCTGCTTGCGACCGGGGAGGCACAGGCGCGGGCCGGCGACCTCCCGAGCGCGAGGGAGACCTTCCTCCGCGCCGCCGGGATCGCCCGCCGGATCGGAGATGGGAGCCAGCTCGCCCGAGCCGCCCTGGGCTATGGGGGGAGGTTCGTGTGGGCGCGTGCCGGAAGCGACCCCCACCTGGTGCCGATGCTCCAGGACTCACTGGTCTTGCTGGGAGGAGACGACGATCGGTTCCGCGTGCGGCTCCTCACCCGTCTCGCGTGCGCATCGAGAGACCTGCCCGACCGCGATCGCAGCGATGCCCTCTCCCAACAAGCCGTCGAAATCGCTCGCGGGCTGGACGACCTCTCAACTCTGGCGTATGCGTTGGTAGGCAGGGCCTGGGCGATCTACTGGCCGGAAAACCCCCGAGAACGCTTGGAGATTGCGCAGAAAGCGCGCCACGTCGCCAAGCGAGCGAACGACGCAGAACGCCTCTTCGACGCCCAGTTGCTGCGTTCCTTAACGCTCATCGAGATGGGACGCATCGTTGAAGGCATCGTCGAGCTCGATACCATCGAGAGAACAGCGGATGAACTACGTCAGTCGGCTCAGAAGTGGCCCGGACCCGCTCTCCGAGCGGAGCTTGCTCTTCTCCAGGGTTCTTTCGCTCGAGCAGAGCAGCTTATAGAGACCGAAATCCGCCCCGGCCAGCCACCAAACCCTGTTCGCGATGACGTGTCGGCCAACCGTTTCCATCGATTCCTGCTGGCCCGAGAACAAGATCGGCTCAGCGAGGTCGAGGCGACCGTGCGCGACTCCGTAGAGGAGTTCCCTTCATATCCGCTTCACCGAGGAGCCTTGGCCTGCCTGCTGCTCGATCTCGATCGAGCGAACGAGGCACGTGGGGTGTTCGACGAATTGGCACGGGAAGGCTTCGCGGTGTTGCATCGTGACAGCGCGTGGCTATGTGGAATGGCTCTGGCCAGCGAGGCGTGTGCGAGGCTTGGGGATCGTGAGGCTGCGGAGTTCCTATACGAGCAGCTTCTCCCGTTCGAGGGACAGCATGCCGTAGCCCACGCAGAAGGAAGCCTCGGGGCAGTCGATCGCTGCCTCGGACTCCTCGCGACCACACTGGGACGCCTGGATCATGCTGAGCAGCACTTCCTCAACGCCATACGGATCAACGACGCGATGGGCGCGACGCCCTGGACAGCCCACACCCAGCACGAGCTTGCCCGGATGCTGCTGTCCCGCGACGGGCCCGGCGACCGGGAGCGCGCGGAGGTGCTGGGGACTGCGGCAGGCCGGACCGCCACGGAGCTCGGCATGACTTCCCTGGAACGCCGGACGATGGGACTCCTCGGCGAGCTCGGCGTCGAGGTATCCGAGGCGGCAGGGACAGGTTCCGGTGACCTAGCGTCTCCCATCGGCCCGGCGGTGTTCCGGCGGGAAGGTGAGTACTTCTCGATCGCTTTCGAGGGAGAGACATTCCGACTGAAGGACACTAAGGGTCTCCGATACCTCGCCCACCTGCTAGCCAACCCGGGGCAAGAGGTGCATGCCATCGACCTGGTGACGTTGGGAGAAGGAGGGCCCGTTCGGGCCGAAGGCTTCCGGGAGTCAGCGGAACGAGCAGGACTGCATTCGCGGGGAGCCGGAGATGCCGGCGACGTTCTCGATCCTCAGGCGCGGGCGGCATACAAGCGTCGACTGGTAGAGCTTAACGAAGACTTGGATGAGGCGGAGTCCTTTGGGAACGCAGAGCGGGCGACCCGGGCCCGAGAAGAGATGGACGTCCTCGCCCGACACCTCGCCGGGGCCACGGGTTTGGGAGGGCAGTCCCGCCATTCGGTCTCTCCGGCCGAACGGGCTCGCGTAAGCGTGACCAAAGCTATCAGGGTTGCTCTGGAGCGAATCGCCCGGCACAGCAACACACTTGGCCGTCACCTGGAGCGGACAGTGCGGACCGGGGGATTCTGCTCGTACTCTCCGGACCCGCGAGCCCCAGTCGCCTGGCACACCTGAAGCCAATCGAGGACGGGAAGGAGCATCAGTCTTGCAGATTCCTCGCGAGCCGTGCGATGACTACGAACCCAGTGTCAGAAAAGCGATTCCTATGTACGCGACGACCAAGGCCAGCGCCAAGGTCGGCCACAGGAGAGCACGAGGTCGGATGCGGTACAGGAGGAAGGAAGCAACGCCCACCAGAGCTAGTTTGCCTGGAGTCCCGATAGCCGATGCGACTGGATTGAGCTCGGTCGCTAAGCCCGCACGGACCGCGAGATCGGTGAGGATTGCGTCGGCGACATTCAAGATGTTGACCGCTGCCAGTAGAAAGAGTGCACGACGCCCAGAGGTGCCTTCCGGCCTAAAACTCATGACCCAAACGATTCTCCTGCGGTGCAATGCGTCCCGACAGCGGACACCTTCCGCCGCCCACGGCGGTGACCGGAATGTCCCTTCTCATGTGCGTCGCAGTTGTGTCACGGAACTCAAAAGTGGTGCGTTTTCGCAGGTAGATGCAGGTGGAAGCGCGGGCTTTTAACCCATGTGGCGGGGGTTCGAATCCCTCACGCCCCACCTGCGGAAACAGATCTTCGTCACAGAAAGCAGTGGTCGGACCGCTTGCGTTTCGCAGCGCAACGCGGCGTTTCGCAGCGCTTCGTGACACTGGAGGCGCGTCGTCGAGAGATGCTCCGTGTCGCCGTCGCGTCACGGAAGACATGCGTGCCGAGGGCCGGGCGCCGACAGAATCCACACGCCTCGAAGGGGCCTATGACCTGCTGGTCGTCACCGTTCCGGTGGGCAGCTCCGGCATGGTTCCCCCTTTTCTCCTGTCGCCTCATACCAAGAGGGGCGGGCCTTCCTAGGGCCCGGCGTCCATCCGCGCGTACGCAATCGCTTCGTCCACCGTCATGGCCCGTCCCTCCGACAGACACGTATCGACGGCGTCCTCGCCGATCGCGGCTCGGGCGAGCTCCACCGGGTCGCCCACCTTCATAGTGGTCTCGGGCCAGGGGGCTCCGCCAAGCTCTTCCTGGAGTCGGTCCGCAGCCCCCCACAGCCGCATGGCATGCTCGTACCTGCTCTCCGCCACCTCGAGGGCAGCGAGCATGAACAGGGTCCTCGATGTCATAGGGAGACTCCCCGACTCTTGGAGCATGGACAGGGTATCGAGGTAACGAGCTCGCGCCAGGTCGTGGTCACCACGGAGCCGGTACGCCTGCCCCAGGGCCGCGAGGGCATCGATGACCTGGAACCGGTTTCCCAACTCCCGGAAGGCATCGATGGCTGCCTCCTCCGCTTCGATGGACCGGTCGTAGTCCCCGGTCAACATGTACAGCCAGCCCAACGAGCCCTCGGCCTGAGCCATGCCCTGGCGGTCCCCGATCTCGTGGGCGATGGCCTTGCTTTCCTCCAACAATCGCGCGGTGGCAGCGTAGTCCCCGGCGATCTCCGACAGAAAGGAGATGTTGTAGATGCCCTCCATCTCGGCGCGCCGGTCGCCTGTCCCTCGGGCGATGCGCAGGGCCTGTTCGTAGTGGACCCTCGCGCCGGGCGCGTCCATCTGCCAATAGGCGAGGCCACCCGCCGCAGAGAGGGCTCTGAACCGAACGGATGGCGTGGCCCCCGGTAGCCTGAGGAGATCTTCGATCCACCGCCGGGCCTCCGACAGGTGGCCTCGCTGCTGGGAGAACCGCCAGATGGCGGCAGCAGTTCGAAGCCCGATCTCGCTCTCCTCGTTATCGATCGCCCATCGAAGGGCCGTTCGGACGTTGTCGTGCTCACGCTCGAGTCGATCCATCCACGTGGCCTGGTCCTCCGCCATCAAATGGGGTTCGGCTTCTTCCACGACAGCAAGGACCCATTCCACGTGACGCCGGCGCGTGCGTTCCGGATCCTCCTCCGCCTCCAGTCGTTCCGAGGCGTACTCCCTGATCGTCTCGAGCAGGAGGAGTCGGGGCTCACCCGGCCCAGCTTCTCCTTGGCGCAGCAAGCTGTGGTCGAGCAAAGCTCCCAGGCCATCGAGGGTGCCGATACCGAGCTCGCCGTCCGGATTGGCGACCGTTTCGACGGCCTGCAACGTGCAGCCGCCGGCGAAGACCGACAGCCGGGCCAGGAGCAGGCGTTCCGATCCTCCCAGCAGCTCATGGCTCCACTCGATGGCAGCCCGAAGCGTCCGATGGCGCTCGGGCAGGTTACGGGCTCCTCCAGCGAGCAAAGGCAGTCGATGCTCGAGCCGCTCCAAGAGGGCCTCGGGAGCGAGCAGCTTCACCCTGCTCGCCGCGAGCTCGATCGCCAGCGGCAGCCCATCCAGGCGAGCGCAGATCTCGGCGACCGTCGCGGCATTCTCGGATGTGATGGCGAAGTTCTGGTCGGCCGCTCGGGCCCGGTCGGCGAACAGGGCCACAGAGTGGTTCTCCCTGAGAGCTTCCAGCGAATCGCCGGCCGGGTCCGGCAGTGGGAGCGGCTGGACCCGATATTCGTGCTCGCCGTAGAGCTTCAAGCTCACTCGGCTCGTGAGAAGTATCGATACCGCCGGAGCCTTGCTCACGATCTTGCCTGGAGTGTCTCGGGCCTGGGTGACCTGCTCGAAGTTATCGAGCACCAGCAGCAGCTCACGGTCGCGGAGGTGGCCGCCCAGCGTTTCCACCAGCGGCTCGCCTGGATTCTCCATAACGTGGAGCACCTGGGCCACTGCCGAGGGCACCAGCGCGGGATCCATGATCGGAGAGAGGTCCACGAAGAACACACCGTGGGTGAAGCGGTCGACCAGGCTGGCGGCGACCCGCAGCGCCAGCCTGGTCTTGCCTGATCCCCCTGGCCCCGTGAGGGTCACCAGTCGGGCCGACGCCAGAAGCTCCGCGAGCTCCTCGATCTCGCGCTCCCGCCCCACGAACGAGGTCAGCTCCGTGGGGAGGTTGCTCGGGGTCTCCAGGGACTTCAGCTGAGGGAACTCGGCGGGGAGTCCTTCGATTTGCAGCTGGTGCAAGCGTACGGGCTGCGGCAGGTCCTTCAGGCGGTGGGGGCCGAGGTCCCGGAGGGTCACTCCGGCGGGCAGCCCGTCCGATACCAACGCCCTCGTGGCCTCCGACAGCAGGACTTGCCCGCCGTAACCGGCGGCGGCGATCCTCGCCGCCCGGTTCACGTCGATCCCCAGGTAGTCGTCTCCCCCCATGCGACCCTCACCGGTGTGCATGCCCATGCGGACCCGAAGGGGCCCCCCGTGGGTCCAGGGGTGGGAGGCGAGGGCCCGCTGGGCGGCCGCCGCCGCTCGCACCGCCCCCGCCGCAGTGGGGAACACGGCAAAGAAGGCGTCTCCCTGCGTGCGGATTTCCGTTCCCCCACCCTCGGCGATAGCCGCGCGCAGAAGCCGGGCGTGGTCGTCTTGGACCTGCCGGTACTCCTCGCCGAGCTCCTGCAGGAGCCGGGTGGAGCCCTCGATGTCGGTGAACAGAAACGTGACAGTCCCGGTGGGCAGGTCAGGCATGGTCTCTTCGTCCCCCGTCGCATCGTAGCGAGGGGGGGCGTGCCTTCCTAGGGCTGGTCCTGTGGATCGGCGCTGCATCCCGAGACGGCTGGACCTGTACAGCGCCGCGACCACGAATCTCAGGGCGATGGTCAGCAGTAGGATTCCTCCAGCGAGCAAGCGGTCCATGCCCAGCTTGGTGATCGGCGTGGATTCTCCTCGCTCCCGCCCGGGTGCCACCGGAGGGGACGGGTCGTGTTTTCAGTTTTCCATGCAAAGACAGGACACGAAGCCACGCCCGTGCCGCAGGCGTAGGCTTCTGACCAGTGCGTTTACGTGCCCGGGGCTGGGCGCGAACAGATCCACACTGATCCTACGCAGTGACCGGAATGTCGCTTCGCGGATGCGTCGCAGGCGTGTCACGAAGCGCAACCGGACGGCGTTTTCGCAGGTCAATGAGGGTTGAGTGGGGGGCTTTTAACCCATGTGTCACAGGTTCGAATCCTGTACGCCCCACTAGGGGAAATGCGGATCCGTCGGAACGCGCTGGTAGTGGCCGATAGCGACATGGTGCGTTGCGTGACGCTACACGACGTTTCACGTCGTTGAAAGTGCGTCACGAAACTGAGTGCGTCGCCGTCGCGTCACCAAAGAAGGGAGATCCTCGCCGAGCGCTCTCCATTCGTATCGCTCCCCGGCGAAATGTGGAAGAACCCCGCCCTCCAGTCGCTCCTCAGGCCGCGAAGCGAGAGCGGGGATTCTCTCTTAGCTCGGAGCAGTAGGGCGCCGCCGAAGCGGCGCCCCGCTGCTTACCTCTCTCCCTATCCGCAGGGGATGGACGACCGCCTCGAGGTGATGCGGCATGCGGACGTATCCACGGAATCGGTGTTGTTGGTCGTGTTTGGATCCACCTCGAATGCACTGACCGAGGCGATATTCGTGATCGTCCCCGCCGTGGTGGGTCTGACCACGATGTCGACCGTGGCGGTGGCCCCGTATGCCAACGACCCCAGGGCGCAGGTCACGCTTCCCGCTGACTCGCCGCAGCTGCCCTGGCTCGGAGCCGCCGAGACGAACGAGACACTCGGGGGGAGTTGATCGAGGACCGTCACATCGGATGCGTCATCGGGGCCGTGGTTGGCCACCGTCAGCATGTAGGTCATGTTCCTGCCGGTGGGCACCCGCCCCGACGGGCCGGCCTTGGCGAGGGAGAGGTCGGCGAAGCCTTGGCTCTCATATCGGGCCAGAGCGAAGTCGATATTCCCGCCGATGGTGGGCCCGGAGATGCGGGTGCCTCCTGCGGCCACGATCATTCCGTTCGGCTGGATGGCCGCTGCGAAGGCTGCGTCGTCCATGCCGGCGAAGTCCGTGGTCACCCTCCCGTCTCCGCTGAAGATCGTGTCGAGGGAGCCATCGGTCTTATAGCGGGCCACGGCGAAGTCCTCGGTACCGGAGATGGTGGCGCCTCCCGCGGCCACGATCCTCCCGTTTGGCTGGATGGCCTCCGCGAAGGCCACGTCGTCCATGCCGGCGAAGTCCGTGTTCACCTTCCCGTCCCCGTCGAAGGTGGGATCGAGGGAGCCGTCGGCGTTGTACCGGACCAGGGCGAAGTCATCATTCTCGGAAACGAAGGCACTTCCCGCGGCCACGATCTTCCCGTCCCCCTGGAGGGTCACGGCGCGTGCCTCGTCGGGGTCGGCCGCGAAGTCGGTGGTCACCTTGCCGTCTCCGTCGAAGGTAGGGTCGAGGGCGCCATTCCCGTTGTACCGGGCGAGGGCGAAGTCAATGTGGGTCTCGGAGACGTTGGCGCCTCCCGCGGCCACGATCTTCCCGTCCCCCTGGAGGGTCACGCCGAAAGCCTCGTCGAAATCGGCCTCGAAGTCCGTAGTCACCATCCCGTCCCCGTCGAAGGTGGGGTCGAGGGAGCCGTCTGCGTTGTACCGGGCCAGAGCGAAGTCGATGATATTTCCCGGGACGGTGGTACTTCCCGCGGCCACGATCTTCCCGTCGCCCTGGATGGCCACCGCAAAGGCTTGGTCGCTGCTGTCGGAGAAGTCCGTGATCACCTTGCCCAATACGCCGAATGTGAGATCGAGGGAGCCGTCGGTGTTGTACCGGGCCAGGGCGAAGTCAAAAATCCCGGCGACCCGGGCGCGTCCAGCGGCAACGATCTTCCCGTCCCCCTGGATGGCCATCGCAAAGGCTTGGTCGGCCTGGGTGGCGAAATCCGTGGTCACCTTCCCGTCCCCGTCGAAGGTGGGGTCGAGGGAGCCGTCGGTGTTGTACCGGGCCAGGCCGAAGTCGCCAGGTTGCAGTACGGAGACGCTGGCGAGTCCGGCGACCACGATCTTCCCGTCCGCCTGGATGACCACCCCGTTCGCGAGGTCGACGCCACGTTCGAAGTCCGTGGTCACCTTTCCGTCGCCGTCGAAGGTGGGATCGAGATCGCCTGGCGTGGCCGCAGCCGGACTCGCTATTGCGACGACGAGCGCGATAGCTCCGATGAGCGTGAATAGAGGCCTACGAGCGACAGGTGCGAGCATGGCATCCTCCTCCATCATTCGGGCAGTCCATCAACCTCTCCAATAATCTGGAGCGCCTGGCGCCTGTATCTCGGATCCGCCATACCTCCACCAACAAGGTGGAATGGACATCGGTCGAGTGCGGCGGCAGACCATGTCCGGCCCAGTGCGATGCTCGACCTGGTTAGCGCCGCCGAAGCGTGTCCGACCTCGGGACCTGCCCCACCGAAGTAGGCAATGAGAGCGCCATCGCGGCGACAGTCAATGACAGGCCAACAACAGCTTGGATTCAGCAAGGGATCGAGGTTGGTCTGCTGGTCCGCCTTCGAACCAGGATGCCAATACTGTCGCTCGCGATGAGCGGCGGGCTGGTTTCCAACACGATCTCCGCGACGACCGTGTGGCTCCCACAAGACAACTGTCCCAGCGTCGTCAGCCAGGAGAAGATACCCTGGCCCGTGGCCACGGGATTCGCCGCGAACGGATTCCCATCGATGTAGAGGTTGACCGCTCCGATGGGGTTGGACGGTGCCGAGAAACCGTGTTCCTGCCCTCGCGCCGGATGCGTTGTCGACGTCGCTCCGATGTCCCCGGGTGCGCGGTCGTGCAGAGTCTCCGGATCATCTGTGAACGTTGCGGCCCAGGCACCCAGCATCAGGGTCCCGCGAACGACCCCGAGCGAATTCGGCCCGGTTGCCGGGTACACCGCCGTGAGGCTGTTACCCACCCTGGATGCCGAACAGTTCACCGCAAGCTCCTGCACGCAGGCGGCGGTCGTCCCATTCCAAGTCATGCCCAATCGGCGAGCCACTCCGTTGATCGAGTTGACCAACGCAAACTCGACTCCGGTAGGTGGCGCAGTCGACGCGTCGGTGACCTCCCAGGTTATAGCGACGGTTCCGTTGACTCTCTCCTCCAGGCTCACCCGTGTCAGATCGCCCGCGGTCGGAGCGACGTCGCCCCCGTCGCCCGAAGCGATCACTGTGCTAACTGGCGCGGCGCCGGAGTCGGCTGTCCCTCCAACCTGGAACGTCCTCCCGACCGTGGCTCCGTCAGCGGGCGTCGTGATGTCGATCGAGGGAGCGCCCGGGCCGCCGACGAGTCCGAAATGGTCCGGGAGCCCAAGCGCCCGCAACACGGCGAGCCGCACGTCGAGGAGGCCGTGGCCCTTGTCGAACGAAGAGGTGTTGTCGGGGTTCGCCGGGTCCGCAGAGTACTCGGCTCCAAAGGCGTACTTGTGGGCCGTGTCCTCAACCAGGTTTTCGACGTCCGCGGGAGTGAGGTTCGGGTTGGCCTGCCTGATGAGGGCGAGAGCACCGGCCACGTGGGGCGTGGCCATCGAAGTGCCAGTCAGGCCTATGTAGCCTTTGTTGTTTGCGTAGATAAGCCCAGCTCCCAAAGCCGGGCAAATGGCGGTGGCCGGCTTGCAGGTGGAATGGATGGATGTACCCGGGGCCGAGATGTCCGGCCACGTTTCGGGATTCGTCGCCAGTCCGCGGCTCGATGAGCCGTTGAGAGTGCCGTTTCGGGTGCCGGTTTGCTGGTCGTTGTAGTTGGCGACGGAGATCACCCCAGGCGTTGGGTTGTTGCCGTACCGGCTAGTCTGGATGGTGGTCCCGTCACCTCCGCTGTTTCCAATGGACCACACGACCGAGATGCCCCTGCTGACGAGCACGTTGGTGAGCTGGCTGATCGCCGAGGCGGGGTTGTTGGTGCCGTTGCCGCCGGCACTTCCCCAGGAGTTGGTCACCACTTTGATCGGAGGGTTCTGATTCGCCCCGTTGTCGATGATCCACTGGAATGCCGCCGCGCCGAAAGATGTAAGTAGGTGACTGGCTTCGCTAATGCCGAACCCGTACAGCGCGGCACCGGGGGCGACACCCTGCCAGTTGTGCTCTCCGTCGCCCGCGAGACCGTTCCCGGCGACGATCCCCGCCACGTGGGTGCCGTGCCCGGTCGTCGTGTCGCTGTCGACCAGGTCCGTCAGTTGGACACCCCCCGCGCAGCCGTCCGTGGTCTGATCAGGCATCCCGCAGACCACCTTGAAGTTCCTGATCACCTTGATGTCGGGCCCGCCGAGGCCAGCCCACTTGAGATCGGGATGCGTTCCATCGATGCCGCTGTCCACGACGGCGACACCTACGCCGCGTCCGTCCAGCGGCTCTCCGTTCGGGGCGCTCACCCTGAGGTCGAGGCCGCCGGTCGCCTCATAGAGAGTCCGGGCTCGGGTGGCCCACGCACCCGTGTCGAGATGCAGTTCCGCGGTCCCGGCGTCCTCGAGGAAGATCACCTCCGGGGCGACCCTCAGCGCCTCGAACCCTTCGGCGGGACCGAAGGCGTAAACGGCGTTGATGGACGGGAGGTCGATCACGTCCGCCAGGCCGGCACCCCTGACAGCAGCGATTCCGGTCTCGTACGGGAGGTCCTTGGAGAAGTGTACGTATGCATCCGTGTTGGCCGTTGGATCGAGCCGACTCAGCTGTCCGGCGAACTCCGGATCAACGGCAGGGATTCTTGTGCTGGCTGCTGATGGAGCACTCGCGGTGATCATGAGGAGAAGGAAGAGAGCAACAATGAGAGGGTGGCGAGGATTTTCCACCTTTCAAGACCTCCGTGTCGGGCGACGGCGACGAGCGCTGGCGCGATAATGGGCGACAGTCTGGTTGCCTTTGTGACCCCGATTGACTCTTCCACCGAAGGGTTAGCCGCACGGTATCGATGACCTCCGCGAGGTGATGCGGCAGACCGATGTCGTATCGACGGCAGTGTTGTTCCCAGTGTTGGAATCGATCTCGTGTGCCCCGACCACGGCCGTGTTGGTGATCGTCCCGGCTTGTCTGGGTGTGACCCGGATCGCCACTGTGACGGTGCTCCCGGGATCAATGGAACCGAGGGTGCAGGTGACGGTGGCCGTGCCCGTGCAGGTTCCTTGAGAGGGACCAGCGGAGACGAAGGTCACGCTTGCGGGAAGGGTGTCTGTCAGGAGCACCCCGGTAGCCGTACCCGGTCCGTTGTTGGTCACGTTGATGGTGTAGGTCATGATCCGGCCCGCCGGGGCGGCCGACGTCGGCCCATCTTTGCTTGCCGAGACGTCGAGGGGTTTGCATGATGAATTCCCGTAGAGCAGATAGCTCCCGGTGATGGAGCCATCGTTGGGAACCCTGTCTGGGAAGACGACGCTCGCTCCTTCGATGCGTATGCGGACGCCGAAGTCGGTGACGGTCTGGCCAGTGGCGCGATTGAGCTTGTCGTGTGAGGCCACCAGCGTGATCGTGCCGTCGGCGTTGAAGTTGCTCTCGGGGTCCAGGCTCCCCAACTCCGGCGTCCCGCCGGTTCCGGTGCCGTACACGAATCTCACCTGTCCCGCCGAATCGGTCTTCATGGCCACGAACCGGACGTCGGGGCTCCGGAACAGCCTGAGCAGCCAGGTGGTGTCCGCAGGCAGTTCGCTCAGGCTTGCCATCTTGAGGGTGAAGAACACCTTCTCAACGCCGTCTGCGATAAACGGCTCAGCCACCGAGACGCGCTCGATGTCGTGAGCCGGATTTGCTCCGGTGGCGTCGCCGGTGCGGTCGACAAGCATGGTCATCCCGGGAGTCGAACAGATCTCCTCCACGTTGGTGACCACGGTTGCAATGTTGTTGTGAGGAAGGGGATCGGGACTCGTACTCGCGATCGATGCCGTGTTCGCGACGACTGCCGCGCTCCCGGTCCGAACGAGGATCTCAATCGTCGCCGTTCCTCCCGGAGGGAGGTCACCAAGGCTGCATGTCACCGTGCTTCCCCCGATACAGGTTCCCTGGCTGGTGGCGGCGTCGATGAAGGTGATGCCAGCCGGAAGCGGATCCGTGAAGGTGACGCTGGACATCGCATTCTCGCCGGCGAGAATCCGGGCAGTGTACGTGAGCTCGCGACGGGCCGCCACGGGGTCGGCGGACTCGCTCATCACGACGGCCAGGTCCCCGCAACCCGGGAAACGGAAAGAGCCGATCCGCGTCCGCCAGACGGCCGCCGCCGTTGCTCCGTAGAATTCCTGCGTGTACCAGAAGGTGCAGTCGTCCACGGGGTCGACGTTCATCGAACTGTAGTCACCCCACCGGTTCGCCGTGGCGACCTGGGATCCGGAGCCGGCATGCATCAGCGCCTCGTTGCGCATCCTGCCGAGGGGGTCGTCTGCCAGCCGTCCCGTGTAGTTGATGGATGGAAACCGGTTCGTGCTCGACAGCGAGTACCCGAGCGCGAGATTTCCCTGCCTGTCCATGGCGAGGCTTCCCATCCACCGGTGCTCGGCATCCGGAGCGAAGGTGCTTTGTTGGAAGATCGTGGGCGTTCCGCCAGGGTCCCTGATCTCGTACCACCTGATCCCGGCATGATCGGAGCTATCTCCAACGTCTACGGTGTGGTTCGCCACGAGAGTCTCGTGCGACCCGAAGTTCCGGTACTGGAGACGGTTCATCAGGCGGTCGGAGATCGCATCCAGGTAGTCCGCCGCTGTGACGTTTCTTTCGGGGACGCACGCTCGCGCGAAATCGCACATGTTGGAGTCGAAAGGTGCCGTGCGGATGGCAGCGTTTGGGTCGTTCATCGCGTTCGCACCGAAGGTGGAATTGACAGGCGAAGCCCAATCGACGTGGAACTCGAAAAGGCTGAGCTGATCCTGGGCGAACTCCAACGGGAACTGCTCGCTATCATCGGCCTCGATGAAGTAGTTGGGCGAACCCGCAGACGGCGGGACCATCCCGTCCCAATCAGACGGAAGCTGCCCCCCATAGGACGGGCCGAGAGTAGCTGAAAGGTCAAAGTACACCATTCGTGCGGGCAGTCCCTGGATCATCTGCTCCCGTTCGAAGGCGGCCGCGCCTGGTCCGGTGTAGACGGGGGCGAACTGGTTCACTGACATGTAGTAGGCATCGGGCCAGACGCCGAACTTGGGGTAGTCGTTGAAGAGAATCTCGTCAATCAGGAACTCGTACCGGTGGTAGGGCCCGGTTGGGTTGCCGCTCTGCGAGATGGCGATGCACTGGTAGAAGGGCCCTACCCGGATCGGGGTACCTGATGAGTCGTCCCGGAAGTGGGCGAACTGGGACAGCATCCAGCGGTCGGCAGCTTGATCATAGAGAACGATTGGGTCTCCGAGGTTGTGTATGGGGCAGGCTGCCCCAGCGAACCCCGACCAGAGCGTGTTGTTGTTGATCGGTCCGAGGAGGCGGTTCCCACTCTTGTCATACACCGACGTAATGAGGTTGGTCATCTGAACGTAGTGATGGGGTCCTACGTCACCGACGGTGTCCGGCGGGACGTAGGCTGTCGAGTTCTCATGGTTTGCCTGTCCCTCGAAAGTCTGGTGGGGAGATGGAGCCGCATCCGCCAAGGGGCTCGTCTGCAGGGCCGGATCCGTCGCCTCGATCCCCTCCACATCTCGTCGCGGAAGCTCCAGCGCCGGCACGTTTGTGGCACCAGGGGGGAGCGGGACTGGATCGATGTCCCGAAGCGGCGGGGACGTGTCATGGTGGCTTGCCCAGCGCACGATTGGTTGCCCCGGCGCCGTCTGGACATCGGTCGCAAGAGCAATGCGGCCCGGATTTGGCAACACGGCGGCGAGGAGCGCCAGGGCGAAAACGGCCCGCCCGAGCGAGCGCTTGTCTGGGTAGATCATTTGCGGGACCTCCCTCCGCCGATCAATCTGGCGTCTTCCTTTGGCTCCCAGGGCGTACGCTGGGACTGATCAGAACATGCGGTGGGGGACGTGAACCCGCGAGTGTGCCCCGCCGCATACGGGAATGCGCGCGGGTTCGCCAACACCGTCCCTCACCACGACCAACTCTTCCTTTGAGGCGCAGCCAAGTCGCACGTGGGATGAGATTGGGCCGAAGCGTCGTCTGTACTGGCCAGGCGGTGGGGGACGCGAACCCGCGAGGTTCCGACGCCCGGAGCGCAAGCGGGGTCAGTCGCTCCGTCCCCCACCACGACAAATTCAGCTTCGAGCGTGGAGAACCGAAACTGACTCGTCATGTGGCGATGCGTTCGGTGGTGTCCTGGAGCGATCACGGGAATATCGCTCCAGTAATGTGGC
This sequence comes from Actinomycetota bacterium, assembly GCA_035697085.1. GTDB lineage: Bacteria > Actinomycetota > UBA4738 > UBA4738 > CALAEC01 > DASQUW01. The sequence goes on from DASSDP010000132.1 coordinate 15,532, forward strand.
CCTGCTGACTGGCGACAATCTTCCGTCCCCGTGGGAGGCCAGTGCGGCGGCGGCATGGAAGTTGGGTACCGAAATCCGCGGTCACTTTCCCGTCGCCGTCGTCCCCGACCGTGAGGATCATCCGAACGACCCAGCGCGGACTGCGCATGCTCACTCCAATGGGCGTCGACTATTCCCCCCGATTGTTGGCCTGCCGATCGACCGTTCGCATGAGGGGGGACCCCCTAAATTTGACTAGTTAGAAGGTCCGGCGGAAGCCTCGGGTCCCCCGAGCGCACCTCGAAGCTGATCGCGCGAGTTGACACCCAGCTTCCGATACGCCGCGCTCAGCTGGTTCTCGACCGTCTTGGAGGTCACAAAGAGACTCTGGGCGATGTCCTTGTTGGATATCCCGTCCGCGGCCATCCGGGCCACGCGGGCCTCCCCCGGGGTGAGGGCGTCTGGCCCGGAAACCGCCGGGCGTCGAGGGCGCACGCCGGACAGCCGGAGCTCCTCGAGGGCGCGTTCGGTGAGTCGCTGGGCGCCGCAGCGGAAGGCCAGCTCAAGCCCTGCCCTCAGGGGTCTCTGGGAGGCACTCCGTTGGTTCGCCCGCCTGAGCGCGGCACCGAGCTCAACGAGAGTTCGGGCCCGCTCCAGCTGAGCATCCACCTGCTCGAGCGCCTTCAGCGAATCGTTGAGCAATTCGATGCCCCGCTTGCCGCCTTCCAACAGGCCGGCCGCTCGAAGCGCCACGCCCTCGGCTCGGGGGAGTCCCAACGCCCTCGCGTCTTGAAGCTCCTCCTGCACCAGGGACCGGGCTTCCTCCCTCGATCCTGCGGGAAGCGCCAGGGCCAGTGGCGACCGCCACCACTCCACGATCGGATTCCGGAATCGAAGGGCCGTGAAGATCTCTCCGGCAGCTCGGAGATCGGTCACGCCCGTCTCCGGGTCCCCCCGAAGGACCCGAAGCCGGCCCCGCACCGCCGGGATAAAGGCCCCGGACACGGTCCGGGCCAACGCCGGCTGGAGCTCGATCGACTCCACCATCGCCGCGATGTCGGCCAGTTCGGAGCGCTCCAGCAGCAGATCCACCGCAGTATGGAACGCCGAGGGAAGCACGAACGTGAGGCCGTGTTCGAGGCAAGCCTCCACCATGGAACGCAGGTGGCCTTCCGCAGTCTTCAAGTCGCCCCGCTGTGCATCGATCCACAGCCTGCCATACGAGGCCACCACGAAATCGGCCACCGAGCCGCGCCGGCGAGCCAGATCGGCCATTTCCCTGGTGACATCGTCAGCTCGTTCCAGTTCGTCGAAACCGACCAGCGCCACGAGGATCTGTCCGATGAACAGCAACTCCGGCCCCTCGCGCAGGAGGCGACCGCCGTCGAGACCCTGTTCGACCAGGGCCAGGACCTCTTCGCGGTCCATGCCCCGTTGCGCGCCCACGCCGGCGAGAGTCACGGCCAGGTTGCGAACTGCGGCTCCGCCGCCATGAACCCTTTCCCGGAGGTGGGGAAGGCTCGGTTCGATCTCCGGAGCGTGCGTGAGATCGTAGAGTCCTGAGCCGGCCCATGCCGCCTCGATCTGCGCGGCGAGGTTGGGGTCACGGTCGCCGAGTTCCGCGAGCGCGCGCCGGAGCGTCTCGTGGCTCGCGCTCCAGTTTCCGACCAGGACGTAGAGCTGGGACAGCTCGTAGGCGATCTGCGCCCGGGGTACGGGATCGTCGGTGAGACGCGATGCCTCCTCGAGATCGGCGATCGCACTGGGGTCGCCAGCTAGGGCCTCCGCTCTCCCCAGATCGTGCAGCAGAGTGACTCGATCCTCCCCTGCCGCTCCCTCCTCCACCGCCCGCCGGAGATGTGCGACCGCGCTCTGCGGCGCTCCCTGTGACAGAGACTGGCTCGCCGCCGCCCGAAGTGTCTCCACGACGTCGTCGCGACCCATAGGCTCGCTCAACAACAGGTGGGTGGCGATCTCATCGGGAGGCGCCCGCTCATCGGCGAGAATCCGGGCGGCCCGCCCGTGCGCGTCGGCGCGCGCTGCCGGAGGACTCTCTTCATAGATGGCCTGTTGAACGAGGGGGTGGGCGAACCGGACCGGCGTACCCGAAGCCAGAATCTCCATCTGTATCAACGAATCAACTCCCGCCCGCACCTCTTCCGGATCGACCCTGGCGAGCGCGGCCACACGGTCGAGCCGAGCGTGCCGGTCCAGAACAGCCACCGCTCGAGCTACGTCACCAACCGCTGGCGGGAGGTCCGAGAGCCGGTGCATCGTGGCCTGAGCGATGCTCCGAGAACCGATCCGGGCCACCTTGGAGGCAGCCTCGGCCGTAGGCTGAGTCTGTTCGGAACGTAACGCACCTACCAGCTCCTTGACGAGAAATGGGACGCCACCTGTTGCCTCCCAACATGCCTGGATGAAGGCCTCGTCTGCGTCGGCACCGAGCTCTGAGCGCACGAGCTGTCCCACTCCTTCGACACTCAGCGGGCTGGGCCGAAGAACATGGGTCTCGGGCGTGGCCAACATCTCCGCGATGGCCACCGCATCGATCTGGGGATCGCCCGAGCGAAGAGCCACAACCATCAGCACCTTCATCCCCTCAAGACGCCGAGAAAGGTAGGCGAGGAATTGCAGAGACGGGGAATCGCACCAGTGCAGGTCGTCCACGGCGATCAACACCGGTGCGTCTTCGGCGAGGTTGGCGGTCAGCCAGTACAGTCCGTGGAGGACTGCGGATTGTTGGCTCATGGGCGCTTCGGGTGATGGGGCCTGGTCCGGTGCCACCAGCGGCGCGGCGATGGCGGCCGCGCCGGTCAGCAGCCGGCCCCGTTCCTGAGGGTGGGCACCGGCGATCCTTGACTCGAACAGCTGGCGGACAACACCGAAGCCGAAGTCACGTTCCAGGACCGCAGCGCGAGCGGATACGACGCACATGCCGGAACTCGAAGCCAGCCGGGAGGTCTCACCGAGCAGCATGGTCTTGCCGATCCCGGCGGTGCCCTCAACGATCACCACGCTGCCATTGCCGGCAACGGCCGTGCGAACGGCGTCGTGGAGCGCGGAGACTTCCGCCTCCCGCTCGAGGAGGAGTCCGCCATTGCCTCCAGCAGGCGTTACGTCCGGAGCGTGAGGGCGCACTCCTCCTCCAGCTGCTCGATTCCTTTGCGGCCCGCGAGCACCCGCTGGTCTCAATTGTTTCACCACACGAACCAAGCGAGCAAGCTAGCCTCGCTTATTAAGAACGCGCGGCGGAAGGCTCGGTAATGCCGAGAGCCTCTCGAAGTTTGTCGCGGGCGCCGACCCCGAGCTTCCGATACGCCGCTCAGCTGGTTCTCGACGGTCTTGGCGGTGACGAAAAGACTCTGGGCGATGTCCTTGTTGGACATCCCGTCGGCGGCCATCCGAGCCACCCGGGCCTCGCCCGACGTGAGGGCGTCTGGGCCCGAAACCACTGGGCGACGGGGGCGAGCCCCGGAGAGCCGGAGCTCTTCGAGGGCCCGTTCAGTGAGGCGCTCCGCTCCGCATTCGAAAGCGAGCTCCAGACCGGCCTTCAGCGAATCCCGCGAAGCAGCCCCGAGGTTGGCCCGTCTGAGCGCCGCCCCGAGCTCAACGAGGGTTCGCGCTCGCTCCAAAGTGGCGTCCATCTTCTCGAGCACCCTCAAGGACTCGTTCAGCAACCCGATGCCCCGCTCGCCGCCCTCCAGCAGGCCCGCCGCTCGAAGGGCCACGCCCTCGGCTCGGGGAAGCGCCAACGCCCTCGCGTCCCCGAGCTCCTCCTCCACCAGAGCTTGTGCCTCCTCCCTCGATCCTTCTGGAAGGGCGAGGGCCAGCGGCGACCGCCACCAATGCACGATTGGATTCCGGAATCGAAGGGCCGTGAAGATCTCTCCCGCAGCTCGGAGGTCGCTCACGCCCGCCTTCCGCTCCCCCCGAAGGATCCGGAGCCGGCCCCGCACCGCCGGGATGAAGGCCCCCGCGGTGGTTCGGGCAACCGCCGGCTCGAGCTCGATCGACTCGGCCATCGCGGCGATGTCGGTGAGCTCGGGACGCTCCAGCAGGAGATCGACTCCACAATAGAACGCCGAAGGGAGCCCGAACGTAATGCCGTGCTCGAGGCAGACCTCCACCATGGAACGGAGGTGGCCTTCCGCCGTCTTCAGCGCGCCGCGCTGCGCATCGATCCACAGGCGGGCGAACGAGGCCGTCATGAACCCCGCGACAGAGCCGCGCCGGCGGGCGAGGTCGATCACCTCCTTCGCGACATCGTCGGCAAGCTCCAGTTCGTCGAAACCGACCAGAGCACCGAAGATCTGCGGGATGAACAGCGACTCCGGGCCCTCGTCGCGCAGGAAGCGACCGCCGTCCAGACCCTGTTCGACCAGCGCCAGGACTTCCTCGCGGTCCATGCCCCGTTGCGCGCCCACGCCGGCGAGAGTCACGGCCAAGTTGCGGGCCGCGGTTCCACTGCGATGAGCCCTTTCCAGGAGGGCGGGGAGCCGCGGTTCGACCTCCGGGACGTGCATGGGATCGTAGAGTCCCGTGCCGGCCCAGGCCGCCTCGATCTGCGCTGCGAGGCCGGGGTCGCGGTCACCGAGCTCGGCGAGTGCGCGGCGGAGCAGCTCGTGGCCCCCTGTCCAGTTTCCAACCATGACGTACAGCTGGGACAGCACGGAGGCGATCTGCGCCCTGAGGACCGGATCGTCGGTGTCACGACTCGCCTCCTCGAGATCGGCGATGGCTCTGGCGTCCCCGGCCAGCGCTTCGGCCCTCCCCAGATCGTGCAGCAGAGCGACGCGGTCCTGTCCGCTCGCTCCCTCCGCCATCGCCCGGCGTAGGTAGACGACGGCGCTTTGTGGAGCACCTCTTCCGAGCGCCTGGCCCGCCGCGGCCCGAAGGATGCCCACGACGTCGTCGTGACCTGTCGGCTCGGTCAGAAGGAGGTGGGTGGCGATCTCATCGGGGGGCGCCTTCTCAGCCGCGAGTATCTCCGCGGCCCGGCCATGTGCGTCGCCTCGAGCCGCAGAAGGGGTCTCATCGTAGATGGCCTGTTGCACAAGCGGGTGCGCGAACCTCACCGGCATTCCGGAAGTCAGGATCTCCATCTGGATCAACGCATCGACCCCTGCTCGGGTCTCTTCTGGATCCACGTCCGCGAGCGTTGCGACGCGGTCGAGCCGAGCGTGGCGGTCGAGAATCGCAACGGCTCGAGCCACGGCACCGGCCGACGGTGGAAGGCTGGACAAACGCTGCATAGTTGCGTGGGCAATGCTCCGGGTCCCGATGCGGGCGACCTTCGATGCCGCCTCGTCCGTTGGCTCGACATCTTCGGATCTCAACGCGCTGATCAACTCGTTGATCAGGAACGGAACCCCGCCGGTGGCGTCCAAGCATGCCTTGATGAAGCTTTCGTCGGCGCCAGCACTGAGTTCCGAGCGCACGATCTGTCCCACCCCATGGGCGCTCAGCGGGCCTGGTCGGAGAACCCGCGTCTCGGGCGTGGTCACCATCTCGGCGATAGCTGCCGCATCGACCTGGGGATCGCCCGTCCGAAGTGCGCAGACGACCAATACCTTCATTCCCTCGAGACGCCGAGAAAGGTAGGCAAGGAAGTGCAGGGACGGCGAGTCGCACCAATGCAGGTCATCTACGGTGATAAGCACAGGCGAGGGATCGGTGAGGTTGGCTGTCAGCCAGTACAGCCCGTGGAGCACGGCCGCTGGGTTGGCCGGCGCGGCGGCTGGCTTCGCTGCGTCTGGCGCGACCAACGGAGCAGCGATTGCGGCCGCGCCTTCCAGCAGCCGGCGCCGCGCCTCAGGGTCGGCTCTATGAGCGACCGGCTCGAACAACTGGCGAACCACTCCGAAGCCAGAGTCACGCTCCAACACCGCAGCCCGGGCTGTAACCGCGCGGATCCCTTTGCGGGTGGCGCGACGGGACGCCTCCTCGAGCAGCAGGGTCTTGCCGATTCCTGCGGTGCCTTCGACAATAACAACGCTGCCATTGCCCGCGAGAGCCGAGTGGATCGCGTCGTCGAGAGCGGCGACCTCTGCCTCCCGCTCGAGGAGCGGTCGACTGCCGCCAGCGGGAGTCACATCAGGAGCGTGAGGGCCCACTCCTCCTCTCCAGGTGCCGGTTCCTTTAGGCGCGAAGAACCAAGCTGAACTGGATTGTTTCACAACCTGAAAGAGGCAAGCAAGCGGCCCTGGCGCAGGCAAGACGACTCTTAGTGTCGCCGCGTCGCAGACGTGTCGCAGAACTCAAAACACGTGCGTTTCCGCAGGTGGGAAAGGATCGAATCGTGGGCTTTTAACCCATGTGTCACAGGTTCGAATCCTGTACGCCCCACCAGCGGAAAAGCGACCGTGGCGGAAACGCGCTGGTGGTGGCCCACGCGACATGGTGCATTACGCGTCGTTAGACGACGTTTCACGTCGTTGAAAGCGCGTCACGAAACCCGAGCGCGTCACCGTCGCGTCACGCCCACGAATGGACTTCCTCGTCATTCTTCAGACCTGGCGCGGGAAGCCGGAAGCCAAACGTGAAACGACCTCCGCCTCGGACTTATTAGCCCATGGAGGTCAGACCGCTGCCGGCGGCCCGCAGACCAACGCACGGGTCGGGGTTGTCTCCACCAGCGCAGGCCGGGTGGCACCTGAAATCCTCTGTGGACGCTGGGTCGGAGCAGCATGACATGGCGCAGATCCATCCTGGCGGGCATGGACCGGCCCCGGGCTGGGTTCCACACGGGGTGACGGCAGGGTTGTCGCAGAACACGCAGGAGTGACAGCGGCATGGGCTGCCTGTCCCCGGTCGGGTGCGAAGGCAACTACACGGATTGCCCGGGGACTCCCCGGCACAATCGGGCTGGGCGGCACAGTGCTCCTGACCTGTCGCTCCCAGGGGGACGCAGTCTGTGCACGGGTCGAACGGAGATCCCTGCGCAAAGGCAGGGATTCCCACAGTGCTGAGAACAGGTGCCGTCCATCCCACCGCCGTGGCCGCACCCAACCGCTTGATCATGCGCCGACGTGAGATCCTGTCGTGGTTCTCCCGGTCACGCTCGTCCACGGTCAACCTCCTGTTGGGAGCGACCTCCGAAGCATCGCTGCTGGCTTCGGTTGGAGCGTCATCCATCCCCAGTAATTACGACTACGGTCTCGCGATCCTGTCGCCGTAGGCGCCTTGCCCGGCCAATCGGACTAAGCGGAGGAAAGGACGCTACGAGGCCGCCGTCGAACGCTCGGTGAGGCAGAGGACGGCACGCCCAGGAGCTAATAGCAGCCGGTGAGGAGCGCGTCCTCCAGCGTCTGGCCTAGCGAAGCATCACGCCACACTGGACCAACCCGCGAAGGGGCGGGACGGCCTTGCTATCGGCAGGGGATTGACGACCTTCGTGACGACACGCGGCAGACTTTGTATCGGGCCAGAGCGAAGTCGCCGTCGCTGAATCCTGCGCCCACGATCTTCCCGTCTCCCTGGATCGCGACGGCATTCGCATAGTCGAGGGTGCCGGCGCCGAAGTCGGTCGTGACCGTCCCATCCCCTCCGCCGAAGACCGTGTCGAGCGCGCCGTTCGTGTTGTAGCGCGCCAGGCCGAAGTCCGGTCCCCCTATGCACAGATTGCAGGCGAGTCCAGCGGCCACGATCTTCTCGTCTCTCTGGATGGCCACTCCGCGGGCTTCGTCGTCGCTCGCGACCATCGTGGTGACCCTCCCGTCTCCGTCGAAGGTCGTATCCAGTGCCCCATCGCCTTTGTAACGAGCCAGGGCGAATAAGAGCGCCCCGGAGGAATGAGTCGCGCTTCCAGCGGCCACAATTTTCCCGTCTCCCTGGAGCGCGACGGCGTTGGCTTCGTCGGGACCTCCGAAGTCGGTCTTTACCTTCCCGTCGCCATCGAAGGTGGGATCGAGAGAACCGTCCGTGGTATAGCGAGCCAAGGCGAAATCGTGCGGGAGGGGCGTGACCGGCAAGACGCAGGGATCGCAGATCGCGACCCCTGCCGCCACGATCTTCCCGTCCGACTGGACGGCGACGCCTCTCGCTTCGTCCGGGCCGGCGACGTCGAAGTCCGTGACCTGTCTCCCGACGAAACCGAAGGTGGGATCGAGGGAACCGTCCGGGTTGTACCGGGCCAGGCCAAAATTGTCGCTGGCTGGCCCGTCGCAGGGCAAGCAGGCGGCGCTGAATGCCACTCCTGCCACCACGATCTTGCCATCGGCCTGGATGGCCACCCCGCGGCCCTGGTCATTTCCTCCGGCAAAGTCCGTGGTCACCTTCCCGTCGACGTCGAAAGTGGGATCGAGCGACCCGTCGGCGTTGTATCGCGCCACGGCGAAGTCGTAAGCGCTGGGGCCGTTTGCACTCCCGGCGGCGATGATCTTGCCGTCTGCCTGAATGGCCACGGCGAACGCCTGGTCCTCGCCAAGGTCAAAATCCGTTATCACTTTCCCGTCGCCATCGAAGGTCGTGTCGATTGAGCCGTCCCTGTGGTAGCGGGCCAGGGCGAAATCGTGAGGCGTCACTGGGCTGGCGCACCCGTCGCAGACAGTGACCCCAGCCGCCACGATCTTCCCGTCCGCCTGGATGGCCACCCCATGGGCTTCGTCGGTGAACATGATGTGCGTGGTGACCTTCCCGTCGCCGTCGAACGTGGGATCAAGATCGCCAGGGTCGGCGGCTCCCGGAGTCGCCAGAATAAGTAAGAGGGCAAGTGCCCCGGCCACGACAAGAGTCGTTCGGTGGCTGGCACACACGGACATCATCGTGCCATACTCCTTCGGCCCGAGGGCCGGGTGTTCAATACCTTCCCGGTCGTGCGGCCCGGGCGTTAACCTCTCGCCCACGGACTGTAGTGCAAACGAGGTGGCTTGGCGATCCGCCATCTCCCTCACCTGCCGTCGAATGCTTCCCTACCCGCAGGGAATCGAGGACCGTCGCGAGGTGATTCGGCAAACCGTGGTGTCCTCGTAGTCCACGCTGTTCGCGAGATTCCGATCGGATGCTGTGGCCGAGACCGACACTCTATTAGTGATCGTCCCCGCCATCCTTGGGTTCACGACGATCTCGAGCGTGGCAGTGGTCCCGCTCCCCAGCGTTCCCACGGCCCAGGTGATCGTCCCGTTCGTCTCCTCGAACGAACCACGGCTCGGGGTCGCGGACACGAATGTGGCGCTCGGTGGAAGTTGATCGGTAACGAAGACTGCCGTCCCCGCGTCCGGGCCGCCGTTTGCCACCGTTACCGTGTACGTGAGGTTTCGCCCAACCGGTACCCGGGACGGGGAGTCGGTCTTGGACACGGACAGATCGGCCACGGCCAGCTCCTTGAGGTAGATATCCCGGACCAAATCGGTATCGGCCGGGTGAAGGTTCGTGGCGTGGGACTCGAACGCCACCTTGGTCCCGTCGGCCGAGATCGCTGGCCAAGAGCTCCCGTAGTTCCCGGGCACGCCGCCACTTGAAGTGGACGCGAGAGTGATGTCGCCAGTCACGAGATCTTTCACATAGAGGTCTGGCCTTGCTCCGCCGCCCTCGGTGTGGGTTGGATCGAGATTCGTTGCGAGCGATTCGAACGCCACCTTGGTCCCGTCGTCTGAGATCTTGGGAAAGCCGCTCCAGTCGTCACCCTTCACACCGAAGTCCGACGTGGAAGCCAAGGTGATGGAGCCGGCTGCCACATCCCTTACGTAGACATCGGGAAGGGCATCGGTATCGGATTGGTCGAGGTGGGCGAAGGATCGAAACGCCACCCTGGTCCCGTCGCTCGAGAGCGACACCTCGTCACTAATGCTTTCCGTCTTGGGCCCTGCGTCCGGCGCGGAGGCGAGCGTGAGGCTTCCAGTGGTGAGATCCTTGACGTAGACGTCCGCCGCGGTGTCGGCGTCAGCCGGATCGAGGTTCGTTGCGGCCGATTCAAACGCCACGCTGGTGCCATCATCCGAGATCGCCGGCCATGTACTGCTGCGGTTCCCCTTGACCCCCGCCTGGGTGATGGACGCAAGCATGACATCGCCGGTCGAGAGATCCTTCACGTAGATATCCAAATTGAAGTCGCCGTCGGGTGCGTCCGCGTCGAGGTTCCTGCCATACGACGCGAACGCGACTCTGTTACCGTCGGCCGAAAGCGCCGCAAAGACGCCGGAATCGTCGCGTCCCTGCGTCCCGGGGTCACGGGTGGAGGCGAGAGTGAGATCGCCGGTCTTCAGATCCTTAATGTAGATGTCCTCATTCTGGTTGAGATCCAGAGGGCCCAGGTTCGTCGCCCGCGATTGAAACGCCACCTTGGTCCCGTCAGCCGAAATGGTTGGGTGGAAGCTGTCGCTGTTCCCCTTTACCCCGACGTCGGACGTGGAAGCCAGGGTGATATCACCCGTGGCTACGTCCTTGACATAGACGTCGCCCATCGTGTCGGTATCGGCGGGATCCAGATTGTCGGCGTACGAGTGGAACGCCACCTTGGTACCGTCCGCCGATAGCGATCGAGTCCTGCTGTCGCCGTTCGCCTTCAGCCCAAGGTCGGAAGCGGAGACAAGGATGGTGTCACCGGGCGCTGCGAAAGTAGCGAGACTCGGGGCAAGCATCAGAAGGACGATCGCTTCTACGATCAGTAACCGCCGCATCGCGGGCCCCTTCGACGCTGTGCCTGGGTGATCATAGCCCTTCGTGTTGTACGCGGCGCCACGTCGGGCCCGGTCGATTGAACCTCTGGGCCCGCGATCCCGGCGATGGCTGGAATGTCCCTTCTCTTGCGCGTCGCAGACGCGTCGCCAAACTCAAATAAGGTGCGTTTCCGCAGGTAGAAGCTAGTCGAGCTGTGGGCTTTTAACCCATGTGTCACAGGTTCGAATCCTGTACGCCCCACCAGCGGAAATAGGCGGCGTCGGAAACGCGCTGGTCCGGGCGCATGGCGACGTGATGCGTTACCCGACGTTTGACGACGATTCACGACGTTGAAAGCGCGTCACGGAGTCGAATGCGTCACCGTTGCGTCACCAACAACCAGGTTCCCGACGAAGCGGTCCCGCTGGCCCGGCCCGGCACCACCCCGAGATCGACCGGCCCTATCAGCCATCGGGCTTAGATGATCCACGACGGCAGTAGACGAGAGGGACTCCAATTCGGAGCTCCTGCCTCCGAAACTCAGAAGAGGGCCGCGCGGATCAGATAGCCGAAGTAGCTTCCGCTGAGTGGCCTGAGCGGATCACGCTGGAAGCCGTAGTCGGGAACAGCTTGGTTGTAGGCGGACGCGTCGGCCACGATCTTGGCGGTGATCTGTTGAGGGTTAGTCCCGCGCAGGGCCCTGACGAGATGCACAGGGCGACGGTTCCGGTAACCATCGGGGCCGAGAAGCTGGTCCCGGACCCGACTGCGTACTGTCCCTCCGGTCAAGTGCTCGGGGTGCATACGCCCGGGGCCGCAAGCGTATGCGCTTGATCCTCCGCCGTCGTGGCGAAATTCGTAAAAGTGGCTAGCGTAGCGTGGAAGAAGTTCGGATCGCACGTGAACGCGCCGCCGAGCGCCTACCCGGCGGTCCCGGCGACGGTAATCTCAGCACTGACCTCGGTACTGGCCGGGGAGCTCGGGGACACCATGATCAATGTCCATTCGCTCCCGGACGGCACCCGGCAATTGCCGGAGGCTTCCTCGCTGTGCACGATGTGCACCAGCCCATCTTTGGGGAGACTCGTCTGCCACGACCAGCTGTCCCCAGGGGTGCAGGCGCCCCCTCCCCCAATCGTGAAGGTCATCGTGTTCCCGTCCACTTTGTACGTCCCTCTGACGGCCGGATCCGTATCCAGCGATCCCTTGTTGTCGATGATGAACGTGCCGTCCGGTCCTAACGCGACCAGGGGAGCTTCGGGCGAGTACCAGATGCCGGCCAGGTCGTTCGCCGTCGGGGGCGGCCCTTCAGTTGGTCCCGCGTCGGTGACCGCGCGAAAGGCCGCGGACCCCTCGATGTAGGGCCTGGGCATAACCCGGATCAATGTCCATTCCGTGTTGAGCGGACTCCGGCATGGATCCGAGGCTTCCTCCGTGTGCACGATGTGGAGGCGCCCGTTCTCGGGGAGGCTCGCCTGCCATGCCCAGCTGTCTCCCTCGGCGCACAGATTCGACCCCTGGCTCGTGAAAGTGATGGTGTCTTCGTCCAGTCCGAATCTCCCCAGAGCATCCGGCTTCGTTGCGAGCTCTCCCCCATCATCGATGGCGAACGTGCTGTTGGCACTGAACCGGACCAGCACACCAAGTGAGTCGGGGTCTTCAACCTGGAGCCAGATGCCGTTCAGATCGATTCTTGTGGGGACCCGCCCCTCGACCGCGGGCGAGGTCTCCTCCACGGCAGGCTCTTCGACGGCGGCGCTTCCGCAGGCCGACGCGAGTAGAGCGATCGACATCGCCAGCGGGGCCCACAAGCCGGTGCTAGATCTCATCGTGCCTCCCTTCCCTCAGTCATTTGCCGCAGCCGTTGATCGGCTCGGCGGTCATGGTGAAAGCCGGAGCCAGGCCAGGTCGACTCCGACGTCGTTCGGACACGCGCTCTCGGCGACCACTCCCCGAAGCGTGGCTCCCGCCAGCCGGACGTTCTCCCAGACCCACACGTCACCCTGGGCGCACGTCCGGGAGTTCGCCCCGCTCGTGAGGGTGAGGCCGCCTCGCCCGTCGACCTTGAAGGTGCCCACGTCATCGGGGTCCCTGCCGAGCCTGCCCTCATCGTCGATGGCGTAGGTTCCGTCCAAACCGAACCGAAGCAGATACCCACTTTCCTCGAGGAGCCAGATACCCCGCAGGGCCGACTCGGTCGATGGGGGGGCGCCTTCCGGCGAGGGCGCGGCCGTGATCTGCATGCTGGCCGGCGAGCTTGGGGAGACCCGGGTCCACGTTGATTCGCCGACCCAGCCACAGCCGTCGGCGCCGACCACGTCGGCTCTGCTGAGGCCGACAACGTGTAGCCGCAGCTCTTCCGTGAGTCCCGCACGCCATGCCCATCGGTCCCCGGCGGGGCAGCCCTGCGACTGCCCGTTCGTGAAGGTGATGGTTCGGCCGGACACCTCGTACGTCCCGGCGGCCGCGGGGCTCGTATCCAGCATCCCGATCTTGTCGAACGCGTACGTTCCGTCCGTGCTGAAGCGGACCAGAAACGGGAGGTTGTCGTCATCGACGAGCCAGATGCCGGCCAGCTCTGCCACTGTTGGTTCCTGAAGGCGAGGCGTGCTCCCGGGGACCTGGGGCCGGTCGTCGCTCTCCCGCAGCGCACTGACGCCGAAGACGATGCCGGCGATCACCAAGCCGGCGACGAGTGCGTAGACACCGGTCTTCTGCTTGACCACCTTCCAGCGCTGGCTTCGGTATTGCCGCTCCAGAGCGCCGGGGTCGGGACGCACGTTCTCCGTGGCCAACCGGAAGATCTCGTGGACGTCAGGCATCGAGGCCTCCCTCCATGGCCCGGAGGGCCTGGCGGCCCTTGGTGGCCAAGGCCCTCACCGTGGACGGGCGCACGCCCAGGATGCCCGCGGCCTGGTCGGAGGGATAGCCGAGCAAGTCCACGAGGAGCAGAGCGGCCCGCTGACGCGGGGTAACCGCGAGCAGGAGCCTCCGAATATCCGCCCGCATCTCCGCATCGAGGAACGCGTCACCCCTCTCCGGAATGGAGGCGACCCTCCGGATGGACATCGCCGCCCTGCGCCGCCGCATCCGGAACCCGTTCAGGGCGACGCGGAACAGGTAGGCGGTCGGATCGGCGATCCGATGGATCTCCCCCCACCGCTCCCACAGCTTCAGGAACGCGTCCTGCATCAGCTCCTCCGCGTCGTGGCGGTTCCCTGCCACGAAATAGAGCGCCTTGAAGAGGCGCTCGTGCTCCTTCTCGAAGAAGTCGTCGAAGCGGGCCCATACCTCGACCCGTTCGGAGGGAAAGGGCACGACCTCATTCTCTGCTCCCACCATTCATGGATGCACAAGGACTGCCGTGCGCTGACGGCGACGCCGTCTTTTTTCCGAGGACCAGCTAAAGCGTTGCCAGGAGGACTGAAGCCGGAGCCCCTTGCACGAGGCCTGAGTCCCCTTGGCGGTTGGTACGGACCCGGAGTTCCGGCAGTCGCACGGTGACTGGAATGTCCTTTTCCTAGTGCGTCGCAGATGTGTCACGGAACTCAAAGGTGGTGCGTTTTCGCAGGTAGATGCAGGTGGAAGCGCGGGCTTTTAACCCATGTGTCACAGGTTCGAATCCTGTACGCCCCACC